>JBDTQM010000211.1:0-6898 GCA_039932175.1 Specibacter sp.
CCCGCACAGTCTCCACCTCCGCAGGTGCTGTGCAGGGAACCGTGAGCCACGGCGTCGAACACTACTTGGGCATCCCCTACGCCGGCGCACCCGTCGGCGCGCTGCGTTTCGCCCTGCCCGCTCCCGTCACGCAGTGGGAGGGCGTGCGTGAGGCGACGGAGCTGGGCCCGACGGCGCCGCAGAACCCGTACGCGGGCGCCATGGCAAGGATTCTTCCCACTGTGATCATCGAGGGCGATGACTATTTGAACCTCAACATTGCCGCCCCCGCCGAGCGTGGCGGGGAGCTGTTGCCGGTCATGGTGTGGTTTCACGGCGGCTCGCTTCAGCATGGTTCCAACGCGCTGGCCGGCTACCAGGGCGGCTCCTTTGCCCGCGACGGCGTGGTCTACGTGGCCCCCAACTACCGGCTCGGCGCCGAAGGGTTCTCCGTTCTTGAGGGTGCGCCGCTGAATTTGGGCTTGACCGACCAACTGGCTGCCCTGCGCTGGGTGCAGGCTGAAATTGCCGCTTTTGGCGGGGACCCGGAACGCGTGACGGTGTTTGGCCAGTCGGCCGGAGGCAACACCGTGGCGGCCCTGCTGGCGCATCCGCACGCCCCGGCACTATTCAGCCGCGCCATCATTCAAAGCGGGCCGCTCACGGCGCGGCCGGCCAAGAAGGCCGGCAGGATCACCGCCAAGATCGCCAGGGACCTGAAGCTCTCCGCCACCCGGGACGACTTTGCCCGGACCACGCCTGCAGAACTGCTGGCCGCCCAGGCCCGGGTCACCGCCGGTTCCACCCCGATTACGGGCGGTTCGGGTTACACCCTGGCCCTGGACCCGGAACTCATACCGGAGAACCCCTTTGACGCCCTGACGTCCGGGGCGGGTGCGCAGATTCCCCTGCTCATCGGGACAACCACCGACGAGGCCCGGCTGTGGCTGGTCCCCTCCGGCCTGGTCATGAAACTCAAGGGCGTGCACCTGGCCTTGGCCCGGCGCAAGGCCGGCATCTCCGCCGCTGCCGTCATGCTGTTCAAACGCAACCGCCCCCACTCCATCACGGGTGAAATTCTGGGCGCCCTGGCCACCGACAAGGTGTTGCGCGTGCCGGTCAACCAGCTCGCCGATGCCCGCCTCGCCTGGCCGGCGCCCACTTTTGTGTACGAGTTCGCATGGCAAAGCCCTGTGGAGTATTTGCGCGCCGCACACGCCGTCGAGCTGGGCTTTGTCTTTGACGACCTGTCCTCCCCCGATTCATTGGGGCTGGCCGGGCCCACCGCTCCGCAGGCCCTGGCCACCGACATGCACAAGGCGTGGGTGGACTTTGCCGTCTCCGGGAGCCCGGGCTGGCAGTCCTGGACCGCGCAACGGCCTGTCAAGACGTTCGACGGCGAAAGCAATCCCGTGGTCTTCGCGCCGCGCGATGACGAGCGCGCAGAACTCACCCCCTAGAACGTGGCACCACAGCCCGTTACATCCGACGTCTATACGCATGACCATGCAGGCACGGATGCTGGGCAAATTGGTGATGGTATGGAAAACATGATGCGTAATAATCACCAGAAACGCCCGCCTCGTTGGTAACTTGAATCACATACGTCCGATGTTTATTGCGGGCGTGGGCAGCGTTGCCAGATTGAAAAGACAGCCGCGCTGACCATCGACTGATTCGTCCACGAGGGAGACATCTTCATGACTTTCAATTCCATCCGCAGCGACGGGAAAGGTGCGCCGACGCCAAAGACGCCGAGCTTCCGGGGCAAATCCCGGAAAGCCCCGGCTCTGGCCGGACTGGCCACCTTGAGCCTGGTGGGGGCACTCCTGGCACCGGGACTTTCAGCGCAGGCCGCCATCGGCGATTCGCTCAACGTGGGGTTCAACGGTTCGCTGGTGGGCAACACCGCCTACACCACCACGGGCGATGAAATCATGCACGGCGTGCTCAACCGCGTAACCGGCAACGAGGAGCAGGTCCCCCTCAGCGGCGTGAGGCTCACGGGCGGCGCCCACGGCATCCGCTACGCACCCACTGACATGACCACCGGCTCCGACACGGCGGACCAAGGCTTCCTGGGCGAAGTGACGTTCACCCCCGCCGGCGCTGCGGACATGTCCACCATTTTCTCAGCCGGCGGCAACTTCTACATCCGCGCCCAGAGCGGTCAACTGCGTTACGGCTTCGACTCCCTGACGGGCTCAACCTGGGTGTCCAACAAGGCCACCGTCGAATACCCCGAGTTGAACAAGGAACACGCGCTTTCCTTCCACTACCTGCCCACGGCCGGCGGAGCCACGCTTTCGGTCATGCTCGACGGCGTAACGCTGCCGGCCGTGACCAGCACCGCCCCTGCCAAGAACGCCAGCAACCTAGGCTCCGTCTTTGGCTTTGGCTACGAGGTCAACCCTGGCGGATCCGGCCGCGGCTTCAGCGGCATGCTGCACGATGCCCGCCTGGCCAAGGCAGCGGGTGCTTTCGCGCCCTCCGCCTTTGAATACCAGCCCAAGCCCGCCTCCACCGACCTGCTTGATGTCTCCTACGACGGCGCATTGGCCGGCAACTCCTACACGGCAGCCGGCAGCGACGTGCTGCTGGGCACCCTGAACCGACGGGCCGGCACCGAGACTGTTGCCGGCGGCAAAGCCACCCTGACAGCCACCGGCGAGGGCCTGGACTTCACGGCAACAGCCTTCCCGCTCGGCACCACCAAGCTGGACAAAGGTTTTGTTGCCGAGGCAACCTTCACCCCGTCCGGACCCCAGGTTGCCCAGGCACCCGTGATCGCCGTGGGCGGAAACCTCTTTGCCCGCTACAATATCGGCGGAACCGCCTTCGAATACGGCTTTAGCTCCAACGCGGGCGGCACCTGGAAGACGTTCTCCGAGTCCGTGCCTGTGCCGGAAGCAAACAAGCCGCACACCTTCTCCATGGTCTACGTGCCCAAGAGCGACGGCACAGCCGAACTCATTGCCGGCATGGACGGCAAGCTGCTGGCCCCCGTGACAGGCGCCCAAGCCATCAAGAATTCCGCTTCAGCCACCACTGCCACCTTCGGCGCCGAAGTCAAGGAAGCGGCAAACAACCGTGCTTTTAAGGGCTCTCTGGACAAGACTCGTTTCGCTGCACTGACCGTCGGCTACGAGCCCTCAGCGGTCAAGTACCAGGACCTCACTCCCGGTGAGCCCGAGGTGTGCGAACCACTGCTGGTTGATCCGGCCAACTACATCTCCGTCAGCACGGGAGACTGTGAGGCCAACATCCTGGCCAAGTCGGCGCTTGTCCGGCCCACCAAGGCACAGCTGGAATGGCAGGAATCGCGCCAGACAGCTTTCCTGCACTTCGGCATCAACACCTTCTACGACCAGGAATGGGGCCACGGCACCGAGGACCCCGCACGCTTCAACCCCACGGACTTTGACGCCGACAGCTGGGTCAAGACCCTGCGCGACAACGGCTACCGCTACGCCGTATTGACGGTGAAACACCACGACGGGTTCATGTCCTACCCCTCCCGCTACACCGACTACACCGTGGCCTCCTCGCCGTGGAAGAACGGCAAGGGCGACGTCGTGAAGGAATTCACCGACGCGGCGCACAAGTACGGCATGAAGGTGGGCCTGTACATGTCCCCCGCCGACTCCAACCAGGAAGTCGACGGCGTCTTCGGCAACGGCAGCGCCAAGAGTGAGCGCACCATCCCCACCCTGGTTGCCGGCGATGACCGCGCAGGCAAGACCATGCCTTCCTTCAAGTACCAGGCGACCGACTACGGCGCGTTCTTCCTGAACACCCTGTACGAGATCCTGACCCAGTACGGCCAGGTTGATGAGGTCTGGTTCGACGGCGCCCAGGGCAACACCGGCAAGCGGGAGTTCTACGACTACCCGGCGTTTTACGACATGATCGCCAAGCTCCAGCCACAGTCAGTGGTCGCCGTTGGCGGCAACGATGTGCGCTGGATCGGCAACGAGCAGGGCGTGGCCCGCGCCAACGAGTGGGCCGTGCTGCCCGTCAACCAACCCACGGACGGCGGCAAGATAACGTCCGTTGCTGAAGAAGGCTCAAACACCCTGGGTGCCCGTGGACCGTTGATCAATTCGGTCAAGAACGGCCAGGCGAACAGCCTGCACTGGTGGCCGGGCGAGGCTGATATGCGCCTGACCCAGGGCTGGTTTGCACACCCCAACGATGCACCCAAGCAGCCCGCCGAAATGATGAACAAGTACTACCAGTCCGTTGGCCGCAACTCCGTGCTGCTGCTGAACGTGCCGCCCACCACCACGGGCAAGTTTGCACCGGCCTCGGTGACGGCCCTGCAGGGGTTCAAGGCGGCGCGGGACAAGTCATTCAACAATGATCTGGCACTGGGCCTGCCAGTGTCCGTTAATGGCGAAAGCACCACGCTGCTGACAGATGACAACGCACGCACAGGTGCCAGCCAGGCACTGGGCGTGGATTCCGTGGTTGGCATCGATTTGGGCTCCCCCAAGGTCGTCAGCAACATCTCGCTGAGCGAACATGTGCTGGATCACGGCCAATCGGTGGAGAAGTTTGCTCTTGAAGCCAAGGTCAACGGCGCCTGGACGGCCGTCAACAACGACGCCGCCAACGGTGGCGGAACAGGCGGTGGCACGATTGGTGTCTTGCGAATCCTGAAGTTTGCCGCCCCCGTGACGGCACAGGAATTCCGCGTCACCATCAAGGAAACCCGCGCACCGGCACACTTGTCCAACATCTCCTTGTACGGTGACTTGGCAACTGCTCCCGCGCCTGCCATGAACCTCCATGTTGACTGCACGGCCCCGGTGGCAGGAATTGGCACCGAAGCCCGTCCGTTCAACTCCCTGGAGCAGTTCCGCCAGCTGGAAATCGCCACCGGTGCCACCATCCACTTCAAGGCCGGCACCGACTGTGCAGCATCGGACACTCCATTCTGGGGCTATGGGACCACCGACAAGCCGATCACCGTCACCAGCCATGGAACTGGCGCTGCAGCACTGATTGGTGGCAAGTCGCTGGCTGAGAAGTTTGGCGCGTTCGCCTCAAAGGGTTGGCAGCTTGCCACCGTGGTTGAACCAGCCACACCCACTGTGGGCCTGACTTCAGCCACCGTTGAGGCTGGCAAGAGTGTCACAGCCACCGTGACCGGCTTTGCCGCCAACCAGGAAGTCACATTGGAACTGCGACCGGGAGCCATCAGCCTGGGCAAGATCACCGCGAATGCCCAAGGTGGTGCAAGCATTACTGTCACGATTCCCCTTGCAACAGCCGCCGGAGACTTCACAGTTGCAGCCAGCCAGGGCACGAAGACGGCCTCGGCTGTCCTCAAGGTCGCGTCCCCCGTGGTGGTCCCCACCACGGCACCTCCAACAACGGCACCGCCAACGGTTGAACCCACAGTTCCGCCCACAGTGGCACCAACCACGGAGCCAACCGTTCCGGCAACGACCGCACCACCCACGGCTGCACCGACAACCGCTGCACCGACAACCGCCGCCCCGACAGTTCCGGCCTCAACGGCCCCCGCCACCGATGAACCGTCGGGGACTGTGAGCCAGGAAACCGTGGCTGCGGGCGCTGAACTGACCTTGACCGGCAAGAACTTCAAACCGGGCAGCACGGCCACCTTCACACTGCATTCGGACCCGGTGGTCCTGGGCAGCGCCGTGGTGGCGGCAAACGGGACTGTGTCCCTGACAGTCAAGGTGCCGTCAGGTTTCCCCGCCGGGGCCCACACGGTTGTCATCAGCGGCACCGGCATCGACGGTGGGGATGTTGAGGTCAGCATTGCCTTGATCCTGACCGCTGCTGGCGATCCCTCGGAGGCCACCACGGCTTCAACCGCCGCCACGACCGCCACCGGCACCGCGGCCACCGACAAGGACAAGCTGGCCATCACAGGCTCCACCTCGCCGTCGGCCTTGCTGTTGGCGATGGCGCTTCTGCTGACCGGATCAGCCTCGGTGCTGATGATCCGGCGTCGCGGCAAGCGGGCGTAGTCGGCACGAACACCGCAACTAAATAACTGCTGTGCCCGGTACACGCTGCGTGCCGGGCACAGCTGTTCCCATGGTGGGTTGGCGCCAGGTATAGCCTGTACCCATGACGACCATTTTTGATGAAACGTATTGGAACGAGCGCTACGGCAACAGCGGGCGGATCTGGAGCGGAAACCCCAATCCGCAGCTCGTGGCCGAAGCTGCCGCACTTAATTCAGGTTCGCCACAGGCGCCTCGGAAAGCACTTGATGTTGGTTGCGGCGAAGGTGCGGACTCCGTGTGGCTGGCCAGGCAGGGCTGGCACGTGAGCGGCGTGGACATCTCCACTGTCGCGCTGCAGCGGGCCGCTGCCCACGCTGCCGGGCTGGAGTTGCCCGGTTCCGTCATCTGGGAGCACCACGACTTGCTGGCATGGACCCCTCCGGCCGCCTCCTTTGACCTGATCTCGGCCCAATTCATGCACCTGCCGCGCCCGGACCGGGAAAAGCTGTTCGACCGGCTGGGCGAAGCTGTTGCCGTCGGTGGGACGCTCATCATCGTGGGGCACGCGCCGTCGGACATCAAGGCCGGCGCCCACAAGGCAATCGGTGAGGACATGTTCTTCACGGCCCGGGAAGTCGCAGACTCCCTGAACCCCACACAATGGGATGTGGTGGTTGCCGAATCCCGTCCACGCAGTGTGGCAGGACACGACGGCGAAACCATCACCATCCACGACGAAGTCATGCGGGCCAAGCGGCTGAGGTGACTTAGTGCCGATTCCTGCGGCGACGTCCCTGGGGGCCCGGCAGCGGAGGCGCTGTGGAGATGTATCGGTGCCCCGTTGGAGTTCTGATTTCGGTAATCGTCGGACCCTCACATGCCGTGGACGCTTCGCCGTCCCTGGTGGACGACCAGCCCGGCGCTTCCTTTGC
>JBDTQM010000212.1:0-6869 GCA_039932175.1 Specibacter sp.
GTTTTCGGTCCAACTACTGCGTCATAGATGTTTAAGCCCGACGGCGGAAACCGCCACAAGTTTTAGGCGACGCGGCACGCTCCGGGGGCCGGGGAGACGGCAAAAATGTCGGGGGCCGTGAAGCCGGCGTCGGCAAAGGCCGCCATCACTGCTGCGCGGACTGTGGCCTCGGCCGCGGCCGGAATCAGCGCGATGGCTGATCCGCCAAAGCCTCCGCCGGTCATGCGTGCGCCGAGGGCCCCCTGGGCCAGCGACGTGTCCACGGCCAGGTCAAGTTCGGGGCAGGAGATCTCAAAGTCGTCGCGCATGGAAACGTGGCTGGCGGTGAGCAGCGCACCAATGGCGGCCGGGCCGGCGTCGTCCAGCACGGCAACAGTGTCCAGCACACGCTGGTTCTCGGTCACAATGTGGCGGACACGCCTGAACGT
The DNA here is from genome assembly GCA_039932175.1 of Specibacter sp. GTDB lineage: Bacteria > Actinomycetota > Actinomycetes > Actinomycetales > Micrococcaceae > Specibacter. The sequence goes on from JBDTQM010000212.1 coordinate 429, forward strand.
CTCATCGTCCAGCAGCCCCGCGGCCTCGGGCAGGTCGGTGGCAACAACGTCGCGCAGGGCCGCAACTCCGAGCACCTGCGCACCCAGCTCGCAGGAGGCGCGGCGGGCCGAGTAGCCGCCTGTGGCGTGCGCGTGGGTGATCTTGGTGTCGACCACCAGGATGAGCAGCCCGGCGGCGGCCAAATCCAGCGGCACCAGCCGGGATTCCTGCGTGCGGCAGTCAAGGAACACGGCATGGCCGTCGGTGGACAACAACGACGCCGACTGATCAAGGATGCCTGTCGGGGCGCCCACCACCTCGTTCTCGGCGCGCTGGCCCACCAAGACCAGCTCATTGGGGCTCAGCCCGGCCGATTCAAGTTCGTTGAAGGCCGTGGCAACAGCGCATTCAATGGCTGCCGAGGAGGACAGTCCGGCGCCGGAGGGTACGGTTGAATGCAGGAACAGCTCAAAGCCGCCAATCGCAACGCCCATTTGGCGCAGAACCCACACAACGCCCAGCGGGTACGCGGTCCAGCCTGAGATGGTGTCGTGCGTCAGTGTTGACAGGTCAACGCGCACTGTTCCCTCATCGCCGTAGCTGGAACGCAGCAGGGCAATGTTGTCATCGCGCAATCGAATGGCCACGGCCGCAGCACGGTCAATGGCGAAGGGGAGCACAAAGCCTTCGTTGTAGTCGGTGTGCTCGCCAATGAGATTTACCCGCCCGGGGGCGGCCCAAACGCCGTCGGGGGCGGCGCCAAAGGTGGCCTGGAAGGCCTCGGCCACCTGGGCCGCGTCGATGGAGGCACTCATGCCAATCCTGCTTTCATTGTTTCCGTGGAGGTGGTGCCGCGCACGGCCGTGGAGGTGCCGCGCAGCACGGCGGCAGTCTGCTCCGGGGTGGTGTCGTTGATGAAGGCGCCCATGGCGGCCTCGGAACCGGCCAAAAACTTCAGCTTGTCGGCTGCCCGGCGCGGTGAAGTGAGCTCCAGGTGGAAGCGGCCGGCGGGGCGCAGCTGGGCGTCCAGGGGTGCCTGGTGCCAGGCGGCTATGTACGGGGTGGGTGTGTCGTAGAGGTTGTCCAGGCGCCGCAGCACGTCAAGGTACATGACCGCCAGCTCGTCCCGCTCGGCACTGTTCAAGGCCGTGAAGTCCGGGACGTGGCGGTGCGGTGTCAGGTGGATTTCCAGGGGCATGTGGGCGGCAAAGGGCACATAGGCGCTGAAGTGCTCGCCCTGGGCGATCATGCGCTCACCGGACTGGGACTCCTTGGCCACAATGTCGCCCAGCAGGGTTGCGCTGCCGTTGTGGTCGTCAAAGAACTTCCGGGCAGCGGCGGCCATGACCTGGCTGCGCGGGGGCACATAGGAGTACGCGTAGATCTGCCCGTGGGGGTGGTGCAGGGTCACGCCAATGTCCTGGCCGCGGTTTTCAAAGGGGAACACCTGCTTGACACCCGCCAGCGCACTGAGCGCCTCGGTCCGGTGCGCCCAGGCGTCGATGACTGTGCGGGCGCGTTCGGTGGACAAGCCGCCAAAGGAGCCCGTGTGCTCGGGGGTGAAGGCCACCACTTCGCAGCGGCCAAAGGCGCGTCCCGTGGTTCCCCATTCGGGGCTGGCCGGGATGTCGCCAACAGCCGGGCCCAGGGACGGGAAGCGGTTCTCAAACACGGCCACGTCATAGGCTGCGTCGGGAATCTCGGAAAGGTTTGCCCCCGTGGTGGGGCACAGCGGGCACTGGTCGGCAGGGGGCAGGTAGGTGCGGGTCTGGCGGTGCGCGGCAATGGCCACCCAGTCGCCCGTCAGGGCGTCAAAGCGCAGCTCGCCGGTGTTCTCCTCCGACCTGGCGTCCAGGGGGCGGGTGTCAACGCCAACGTGGGACTTGGCCAAACCGCCGTCGTCGAAGTAGATGAGCTCGCGGCCGTCGGCCAGAAGCGTTGTGGTGGCAATCGTCATGAGGTCTTCCTGATGGGTGCGGCGGCCGCGGCGTCAGCAGCTGACGGGGCCGTGATGAAGTGCTGCACGAGCCGGGCGAACTGTTCGGCGGTGACGGGACTGACGGCGTCGTCGGTGATGATGGTGTCCACGGCAGCCAGCGGTGCAATGGCGGCCAGGGAGCGGACCTGGAACTTGGTGCTGTCGGCCAGGATGACCAGGCGGGAGGTGCCGTCGATGAACGCCGCATTGGTCTCGGCCTCCAACCAGTTGGGGCTGCTCAGGCCGCGGTCTGAATCCAGGCCGTGCACGCCCATGAAGCAAATGTCCGTGTTGAGGCTGCCCAGGGCCAGCCGGGCCACGGGGCCCACCAGCGCCTCCGACGGCGTGCGCTCACCGCCTGTGACAATGACCTTCAGGTCCGAGTTGCCCTGTTGGCGGTAGAGGAGCTCGGCAACTTTCAAGGAGTTGGTGACAACTGTGAGGTTGCGCAGCCGTTCCAAAACAGGTGCCAGGAGCACGGCCAGCTGGTAGGTGGTGGTGCCGCCCGTCAGGGCCACAGTCATGCCCGGCTGGATCAGCGCCAACGCCTGCGCGGCGATGGACAGCTTGCCGTCAAGCTGCTTGTCGACGTTGAGCAGGAAGCCGGGCTCCAGTGCGCTCAGGCGGGCAAGGCGCATGGCGCCGCCGTGAATCTTGCGGGCCAGGCCATTGTGGTCCAGAGCTTCAATGTCACGCCGAATGGTCATTTCACTGACGTTGAGTGCGGCGGCAATGTCTGCAACGCGCACAGCCTCATGAAGTTGCAATTCCTTCAGGATGCGTGCCTGACGTTCTGGTGCCAGCATGGGAGCCCCTCCACTCGAAATGATCAAAATAAATAGTTTTCAAACAAAATATTACATTAGTTGTGGCTGTTTGTGCAGTCAACCGGCATGAATTAAGGCAATTTTTGTGCTGTGAGGCGGTAATCTAAACCCCATGACAACTCCCATTGAAACCGCCGGATTCCGGGCGGCCACAGGAACACAGTTCACCTTGGCACGTGGGGATGCCACCGCCATTATTACCGCATTGGCAGCCGGCCTGCGCCATTATGACAAGGGCGGGACGGCCCTGGTGGAGGACTATCCGCTCGATGCCATAGCCCCCGGTGCCGCCGGCATCACCTTGGCGCCGTTCGCAAACCGGGTGGACGGCGGGCGGTGGGAGCTCGACGGCGTGGCGCAGCAGCTGGACATCACGGAAGTTCCGCGCAACAACGCCATCCACGGATTGTTGCGCAACGTGGGCTACACGGCGCTGGAGCACACTGCCACCCATGTGCTGCTGGAGGCCGTCATCCACCCCCAGCACGGCTACCCGTTTCTGGCCCGGCACCAGGTCCGCTATGAACTGGGCGCGGCGGGGGAGCTGCGCGTTGCCCAGACGCTGATCAACGATTCAGCCAGGCCTGCGCCGTTTGTGCTCGGAGCCCACCCCTACTTCACCCTGGGCGGGGTTGCCCCCGAGGATCTGCGCATCACCGTCCACGCGGACACCGCCTTGACTGCCAACGAGCGCATGATTCCCACCGGGGCCGCCCCCGTCTCCGGCCGCCATGACCTGCGCGGCGGCAAGGCCCTGCCGGAGTCCCTGATGGACACGTGCTTCACGGATTTGCACACGGACGACGGCGTCGCCCGGCACACGCTGAACGCTGCGGACGGGCGCAGCGTGGGTTTGTGGCACGACGGCAGTGTTTCCCACGTCCACGTGTACATCACCGACCGGTTCCCGGGACGCTCCCTCGCGGTGGCCATGGAACCCATGACAGGTCCGGCCAATGCGTTCAATTCCGGCGACGGCTTGAGGTGGCTGGAACCGGGGGAGTCCTTCACCATGAACTGGGGGATTGACGCCCAACTGGCCGTCCAGCCGGACCCTTGTGCCGGCGTGGCGCCACGCTGACAATGGACACCGTTTAACGTATTTTTGCGCCATAGGGAATTATTGGTTTATGACGCCCTCACCGCACGATCAAGAGCGCTATACACAATCGGACTCTTCAGGGGTCCCCTTTGGCATGCGGGTGGCCGGAGCCTGGTCCTGGCGGGTGGGAGTCATCCTGCTTGTTTCGGCCATGCTGGTGTGGCTGCTGAGCCAAATCACCATCCTGATCATCCCCCTCATGCTGGCAGCGATCATTGCCTCGCTGCTGCGCCCGGTGGTCAAGGCACTGAAGGGCATTGGCATGCCGCAGGGCCTCAGCGTGGCGATCGCCGAAGTGGGCCTGATCGTCGTTGTGCTGGGCGGTTTGTTCCTGGTGGGCCGGCAGATGGTGGCAGGTTTTTCCGATCTCAGCGAGCAAGCCATCCAAGGCGTCATTCAGATCCAGGAGTGGCTGACCAACGGTCCGCTGGGCATCAGCAACGACCAAATCAACAAGTACCTCAATGAGGCCCTGGCGGCCGTGCAAAACAACTCGAGCGCGATTTTCTCCAGCGCGTTGGGCTTTGGCAGCGGTTTCACCCATTTTGCGGCCGGACTGCTGCTGACACTGTTCATCCTGTTGTTCTTCCTCCTGGAAGGCCAGGACATCTGGTCGTTCATTGTGAAGTTCTTCCCGCGCCGGGCCCGCCCCGCCGTGGACGGCGCCGGCCGCCGCGGCTGGCGCTCGCTGGGCAACTATGCGCGCGTGCAGATCCTCGTGGCGGCTGTCGATGCGGTGGGCATTGGCGTTGGTGCCGCCATCATCCAAGTCCCGCTGGCCCTGCCGCTGGGTGTGCTGGTGTTCGTGGGCTCATTCATCCCCGTGGTGGGTGCCCTGGTGACAGGTGCCGTGGCCGTGCTGCTGGCCCTTGTGGCCAACGGCTGGGTGAACGCCCTGATCATGCTCGCCATTGTGCTGGCCGTGCAGCAGCTGGAAAGCCACCTTCTGCAGCCCTTCATCATGGGCAGGGCGGTGAACCTGCACCCGGTCGCCGTCATTCTGGCTGTTGCCGCCGGTTCAGGCGTTGCGGGAATTCTGGGCGCCTTGTTTGCCGTCCCGCTGCTGGCGGTGGCCAATTCCTCCATCCGCTACATTGCCGAACGTGGCTGGGAGAACGATCCCCTGCTACCGGACATATATGGGCTCACCCCCGTCCCCGCTCCACCTGCCGAACCTGAGGCTCCCTCCGACGTCGACCACGGCCAGGACAAACCCTAGGTTCCCCAAACGCCAACCACCCAGCCGCACCCCATGTTTTCGCACCATCGAGATACCGTAGAGAAAGAGAAAAGTACCGTGAACGCACTAAGCGATCTTCCCGTCACCCTTGCAGATGTAGAACAGGCTAGGGAGTTGTTGACGGAGATTATTGCGCTCACACCCATTGAAAGTTCGCGGGCCCTGGGCCGGTTGACGGGCTCCGAGGTATTTTTCAAGTGCGAGAACCTCCAGCGTGCCGGGTCCTTCAAGGTCCGTGGCGCCTACGTCCGCATGGCACGGTTGTCCCCGGAGGAACGCGCCCGCGGTGTTGTGGCGGCGTCGGCCGGAAATCACGCCCAGGGCGTTGCCGTGGCAGCGAAGGCCCTGGGCATCAAGGCCCGGATTTACATGCCGGTGGGGGTGGCCCTGCCCAAACTGGCCGCCACCCGCGGACACGGTGCCGAGGTGGTGCTGCACGGCTTCAACGTTGATGAGTCCCTGGCCGAGGCCGAGCGCTACGCCAACGAGACCGGCGCTGTCTTTGTGCACCCGTTCAACAATGTTGACGTGGTGGCCGGCCAAGGCACCATCGGCCTGGAAATCCTTGACCAGGTGCCAAACGTTGACACCATCATCATGGGTGTTGGCGGCGGCGGCCTGCTGGCGGGCGTTGCCGTGGCTGTCAAGGCGCGCGCCAAGGAACTGGGCCGGGAAATCCGTGTCATTGGGGTTCAGGCGGAGAATGCGGCGGCGTACCCGCCCTCCCTGGCCGCCGATGCCCTGGTGCCCCTGAAGAAGGTATCCACCATGGCTGACGGCATTGCCGTGGGCCGGCCCGGACAGCTGCCCTTCTCGATCATCCGTGAACTGGTGGACGACGTTGTCACAGTCAGCGAGGATGCCCTGGCGCGGGCCCTGATCTTCCTGCTGGAGCGCTCCAAGATGGTGGTGGAGCCGGCAGGCGCCGTGGGTGTTGCCGCGCTCATGGAAGGCAAGATCGAGAACCCCGGCACCACGGCCATCATCCTCTCCGGCGGCAACATTGACCCCATGCTCATGCTCAAGGTCATCCAGCGCGGTCTGGCTGCTGCGGGGCGTTTCCTGACGGTGCGCATGATGCTCAACGACAGGCCGGGCTCGCTGGCCACCATCTCACGCATCATTGCCGAGAACGACGCCAACGTCACAGGGGTGGACCACACCCGCGTGGGCGGCTCCATCTCCATGGGCGATGTCTCCATCACCGTGAACCTGGAAACCAAGGGGCACGAGCACTGCGAACTGGTGTTGACGGCGCTGCGGGCCGAAGGATTCCAGCCGATAGTGGTCCACTAATACCCACGCCCTCCCGCC
>JBDTQM010000213.1:0-6834 GCA_039932175.1 Specibacter sp.
TGCCCAGTCACCGAACCGCCGGGCCGTGGAAACTACTTGAAAGGGTTCCATGGCGCCAGCGGGGCCAGATATGACAAGCCCGAGCGCAGCAGCAGGAAGCCGACGATCCCCACCACCCACAGCACGGATTCGGCGGAGAATTTCCCCAGTTTGTTGCTGGCACGGTGCAGGAACGGGTCAAGCCTTGTACCCATGCCCACCCGAAGTCCCAGCAGAACCAGTGCCGGGATGAGCATGACCACGCAATAGAGGGCCAGGACAGCCAGCTGACCGGCCAAGGGCAACGTTGAATTGGCAAGAAAACCCATGGCCGCCAAATACGGCAGCATGGTGGGCACTTCCAGCAGGCCTGCGACGAGTGCCAGCGCAATGATTCCGCCGCGACTCGCCAGCGCCGATGCAATCCTCAACTGCCATCGCTGTTGCCCCGGCGGGACGTCTTCGGCCGTGGGAGCATCGGCTGCGCCATGGACCGTCCCGCCCGGGAGGGCAGCGGCGCCAACTGTCACCGGTTTCCTGTCCGAACCGGCAAATAGCGCGTAGCTGAGCATCAGGCCGCCTGCAATGCCCATGCTCCACTGGACGGCGGGAAGTTGTGCCACCGAGTCAACAGACAACCCGCCGAGCAGCCAGCTGGCGCCGCTGAGCACAGCCACGCCCAGCAACAAGTAGAAGCCCGCCAACACCCCAAGATAAAGCAGGATTCGTGGCACCAGGCGTTTGGCGTCCGGGCGCAGGAGCAGCCACAACGGGATCAGCAGTGTGCCAATGCTGGTGCTGTCGATCAGGGCCAGGACGGCCAATTGCGCATAAATGGCGATAGTCATGCCTCCACCGTCGCAACACTGGCCGTAAAGCACACCGGCCATCGGGCCTACAAGGCGTCATACCTTAGTCGCACATTGCGGCACTCCGCTTGCCTGCCGGCTGGCTCGCAGCGGAGGATGGGCAGATGGAAAAATCCGCAGCCGCAGCCAAAACCGCGTCGGTGTTCACGCGCCTGCGTGAGGGCTGCCAGCGCCTTGATGTTCGCCACCTTGCGATTATCAAGGTTGAAGACATGGCGTTGGCCGGCGGATACTTTGCCCTGTGCCTGCTCCTGGCGGCCACAAATATTTCTTCCACCGGAAATGTCCGTGTGGCGGGATTCGCCTCGGCGTGGCTGGCCTTCGCTGTGCTGGGCTGCGCAGGTGTCCTGTTTCGGCGGGCCGCTCCAACAGCCATGGCGTGGATGTGTTCGCGTGCCGTCATTGGCCTGCTAGTGGCAGGGCACGCGGGGGCCTACGTGCTTGTCTTTGAACTCTTCTTCTCCTTGGTGATGTTCGCACCCGCCAAGGCTTCCCGGATCGCCGCCCGCAGCGCCTGGGCTTTGGCGGCATTTTTGGTGCTGGCCGCATATGCCTTCACCTATAGTCTTTCCGGAACACTCACGGCAGCCGTCGTTGCCGTTGTCACCTTGCTGACACCGGTGGAGTGGGCGGGGAACTTGCGCAAGGCCAACCTGCTCGCGGCCAGTGAGAGCGCCCGGGCGGACGCCGTCCATGAGGCCGCCGAGCAACGGCTTCTGTCCGGGCGCGGCGCCCACGCTCTTGCGTTGGAGCAGGAGCGGGCGCACATGGCCCGCGAACTCCACGACGTGATCTCCGCCCGGCTGTCGGCCATCGCGCTGCAGTCCGGGGCCGTGCTGCAGTCCGGGGCCGCCCCGGACGCGCCACACACTGCGCTGCTGCGCCAGGTCCGCAATGAAAGTGTTGCCGGCCTGGAGGAGCTCAACAACATGATCAGGCTCCTGCACACGGGGGCACTGACGGACATGGCGGGCAGGCTCAGCGATTTGCCGGGCCTGGTGCGCCAGTATCAAGGCGCGGGCACGGAGCTGTTGTTTTCAAATTCCCTGGACGACGCCGGCGAGCACCTGCCGCTGCAGCTCCAGACTGCCGTCTACCGGGTGGCCGCCGAGGCCCTGGTCAACGCCACCAGGCACGCACCCGGCGAAAGAATAACTGTCGCTCTCAGCGGGGGCCCTGCCGGCACCATTGCCTTGACTGTCGCCAATCCCCTGCCCCGCTCCTCAAACGACCCGGCCGTTCCGCGCGGTAGCACCGGAACCGGCCTCCCCAGCATGCATTTCCGTGCGGCACACGCCGGCGGAACTGTCGCGGCCGGCCCCTGCCAGGGGCACTGGATGGTGGCGCTGCGGCTGCCGGTGCCCGGAGCCACTGCGTCGTCGTCGGCCAGTTCAACGGAAAGGAACAGCGCATGACACTGCCCCGGGATCCAGACCCGCGCAGCATCACCGTCCTGCTGGTTGACGACCACGCCGCCATCCGGTTGGGGATGCGGATGGTGGTCGACACCGCTGCCGAGATGGAGGTCGTTGGCGAGGCCGGTGACGGTGCACTCGCTGTTGGCATGGCACACACTCTGCGGCCCGACGTCGTCCTGATGGACTTGCGCATGCCTGTCATGGACGGCGTGGCAGCAACCCGGGCCATCAGCACACAAGGATTGGCCAAGGTGCTGGTGCTGACCACCTTTGACCATGATTCCTATCTGTTCGGAGCGTTGCAGGCCGGCGCGTCAGGGTTCCTGCTCAAAAGCGCCGAACCCGCCGCCATCACCGAAGCCGTCCGCCGTGTGCACGCCGGGGACCAGGTGATGGCACCGGAGGTTACAGCCAGAATTGTGGCGGCTGCACTCTCCCGCGGCAGCGGTCCCGTCCAGGAACCGCCGCCGCGGGCGGAACTGCAGCTGCTGACCGGCCGCGAGCTTGAGGTGTTTGAATGCCTGGGCGAGGGCCTCAGCAACCACTCGATCGGCCGGCAGCTGGGCATTTCCGAAGCCACCGTCAAGACCCATGTATCACGGGTACTGGGCAAGCTTGGGCTGGCCTCACGGGTTCAGGCGGCCTTGTTCCGGCGCGGTTAGACCGACCCGCCGCCGGCTATTTCTGCCCCGACCGCAGAACCTCCAGGCGTGCCCGGTACTCGGTCTCGTCGATCTCGCCGCGGGCATACCGTTCCCGCAGCACTGATTCGGCGCCCTGGTTGTGCTGCCACTGGTGGGTTCGGTGCCACCGCCGGGGGCCCAGGACAATGAACAACACGATTACGACCAGCCAAAACAGCGGAAAGATCAAGTACCACCAGCCGGGTCCGCCATATCCTCCGCGATGCATCATGGCAGGGGCTGCGAGCGCGGCGTAGCTTGTAAGAGTTGTCAGCATGGTGTGCCTCCATGGGTTGACCATCAGCCGTCTTTCGGCTGTTGTTCAATCCTTCCGCGCGGGCACCTGGCGGTCGTCGCCCGCGGGGAGACTCTTTCCCTGCGCCAGTACTGCCGTGGGAGGAGTGCCTGGGGCCGGTTCAGGCGTTCCAGCCCGGCTGGACAAGACCCGACTCGTAGGCCATGACCACCAGTTGGGCCCTGTCGCGGGCCGACAATTTCATCATGATGCGTGAAACATGGGTTTTTGCGGTGAGCGGTGTGATGACAAGGCGTTGGGCGATCTCGGCATTGTTGAGCCCCTCGCCCACGAGCGCCAGCACCTGGCGTTCACGCCCCGTGATGGCAGCCAGCTCCGGTGCGCGCCGGGGTCGCGGGGCAATGGCTGCCATGGCTGCCATGAGCCGGCGCGTGACCGACGGCGACAGCAGTGCGTCCCCGTCGTTGACCACGCGAACGGCCCGGAGCAGTTCCTCCGGCTCGGTGTCCTTGACCAGGAATCCCGCGGCTCCCACCCGCACCGCCTCCACAATGTACTCATCAAGTTCAAAGGTGGTCAGGATGATGATGTGGGTCCCGGCCAAGGCTGCATCGGCCAGAATCCGGCGGGCGGCTTCGAGCCCGTCCCCGTCGGGCATGCGAATGTCCATGAGGACGACGTCGGGGCGGAGCTCCCGGGCCAAACGCACCGTTTCCCGTCCCGTCCCGGACTCCCCCACAACCTCCATGTCCGGCTCGGCAGCCAGAAGCGCCCGGAACCCGGCGCGCAGCAATGCCTGGTCGTCGGCGATGAGGATACGTATCATGGCGTCTCAGCTGGCGGGCTGGCCCCTGGCCGGCTGTCAGCTGGCGGGCTGGCCCCTGGCATCTCCCCTGGCGGGCTGGCCGCCAGCCCCGCCCCCAGTGGGATCACGGCCAGCGCGCGCGTGCCGGGATGCAGCCCCACCATTGTCAGGGACCCGCCAACAGCGGCGAGCCGCTCACGCATTCCGCGCAGCCCGTTGCCTTCAGCGGCGCCGCGCATGCCGTGCCCGTTGTCCTCCACGCTCACCAGCAGGCCCGGCCCCCGGCCCACGCTGCCCAGTGCCAGCCGCAGCACCACGCGGCGGGCCTCCGCATGCCTGATCACGTTGGTCACAGCCTCCTGAACCATCCGGTACACCACGGCCTCCCCCTCGGGACCCAGGCGTTCGCGCAGCAGCCCGGGTTCGACGTCGCACTCCAATGTGGCGGCCAGTCCGGCACCCTTGGCGTCCTGAACCAGCTGCGGCAGGTGGGCCAGCGTGAGGCCCGGCTGCAGGGGCGCATCGCGGCGCAGCACGCCCAACAGCACCCTGACCTGGTCCAGCGAATCCTTGCTGGCCTCCTTGATAGCCTCCAGGGCGGGCCTGAGCTGCCCCGGGTCCCGGTCGGCCAGGTGCAGGGCCACGGAGGCGCGCACATTGATCATGGACAGCGAATGGGCCACGACGTCGTGAATGTCCCGGGCCAGCGTGAGCCGGTACTCGTCCTCGGCCCGCGCCTGCGCCGCCAGACGGCGCGCCCGGCTCTCCTGCGCCCGCTCGATCCTGGCCCGCACGGCCTCCCCCACCAGCACCATGATGACCAGCCAGGCCGAGACCGCCACGGCCCGGACCAGGGCCAGGTCCCCGCCGCGCAGCACCGCCGCCAGCAGCAGGACACCCACGACGGTGCCACTCACCGTCCAGGAAAACGCGCGGCGCCGGGCCGCCGTCACCAGCACGATCGCCATCGCCATGGCCGTCGGTGCCGGGCCCCACGGGTAGCGGAGCAGGAAATAGGCGCCCGTCACGGCCACCACGCACACCAGCATGAACTCGGGGGCACGGCGCCACAGCAACAGCAACAGGGGCCCCGCCAGCAGCAGCGCATAGCCCAGCCAGTCCAACGCGCGCGAACCGGGCGCCCTGTTGGCAGCAAAGTGCGTGCCCACCACCTGGATCGCGGCAATGGCCGTGACCACCAGGCCAAGGTGCGGCCCGCCGCGCGCAGCATTCATGACACGAGCGTAACCCGCACCGGCGCGCCGGCACATCACCTGCAGCGTGCAGATCCCCGTACTCCGGCGGAAGTACGCGAAGGATTCCTGCCCAGTGCCGGGGGCGGGCGACGGCGGACGCCGGGTTGCGCCGTCGCCCGCCTTGTCAGGAGTGCGGGCGTCAGGACTGCGGGCCGGACATCCCCCGGCTCATTGCAGCCGTTCCATGGCCCGCTCCGCAAAGTCCCGCAGGCCCTGGCTTGAGCCATTGACGCTGACCTCCCGGATTTTCTCGAGCAGATCCGGTGACAGTCCGGCGGAAACCGACCGCAGGGCGAGCTTTTGGACGCCGGGGTCATCGTCCAACAGGAGGGTGTCCAGCACCCGGCTGGCCGGCTCGGCGGCCAGCATGGAGGCCGCATGGGCTGCCGCCACCCGAACCCGCACATCGCTGCTCGCCGCCGCAACAGCGACCACCTGCTCTGAGAGCTCCCCTTCAAGCACCGCGGCCAGGTAGGCGGCCTTCGCCGCCATGCCCGGGTCGCCGCCCTGCACCAGGTCCATCAGGAAGGGCAGTGCGTCGGGGCCGAGCTGGGAGGCCGCCGCGTAGTCAACCTCGTCGGGATCCAGGGCCCGGCGGACGTCTTCCATGGTTACGTTCATGAGATTCTCCTAGACATTCACTGTCAGTGCGCTGGCGTCCATCGTCACGCGTTCGGCGTCAATCAAGTCCGGCGGCGGGTTGGTGATGTTCCACGTGCCGCCGCCCATCATGAGCCTGTCTGTGGGGGTGACGTGCGGCAGCCCCAGCACATGGCCCACCTCGTGCCCAAGGGTCCAGCTGCTGGCCGTCGAGACGATGGCGCAGCTGGGGCGGCCGGCGGGAAACGCAGCACATCCGTTGGAGGGCGGATTGGTGGTGCGAACAAAGTACACGGCCACATGGTTGGTGCCCACATTGTCCCGGTTGCCGTACAACTCATTTTGTTCGGCCGTGGTGACACCCATGTCGCAAGTGCCAACGTCAAGGTCGGTCAGCAGCGGCAGGTTCAGGTTCTGGGTCGATCCCACGGCAACGTTGATGCCGCGGCTGGCGTAGACGTCCCGCATGGCCTGGACCATTTGGTCCACTGTGAAGCTTGTGGGTGGGGTGAGAATTTTCAGGTGCAGGACCACCGTGGGGACCAGGCTCCACGCCTTGGACCAGACATTGCCGTCGGTGCCTCGGGTGAACACATGCTCGTGCTCCTGGCCCATGGTGCCCGCCGCAGGCTCCGAAGCCAGCACCGCGCCGTCGTTGTGCCGGCCCCAACCGTGCCACTGCCCGCCCCAAAAACCACGCTGCCACAAGGCCCCGTCGGCCCCGCGGACATAAATATTGCACACAGCATTGTTGCGCGACACAATCGCCGGCCCGTCAATGAACCCACCGGCCGGGGCACCATGATTAAACCAACCGCTCCACCCGCCGGTGCTGGTCCACGCCTTGGACCACACATTGCCGTCAGTGCCGCGAGTGAACACATGCTCGTGGTTCCCGCCCATCGAACCCGCAGCAGGCTCCGAAGCCAGCACCGCGCCGTCGTTGTGCCGGCCCCAACCGTGCCACT
>JBDTQM010000214.1:0-6834 GCA_039932175.1 Specibacter sp.
AAGGGCGGGAATCTGTTGGCAGCTGCTGCGACCCCGGGCAAATCCGTGGACGGCTCAGCCTCGGCTGCAGCCGCATCAAGGGCTGCTGCGGCATCCCCGGCCGCAGCAGCGCCAGGCTGCACCTGGTCCGTATGAGCAGCCGCAGATGTTGCAGCGTCATCCTGCACAGCTTCTTGGTTCATCAGTGCCGGGTCCGTTGCTGCCGCGCGGCGTCCGCCGCGGGTGCTGGAACCGCCGGCCGGGGCCTGCTTGGGGGCAGCTGTCGGTTCAGCGCCCTCCTTCGGGGCCGCCGCCGGCTCATGGACCGGTTTGGGGGCGGGCTTGGCGCTCTTGGGGGCAGTCGACGGCGCAGCTGCTGCCTGTGCCGGCTCTTGGGCTTTTTTGGCGTCGACGGCCGCGGACTTTGGTGCGGTTGTGGGAGCCTGGGCCGTGGCTGGCGGAGCTGTGCCGGGCGCTACGGGGGCGGGCGCAACGGGGGCGGCCTGGGCGCCAGCGGCGGGCTTGGCCAGCTTGCCGGGCACCTGAATCACAGGATTGACGGCGGTAACGGGCGCCCGTTCGGCGTCGAGCTGGGCCTGTCGCAGCGTTCGCCGCGACGGCAGGGGGCTGAGCCCCGGCGGGTCAAGGAGTTCCTTGTATGCACGCAGCGCGGCTCTGTCACGTGCCCGTGTTTGTGACTGCCGTTCACGCGGTGCAGGGCTTTCGCTGCCGGTGTCAGCGCGTGGAGCCGGTGCGCTGCCTGGCGGCGTGCTGGGGGCAGGGCGAACGGGCACCGACGGTTGTTCCGTGGCGCCTGTGGCGTTTACCGACTGTTCGCGCAGTTCCCTGCGGCTCCGAATCGGCTCCTTTTCCTTGCTCATCAATTACTCATTCAGTTCTCGAAGTCACCGGCACAATGCCAGCACTGGCATCAGTGCCCGGTTGAACGTAAAGCCCGTACTTGGCAATGTATTGCACCACGCCGTCCGGCACCAGGTACCAGACAGGATTGTGCTCAGCCACCCGCTGTCGACAATCTGTGGATGAAATGGCCATCGCGGGCACCTCCAACAAACTTACGTCCTTGCGTCCCCTGTTATCGAGCACATGGCCGGGGCGTGTCACACCCACAAAATGGGCCAGGTCCCACAGCTCGTCACTGTCTTTCCACGATATGATCTGGGACATGGCGTCAGCACCTGTGATGAAGAACAAATCCGCATCCGGGCGCATGCGCCGCAAATCACGCAGGGTGTCGATGGTGAACGTGGGGCCCGGACGGTCAATGTCCACCCGGCTCACAGTGAATTGTGGATTCGCCGCTGTTGCAATGACAGTCATCAAGTAACGGTGTTCGGCCGCACTGACCTCACCTTTCACCTTCTGCCAGGGCTCGCCAGTGGGTACAAAAATGACTTCATCCAGCTCGAAAACACTCGCAACCTCACTGGCTGCGACAAGGTGACCATGGTGGATCGGATCGAAAGTTCCACCCATGACTCCAATACGGAGACGATCCCGGGCACCGTCAAGTGACGGCACCCGGCGCGTTTCCTTAGTGATTGGAGGACGCCGAACCGTTGTCGTGCAGGTGCTTGTTGGTGTGCTGGCGGTGGGGATCGTCAGTGGACTCAACAGCTGTGTGCCGGTTACCCATGTTCATGAAGGAAACGCAGACGAACATCAGCAGCAACAGCGCTGAGAGCATGATGCCACCAATCATAAACGGCGGCGCGATGAGCGGCGCAAGTTCCTCATGGTGTTCCTCTGCAGCGGCTAGTACGACGCCGGCAAGCTGGGTCAGCATTTTTTCTCCCCTTGGGTACGTGGCCGGGGTGAAGTATTCACCGGGTCCGGACCATTGTTCGCTTGAATTCCCTCTAATGGTACGTGGTATCTGCCCACACTGGCACACCGACCCGTCCACAGGGTTGTGAACGGACCCACATTTGCGGGGCCCGGGGATCAGCCCCGGACTTGGCCTTCGCCTTGGACGATCCACTTGGTGGTTGTCAGCTCGGTCAGTCCCATGGGCCCGCGGGCGTGCAGTTTCTGCGTGGAAATGCCCACCTCGGCACCGAGGCCCAGTTCCCCGCCGTCGGTGAAACGGGTGCTCGCGTTGACAATGACAGCTGCCGAATCAACCTCGGCCACAAACGTCTCCGCATTGGCAAGATCGTTGGTCAGAATTGCTTCCGTGTGACCTGTGCTCCAGGTGCGGATGTGCTTGATGGCCTCAGGCAGTGAATCAACCATCTTCACCGCCAAATCAAGGTCCATGTACTCCGTGGCCCAGTCCTCGTCGGTGGCAAGTGTTGCCGTGAGACCGGCGGGCAGCACTGCCTGGACCCTTTCATCAACGTGCAGGCGGACACCGGCCTTGCTGAGTGCTTTCAGGACAGCCGAAAGCACCGTGGCGTCCTTGTGGACCAGCAACGTTTCCACGGTGTTGCATACGCTGGGGCGCTGGGTTTTGGCGTTCAACAAGATGTTGACGCTCATCTCTTCCTTGGCGCTGGCGTCGATGAAAATATGAACGTTGCCTTCACCGGTCTCAATGACAGGCACGGATGAGTTGTTCACCACGGTTTGAATGAGGTCGCGGCCGCCTCGGGGAATGAGCACGTCGACGGCGCCGCGCGCCTTCATGATCAAGTTGGCGCCTTCGCGGCCGAACTGGTCCACCGACTGCACGGCGTCGGCGGGCAGGCCCACGGCATCCAAGGCCTCGCGGAGAATGCCCAGCAGGGCCTGGTTTGTGTGGGCGGCGGCAGTTCCGCCGCGCAGAATCACGGCGTTGCCGCTCTTGAGTGCCAAGCCGGCAATATCCACAGTGACATTGGGGCGCGCCTCGTAGATGGCTGCAACGACACCCATGGGCACGTTGACTTGGCGCATGCGCAGGCCGTTGGGAAGTGTCGCACCGCGCACCACATTGCCCACGGGATCGGGCAGGGTGGCAAGGTTTTCCAACGCATCGGCCAGGCCCTGGACGCGTGGCTTGGTCAGCGTGAGCCTGTCAAGCATGGGGACGGAGGTGCCGTTTTCCCTGCCGGCGGCAAGGTCCTTGGCGTTCGCAGCCAAGATCCTGTCCTGGTTGTCCAACAAGGCCTTGGCAATGGCGCGAAGCCCCTTGTCCTTCCAGGCGCGATTGGCTCCGGCCATGCGACGCGCGGCCCTGCGGGCACGGTCAGTGATGGCCCGAACTTCGGCCGCAATATTTTGTTCAACAATCTGCTCGGTCATGCCCCAAGTCTATGGCACGGGCGCAGATCACGCTGTGAGCTAACCGTTCAACAGGACCAGGTCATCAACGTGGACCACTTCGCGTTCAAACTCCCGGCCCAGGTCCTTTGCCAGTTCCTTGGTGGAACGGCCCAACATTTGGGGCAGGTCCGAGTGCCGGTAGTTGACCAGGCCGTGGGCGAACACCTTGCCGTGCGAATCGCTGATTTCCACGGCATCCCCGGCATCAAAGTCTCCGCTGACACCCGTAATGCCGGCCGGCAGCAGGGACTTGTGCCGCTCGCTCACTGCACGCACTGCGCCGTCGTCCAAGACCAAGCGGCCGCGAATGTCTGCCAGGTGTGCCAGCCACAGCATGCGCACGGGGCGCTTGTTGCCGTTGATGCCAAACCAGGTGCCCACGTCCTCCCCCGCCAGGGCGGCGCCCGCCTGCCCCGTGGAGGTGACAAGCGCCGGAATGCCGGTCTCGGCGGCGATCAAGGCCGCCTGCACCTTGGTGGCCATGCCGCCGGTGCCAATGCCCGCCTTGCCGGCACTGCCAATCACAATGCCCTCAAGGTCTTCGGGCGAGGCAATCTCGCTGATGCGCTTGGCTCCTTGGGACGGCGGACCGTCATACAACGAATCCACATCGGAGAGCAGCACCAGGGCGTCGGCCTTGACCAGGTGGGCCACCAGGGCGGCCAGCCTGTCGTTGTCGCCAAAGCGGATCTCGTGGGTGGCCACCGTGTCATTTTCGTTGACAATGGGGACCACGCCCAACAACAGCAGCCGTTCCAGGGCACGGTGCGCATTGACGTACTGGTGCCGCCGCGTCAGGTCTTCTGCTGTGAGCAGGACCTGCGAGGCGGTAACCCCGTGCGAGGTGAAGGCGCGATTGTAGTGCGCCATGAGCAGGCCCTGGCCCACACTGGCTGCTGCCTGCTGGGTGGCAAGATCCTTGGGGCGCCGGCTCAGGCCCAGCGGCAGCAAACCTGCTGAGATGGCACCGGAGGAGACCAGGATGATCTCCGTCCCGGCCAGCTGGCGCTCCGCCAGCACAGCCACCAGCTTGATGAGGGCATCCTCTGAGATGCCGCCCGCCACTGACGTCAATGATGACGAACCGACCTTGACAACTATGCGCGCCGCGGTGGCGATTTCCCGCCGCGAACCCAGCGATGTCACCTGCTCCTGCCCCTTGTCTGCCATTAGTTCTGCGCTGCACCTGTGTCGTCGGAGTCGCCCTCTGCAGCAACGTCGGCGGCAATAACGCGGGCCTCGGCGGCCTTGCGGGTGCTCGTCTCGGTCCAGATGCCTGCCTTGCGCTCGGCTTCCAGCTCGGCACGGGCGGCAGCCTTCGCGTCGCGACGGTCCTGCTGCTCCTCCCGCTTTTGTGCACGGGTGGGGCGGTCGCCAAGATCCAGCAGACGCAGGTCGGTGCCGCGGGGGGCTGCCAAGTGCTCGGCGCCGCCCATCATGGTTGGCTCCCAGTCGAAGATCATGCCGTGCTCGCCACCAATGACGACAGTGTCGCCGGGTGTGGCACCGATCCTGAAGAGTTCCTTCTCGACGCCGGCCTTCGCCAGCCGGTCTGCCAGGTAGCCGATGGCTTCCTCGTTCTGGAAATCGGTCTGCTCAACCCAACGCTCGGGCTTTTCACCGCGAACGCGGAACAACGGAGACAGGTTGCGCTCTTCGCGGCGAATTGTGAAGGATGATTCGTTGACGGCACGGGGGCGCAGAACCACCGGGTTGGCCTTGACGGGGGCGTCGGCGAGGGCCTTGCGTGCTGCCGTGACAATTTCTGCCATGGCATAACCCAGGGCTTTGAGGCCCTCATGGCTTGCTGCGGAGACTTCGAAGACGCGGTAGCCGCGGGCTTCCAGGTCGGCTTTCACGAATCCGGCCATGTCCCGGCCGTCCGGTGAATCGACCTTGTTCAGTGCAATCAGGCGCGGACGGGCGTTCAGGGGAACCACGTCACCGTCGGTTCCTGCGAAGCTCATGTCAACGTCGTACTGGTCGAGTTCGCGCTCAATGACGGCCAGGTCGCTGATGGGATCCCTGTCAGCCTCCAGGGCTGCACAGTCCAAAACGTGCACAATCGCGGCGCAACGCTCCACGTGGCGCAGGAAGTTGTGGCCCAGGCCCTTGCCTTCGCTGGCGCCTTCGATGAGGCCCGGAACATCGGCCATGGTGAAGCGGACGTCGCCGGCCTGGACAACGCCCAGGTTGGGGATCAGGGTGGTGAAGGGGTAGTCGGCAATCTTGGGCCGGGCCGCAGACATGGCAGCGATGAGGCTTGACTTGCCGGCGGACGGGAAGCCCACCAACGCGATGTCGGCAATGGACTTCAGCTCAAGGACAATGTCGGCCTCTGAGCCTGCAATACCCAACAGTGCGAAGCCCGGGGCCTTGCGCTTCAGTGAGGAAAGGGCATGGTTGCCGAGCCCGCCCAAGCCACCTGCGGCAGCGACGTACTCCGTACCGATGCCCACTAGGTCGGCAAGGACATTGCCATCCCGGTCCTTGATGACCGTGCCATCGGGAACTTCAAGGATCAGCGAATTCCCGTCCTTGCCGTCGCGCCAGTCCCCCATGCCGGGCTGGCCGTTGCCGCCGCGACGGTGGGGTGCATGGTGGAAGTCAAGCAAGGTGGTGGTCTGGTCGCTGACGCGGAAGGTGACACTACCGCCATCGCCGCCCTTGCCGCCGTCGGGCCCGCCCAACGGTTTGAATTTTTCACTGTGAACTGAGACGCAGCCGTGGCCGCCAGTCCCGCCGGATACGTGCAAAACAACCCGGTCAACAAAGCTGGCCACTGAAATCTCCTTGAATAGAACTTGGTTTGTGCGCACCAATTCTAGTCCGATGCTGGACTAGGGCCTGATGCCGGCCGAAAAGTGTATCTGTGTTAAAAGCCAGTGGAGCGAGCCATGCGGCCCGCTCCACTGGAAAAGCTTTGGTATTAGACTGCAGCTGCGACGATGTTCACAACACGACGTCCACGACGTGTGCCGAACTCGACGGCGCCTGCATCCAACGCGAACAGCGTGTCATCCTTGCCACGGCCAACACCCTCACCGGGGTGGAAATGTGTGCCGCGCTGGCGAACGATGATTTCGCCTGCCTTGACAACCTGACCGCCGAAGCGCTTTACGCCCAGGTACTGAGCGTTGGAGTCACGACCGTTGCGAGAGGAACTCGCACCCTTTTTATGTGCCATTTGAAATTGCCTGCCTTTTTACTAAAAGATTCTAAAGTGGATCGAACTTCAAAAGCGCTTATTAAGCGATTGAAGTGATCTTGACCTTGGACAGTTCCTGACGGTGACCCTGGCGCTTCTTGTAGCCGGTCTTGTTCTTGAACTTCTGGATGACGATCTTCGGTCCACGAAGATCCTCCAACTTCTCAGCCGTAACCTTCACATTAGCCAGGTCCTTCGCGGCTGTGGTGAGCTTGTCACCATCAACCAAGAGCAAAGCGGGCAGCTCAAGCGTGCTGCCAACTCCACCGGGGACGCGGTTCATGGTCACGTGGTCTCCGACGGAAACCTTTTCTTGACGGCCGCCTGCGCGGACAATCGCGTACACCACTGGGGAACTCACTTCTCTCGACGTTTATTAC
>JBDTQM010000215.1:0-6749 GCA_039932175.1 Specibacter sp.
AGTGTTGCGCAACACTGGTTTCGACGGCGTTCGGTCAGACTCGGCGGGGAGGGGCTACTTTTTTGCAGGGGACGCTGGCGTGCCGAACAGGCCCCCGTCCTTGGCCGACTTGGGCTTGCGGACGTGCGTGCCCCACATGAAGGCAAGGAACGTCAACGTCAGCTGGGCCGGGAAGGCAACAGCAGGCACGCCGCCGGAGATGAGGCAGATCAGCACCGGCAGCAACACAATCAGTGTCAGGTCCGGGCCGGACAAAAAGGACCTGATGGCGCCGGTGGGGATGGGGCCGGTGGGGGAGGCGACGGCGGGCATGTTCCAGTCCGGTGCCGGCCTGAAGGCGGCCCGCAAGGTGGCGGCACCCAGCCCCGGACCGGCAAAGAGGGCCAAGATCAGCAGGGCCGGTGAGCCCACGCCCAGGGCCAGCAGCAGGCCAAAGCACAGGGGCGCCCACAGCGTCATCGCCACGGCCGGAATCACATAGTGCACCTGCCGCACCACCTTGGCCGGCAGCGGCATGAGCGCGTCAACGGCCGGATTGCCCGCGGCAAAGCGCGCCGTTGCGCCAAGGGCCGTGGCGGCAAAGTAGGCGCACAAAAAAAGCACCACGGCAATCAAGACGGCATTGCCCAAAAATTCCACTGCGGCAAGCGAGGCCGGGATGGCAGCCAGCACCAGCACGCGCAGCAAGGTCGCGGGGGAGCGCAGGGCCATGGTGGCATGGGTGCTCAGCAGCGTTTTGACGCTCCGCGACGTGACGGAGCCCTTCTTGAAGACCATGGGGAGCCGCACCGTGCTGCGGCCCGTGGCAGGACCCGTGCTCAGCGAGCGTGAGAGCTCGGTGGCGTCCATGGACAGCAGGGAGCTGGCGGCATAGGCGCCTGCGGCAGCACTGGCCTTGAGCTGCGCCGTGGTGATGCGCTCCAGATTCACATAGACCAATGCCAGCAGCCCCAGCGCCAGGACCACCAGAAGCAGCGGCCAGCGTGCGCCGTCGGCCACCAGCAACGGCCAACTGGTGGGCAGGTACTCCAGCCAGGCAGTGTTGGCGCCCGTCACGGCGCCGGAACCGGCCACATTGTTGTACAGGGCCGTGGCCACCAGCGTCAGGGGCGCCACCAGGGTGACCGCCCCCATGACAGGCTTGAGCCACGCGCCGGAATTGGTGATCTGGCACCAGCCCGCCAGACCGTACAGCAGCCACGCCAGGCCCACGCCGCACAGCGCCGCCAAGGCAACCCTGCCGGGGGTCGGATCTGAGGCCATGCCCAGGGCCAACGGCACCACCACCAGAACGGCGGCAATCGTGGGCCACAGCAGCGACTTCAGGAACCCCGGCTGGATGAAACCCCTGCGCCGGACAGGCAGCCCCAGCCACCAGGCCGTTTGTGGCAGGGTCATGGCCACGGGCCCCATGGTCATTTCAACGCTCAACAGGGCGGCGGCCAGGGTCAGCAGCACCGTGGCGCTTGCCTGCAGCAGCGTCACCGAATGGAAGCCCGGCGCAACGGCCATGGCCGCGAGGGCTGATTCGGTGCCCACGCCCAGGCTGTGGCGCAGGGCAACAATGAGTGCCCCGGCCATGGCCAGCAGCGTCAAACCGCCCAGGACGGAGGTGTAGACCTCGGAGATGAGCTCCATCAGCCCGCCCTCGGTGCGGCTCAGACCGGCCCTGAAGGTGTACTGGCGGATTTCCTTGGCGCTGAAGCGCTCGCTGGTTTGCGTGCTCATGGGTGTCTACTCCGCGTAGGGGTTCTCGGAGGCGATGGCCGCAGCGGCCCGCTGGGGTGTCATGACATGGATGGTGTCGGCAATGAAGAGGGCCTTGGTGGCCACAGTGGTGAGGAATGCAGGATCGTGGGTGACCACCAGCAGGGCCAGTCCGGCGTCCACCTCGGCCCGCAGCCTGGTGGCCAGCTTGTGCCGCATGGCCGTGTCCAGGCGCTGCTCGGGCTCGTCCAGGACCAGGAGGGACCGCGGCCGGACAAAGGCCGAGGCCAGCAGCATGCGCCGGCGCTGCCCTGAGGAGAGGTTGTACGGCCGTGACTTGGCCTGTTCCGTCAGGCCAAAGAATTCCAGTTCGGCAGCAATGACGTCCTCCACGTCCTCCACCCCGTGCCCGGCGGAGACAATGGCCAGGTGCTCCTCCACCGTCAGGGCGGGGAAGAAGGCGTCATCATCAAAGACCACGGCCACTTCGCGGCGGAAGTCAAGGGTCCTGTCATCAACCTCGGCACCGTTGATGAGGGTCATCCCGGAGAGCGGCTCCAGCTGGCCCACCACCGTCTTGACCACAGTTGACTTGCCGGCACCATTGGGGCCCACCAGGGCCAGGGACTGGTGCGAGTGGACGCTGAAGCTGACAACGCCACACACGGGATTGCCGCTGTAGCCGGCCTGCAGCTTTTCGGCGCGCACCACATCCTCCCGCCGTGCAGACCGTGCAGACCGTGCAGGATTGGAGGGGCGTGCGGGATTTCCCGAGGACGGATTGGATACTTTGCTCATCACTTCGAAGTATAGGCTCGGGACCCCGCCGGCAACGTTCAGCTTCAAGTTGAGGGTCAAGGCTCAAAACCCAAGAGCGGCAAATGTTCAAAACATGCGCACCGGACCCGGTAACCTAGTCACTGGAAGTGATGTATGGACGATGCAGCGAAAGTGTGGACTGACAGGTGAGCAACGAGCAGGGTGCAACGGCACTCGTGGGCGAGGACGTTCTGGGCCCAACCGGACGTCCCCTGACGGAATTCCCCGAGCCTCCGGTCCTTTCTTCCCATGGCCCGGCGCGCATTATTGCCATGGTCAACCAAAAGGGCGGCGTGGGAAAGACGACGTCGACCATCAACCTGGGTGCCGCGCTCGCCGAAGCCGGCCGCAAGGTGCTGCTGGTTGACTTCGATCCGCAGGGCGCGCTGTCGGCCGGCCTGGGCACCAACCCGCACGAGCTCGACATCACCGTGTACAACGTCCTGATGGACCGCAAGGTGGACATTCGTGACGCCATCATCCACACGGACGTTGAGAACATTGACATTCTCCCCGCCAACATTGACCTCTCCGCAGCAGAGGTCCAGCTGGTCAACGAGGTTGCCCGCGAACAGGTGCTGGCCAGTGCCCTGCGCAAGGTTGAGGACGACTACGACGTTGTCCTGATCGACTGCCAGCCCTCCCTTGGCCTGCTGACTGTCAATGCGCTGACTGCCGCGCACGGCGTGATCATTCCGCTGATCTGTGAATTCTTTGCCCTGCGCGCCGTGGCCCTGCTGGTGGAAACCATTGACAAGGTGCAGGACCGCCTGAACCCCGGCCTGCAGGTTGACGGCGTCCTGGCCACCATGTACGACGCGCGGACCCTCCACGGGCGTGAAGTGCTGGCCCGCCTGGTGGAGGCGTTTGGCGACAAGGTGTTTGAAACAGTCATCAAGCGCACCATCAAGTTTGCCGACGCCTCCGTTGCCGCCGAGCCCATCACCTCCTACGCCGCCAACCACCAGGGAGCCGAGTCCTACCGCCGCCTGGCCAAGGAACTGATCGCCCGGGGTGGCTCGCCCTAACTTGCTTTCACCATCACAGGCCGCGGGGATCGCGGCAAGCACGCAGGGCAGCGGCCCCAGGCGTTTTGAAGTCCGGTTGGATAATTTCACCGGTCCCTTTGACCTGCTCCTGGGCCTGATCTCCAAACACGAAATGGACATCACAGACGTTGCCATCGCCACGGTCACGGATGAGTTCATCAGCTACCTGAAGGCCCTGCAGGCGCTGGGGCAGGAATGGGCCTTGGATGAAGCCAGCGAATTCCTTGTCCTGGCCGCAACGCTCCTTGACCTGAAGGCCGCCCGCCTCCTTCCCGCCGGTGAGGTGGAGAACGACGACGACCTGGCCCTTTTGGAGGCCCGTGACCTCTTGTTCGCACGGCTTTTGCAGTACAAGGCGTTCAAGGAAGTTGCCGCACTGTTGGGGGCAGAGCTTGACCGTGAAGCCCGGCGCTTCCCCCGCCAGGCGGGACTGGAACCGCACTTTGCCGCGCTGCTTCCGGAACTGGTGTGGCGGCACACCCCGGAACAGTTCGCCCAATTGGCTGCCAAGGCCATGGAACCCAAGCAGGCACCCAGCACCGAAGTGGGCCTGGCGCATCTGCATGTGCAGCCCGTCAGCGTGCGCGAGCAGGCGGCCATTCTGACACTCATGCTCACCGAGGGCATGCCGGAGGAAGGTGACCCCCGCGCACCCGGCTGGCTCGGCGCCCAGCTGTCCTTTGCCACCCTGAGTGCCGACGCATCCTCCTCCATGGTGGTGATTGCCCGGTTCCTGGCCCTGCTGGAACTGTTCAGGGACCAGGTGGTCACCTTTGAGCAGCCGAATCCGCTGGGTGAGCTGCTGGTGCGGTGGAGCGCGGGGGCACACCACAACATTTCCACCGACAGCGACTTTGACGATGAGGGCCCGCGCCTTCACCCCGGCCGCGAACCAGCCCCGGAACATCGGCACGCGGAGGCGGCATCATGAGCGAGGACGCAAACACCATTGACCCGTCCGCGCCCGGGCCCAATGAGGCGTCGGACCTGCGGGAAACGGCCGCTGGCGTGAGGGCTGCGTTGGAAGCCGTGCTCATGGTGGTGGACGAGCCTGTCACTGAGGAACAGCTGGCCGCAGTGGTGGGTTTGCCTGCCGCGGCAATACGTGAGCAATTACACGAACTGGCACGGGAGTACGACGGCTATACTAGGAAGGGTGACACCGTACCGGTTCGCGGCTTTGAACTTCGGCAACTTGCCGGAGGTTGGCGTGTTTATTCACGAGCTGCTTACGCCGATATCGTGTCACAGTTTGTTGTGGACGGCCAGACGGCCCGGCTCACGCAGGCGGCCTTGGAAACGCTGGCGGTGATTGCTTACCGCCAGCCAGTTTCGCGGGCCCGTGTTTCCGCCATTCGAGGCGTGAACGTGGACTCGGTGGTGAGGACGCTGGCGCAGCGCGGACTGATTGAGGAAGTGGGCACCGATGAGGTGTCCGGGGCATTCCTGTACCGCACCACGGCGTACTTTTTAGAACGGCTGGGGATGGGTAGCGTGGACGAGTTGCCGCAAATTGCACAGCACCTGCCCGGTCTGGAAAACCTTCATGAAATCGATGATTCACACTTTTAGCTTGACCACAACATTTAGTACTTTAAGGATATTCCCATGACACCGACACCGTCGCACCGCTCCGGAAACTCTTCCGGGCAGAACCAGCCGCGTGGAGGTAATCCGCGCTCAGGCGCCCCCAAGTCGGGCGGCAAAAAGCACGGCGCGCCCAAGTCCGGCGGCTTCAAGTCCGGCGGCTACAAGGGCGGCACCTCCAGCGAGGGCGGTTACCGCTCCGGCGGCTCCAGCGAGGGCGGCTACCGCTCCGGCGGCTCCAGCGAGGGCGGCTACCGCTCCGGCGGTTACAACAAGTCCGGCGGCTCCAGCGAGGGCGGTTACCGCTCCGGCGGTTACAACAAGTCCGGCGGCTCCAGCGATGGCGGTATCAAGCCCGGCGCCCTGCGCGCTGCAGGTTACAACACCGACCGGGCGGCCAATGCGGCAAAGGCGGCCAGCGAGGGCGGCTTCCGCTCCGGCGGCTCGAAGCTGGGCGGCCCCAAGTCGGCCACCAGCAAGCCCGGTGCACGCAAGCCCAGCCAGACCGGCGCCCGCCCGTTCAAGAACGAGCAGTACGGCCGCACAGTCACCTCGAGCAAGAACCGCCCCACCGAGCAGAACCGCCGCCCGCTGACCACCACCGACGACGTTGACATTCACAATGCCGAGGGTGTGCGCCTGCAGAAGGTCATGGCCATGGCAGGTGTGGCATCACGGCGCCTGTGCGAGGACATGATCCTTGAGGGCCGTGTTCAGGTTGACGGCGTCACTGTCAACCAGCTGGGCCTGCGCGTGGATCCGGCAGCCGTTGACATCACCGTCGACGGCATGACCATCCAGACCAATGACCAGATGGTGTACATGGTGTTCAACAAGCCCAAGGGCGTTGTCTCCACCATGGACGACCCCGAAGGCCGCCCGTGCATCAGCGACTTCCTGAAGAAGCGCCAAACTGCCGAGCGCCTTTTCCACGTGGGCCGTTTGGATACGGCCACCGAGGGCCTGTTGCTGCTCACGAACGACGGCGAACTTGCCAACCGCCTGAGCCACCCCAAGTACGGCATCCCCAAAACCTACCTGGTCCAGGTGAAGGGCCCGATGGCACAGGGTGTTGGCGCCCAGCTCAAGGACGGCGTGGAGCTCGAAGACGGCTGGCAGCGCGTGGATTCGTTCCGTCTGGTGGACTCCACCCCCGGCCACGTCTTGGCTGAGGTTGTTCTGCACTCCGGCAAGAACCGCATTGTGCGCCGCATGTTCGACGCCGTGGGCTACCCCGTGGAGCGCCTGGTGCGCGTCAAGTTTGGCCCGATCGCCCTGGGCGACCAGCGCCAGGGCAGCGTCCGCCTCTTGGGCCGCCACGAGGTGGGTTACCTGCTCGCAGACGTGGGAATGTAAGCCAGCCGATGAATCCTTCGCACTTATTGGGGCCCGTGCTGGTTCTTGGCAGTGGACTGCTGGGGGCCAGCATTGGTCTGGGCCTGCGTGCGCGCGGCGTGGACGTGGTGCTCAGCGACCCCTCACCCTCAGCACAGGCAGTGGCGGTGGACATTGGCGCCGGGCGTGCCTTCGAGGACGCCGAGCCGCTGAACCCTGAGCTGGTGGTGGTGGCCGCGCCGCCGGACGTCA
>JBDTQM010000216.1:0-6712 GCA_039932175.1 Specibacter sp.
AACAAGCGAGCAGAACATCAATCCCGCACCGCGCCAGGCCGCGCCCGGGGCCGGCAATCGGGCGGCATTGCGGGCAGGCGGAACGGCTGTCACCATGGCCGGGCTTGCAGGCACCACATGGTTTGCCCTGGAACTCATGCCGCCACTGCTGGGCTTCGAGGACACCGACAACCCCGCAGTGAGCCTGGACTACCTGCGCCAGCATCCGCAGGTTTACGCCTTCGCCGGCATCACAATGTTCGCCATGGCACTGGCCCTGATCGTGGCGAGCTTCGCCGTCTCCGATGCGCTGGGGCCGCGGATCAGCAGCCTCACGCGCCGCAGCCTGAGCGCGCTCGGGCTCTTTTCAGCTGCATTCTTCTTCATGCACGGGGTGCTGCGCTCCTCCGTGGGGGCGTTGCTCTATATAGAATCGCTCAAGAGCGCATGGGGCGAGTCCACCTACCTCACCATTCAGGCGCTGGGAATCCACGGCTTCGCCCAGGCAGGCATCATGACGCTCGCTGTCTGGGCTGTGGGCATCTGTGCCGCCGGGGCCCGCTCCCGCGCTCTTCCCCTGTGGTTGTGCGTCCTGGGGGTCTTCCCCGGCCTCCGTGTCGTGATACTGACCGCCGGCCCGTTCATGACGGCGGGCACGGGCGTATCCGGCACGAACGGCGGTACCGGCGCCATCGACTTGTCCGAGTTTCTCTGGCTTGGCTCCATCGCACTGATCCCGCTGGCGATGCTGTGGTGGCTTGGCCTCGGAATGGTGCTGTTGCTCAAAGCCCGCCACACCCGCGAGCCCGGACCCGGAAGTCCGGCCCAGTGGGAAACACCAGGGAGAAACACCTGACTGCCCTTACGCCCCCGCCATGCTGTCCGCCGGCCTGCACGGTCCGCTCAACAGATGCTGGTCCGCCAACATGCCCCTGCGGTAGGCTCGGCCCATGAGTCACTGCGCAGTGCAGCGAGGGGTTCGGGGCCGCCCAGCCAGGATTCGGATGGCACTGGCTGCCGCATGTTTGACGTCTGCGTTGTCAATGGCCGCCTGCACACCCGTCGCCCCCGCCCCAGTGCAAAGCGGTTCAGGGCAAAGTACGCCAGCAGCTGCAACTGACGGCACCGGTGACGTAGTGACGGGACTTGACGCCCCGTGGTCCATGGCGTTGCTGGCGGACCGTTCACTGTTGGTCAGCGAACGGGACACGGGGCAGATTCTGGAGGTGTCGGCGCAGGGCGCCAAGCGGACCGTCGGGACCATACCCGGTGTGGTCGCTTCCGGTGAAGGCGGCCTGCTGGGCCTGGCTGTGCGGTTGGGTGGCTGTGACGGGAATCCAACGCCGGATCCGAACACGGGGTGCCTGACGCTGTACACCTACTTCACCGCCGAAAGTGACAACCGGATTGTGCGGATGCCGCTGCTGGGAACGGCCGGCAACAGGAGCCTGGGCGCTCCCGAAGTGATCCTCGCCGGCATTGCCAAGGCTGGCAACCACAACGGCGGCCGGCTGGCGTTCGGCCCGGACGGAATGCTCTACATAACCTCAGGCGACGCCGGGAACGGCACCGCGGCCCAGGACCCCAAGTCCCTGTCGGGAAAGATACTGCGCTTAACGCCCGACGGCGGGATCCCCGCCGACAATCCGTTCCCGGGCAGTCCCGTGTGGTCGCTCGGCCACCGGAACGCCCAAGGGATTGCCTGGGATGGGCACGGCAGGATGTGGGCTTCAGAATTTGGCCAGAACACCTGGGACGAGCTCAATGAGATCAAGGCCGGCAAAAACTACGGCTGGCCGGCGGTGGAAGGAAAGGGCAACGACGCCCGCTTTGTCAATCCGGTGCTTCAGTGGACCACCGACGAGGCAAGCCCCAGCGGGATCGCGATCGACGGCACCACGCTCTACATGGCCGCCCTGCGCGGCGAACGCCTGTGGGTTATTGATGTGGAGGGCACGCCCACAGCACACGCAACCCTGGTGGGCGAGCTGGGCAGGCTCCGCGATGTCGCCTTAACAGGTGACGGCCGCCTGTACGTTCTCACGAACAATACAGACGGCCGCGGCAACCCCAAGGATGGCGACGACAGGATCGTGGCAGTGCCGAAGTAGCCCGCCGGCGGCGGACCGCCGCTTTTCGGTTACACGCTGGCGCGGGCCAGGTGCGGGGCAACCAGTTCGGCGTAGCGGGTCTTGACCGTGTCAATGACGTCAGTGAACGGCTGGGCCCAGATGTCCTCGTTGAAGATTTCCACCTCAACCACGCCGTCGTATCCGGCCTCGGCAACCCAGGCGCCGATCGAGGCGAAGTCGATCACGCCGTCGCCCATGAAGCCGCGGGACAGCAGGGCGTCTGCCGCGATGGGCAGGTTGAAATCGCACACCTGATAGGAGGCGATGCGGCCCTGTGCGCCGGCGCGGGCAATCTGCTCACGCAGGGACGGGTCCCACCAGACGTGGAAGGTGTCAACCACCACGCCGACGGCATCCACCGGGTGCGGCGCCGCCAAATCCAGCGCCTGCCCCAGGGTTGAGAGGACGGCGCGATCGGCGGCATACATGGGGTGCAATGGTTCCAGCACCAGGCGCACGCCATGTTCCAGGGCGAACGGCACCAGCTCGGCGAGGCGGTCGGCCACGCGTTGGCGGGCCAGCACAATGTTCTTTCCTCCGACGACGGCCGCGGCCGAACCTCCGCCGTCGACGGCGCCGGGTGAGACGCTGAAGTCCGCCAACGGCGTACAAGAGTACTGGATCGTCGATCCTCGCCGGCGCCGGGTGAGACGCTGAAGTCGGGCAAACCGCCCACCACCATGATGATCTCGGTGGTGCCCAGGGCCTTGGCCTCCAGGATGGCTGCCTTGTTGTCGGCCAATGCCGCGGCCTGTCCAGCCGGGTCGGCGGCCGTCAGGAAGCCGCCGCGGCACAGGCTGGAAACCTGCAGGCCTGATTCGCGCACCATCTCCACGGCGCGTTCCAAGCCAACCTCGGCCACCTTGTCGCGCCACAGGCCAATGTGGCTCAGGCCGGCGGCAGCCGTCAGGGACAGGGCCTCGGCCAGCGACGCCTTCTTGATGGTTGCCGTATTGAAGGATAGCTTAGCGAAGGTGCTCATGCTGCGGCGCCTTCCAGGACCAGTGAAGCAACCCCGGCGGTGTTCAGGAAGCCGGACATGCGCGTTGCGGCAAGTTCCGGCTGCAGCAGGAGACCGGCCGTGTTGGCCAGGCGGAACAGCTTGACCAGGTGGTTGAGGTCGCGGCCGGCATGCAGGCCGCCGATCATCTGGAACCCGGGCTGGAAGCCGTTAAGCCACGCCAGGAACGCAATCCCCGTCTTGTAGTAGTACGTGGGCGCCTCGAAGATGTGCAGCCCCAGGTCCCTGGTGGAATCCAGGATGGCACGGGCGTCGGCGGGGCGGTCGGCGTCGTACTCCTGCAGCGCGGTTGACGCGGCAGGAGAAATGGCGGCAAAGATGCCCAGCAGGGCATCCGAGTGGTTGCTGCCGTCGCCGTCGATGAGCTCGGGGTAGTTGAAATCGTCTCCCGTGTAGAGGCGCACGCCCTCCGGGAGGCTGGCGCGCAGCGCAACTTCGTGTCCGGCGTCGAGCAGGGAAACCTTCACGCCGTCAACCTTTGCCGCGTGCGTGTCAATGAGCTGCTGGAACGTGGCCGTTGCGGATGCGACGTCCTGACTGCCCCAGTAGCCTGCCAGCGCGGGGTCGAACATGGTGCCCAGCCAGTGCAGCACCACCGGCTCCCTGGCCTCGGAGAGGAGGGTGCCGTAGAGGGCAAGGTAGTCGGCCGGGCCGGATGCAACCTTGGCCAGCGCGCGCGAGGCCATGATGATGACCTTGGCACCCGAGGCTTCCACGACGGCGATCTGCTCGCGGTAGGCGGCCAGAACTGCCGCCAGTCCTGCCTCGCCGGGTTCGACGTCGGCCGGGTCCAGCTGGTCTGTGCCGGCACCGCAGGCCAGGAGGTCCCGCACCGTGCGCTCCGGGGTGGCAATAAGGGCTGCCTCCGCGGCGCTGCGAGTGATGAGCTGCCGGGTGGCGGCCCAATCCAGGCCCATGCCGCGCTGCGCAGTGTCCATGGCGTCGGCAATGCCAACGCCCCAGCTCCACAGTTCGCGGCGGAAGGCAAGGGTGGAGTCCCAGTCAATGTCGGCGGGGGCGCCGGGAACATTGTTTCCGAGCACCTTGGGTGTGACGTGGGCTGCCGCGTAGACCTTGCGGGAACGGATCAGTTCGGTGGGCTTGCGCCACGGGCCAGTCTCATTCAGGGTGAGTGCCTCCAGCGCGCCGTCCGGGCGCGGAAGTGTCAGTGAAATGGTCATGGCTACAGCTCGATTTCGGGGATGTCCAGGGTGCGGCGCTCGGCCGAGGACTGCAGGCCCAGCTCGGCCAGCTGCACGCCGCGGGCCGCGGAGAGCAGGCCAAAGCGGTGTTCGCGGCCGGCGATGGCGTCGCGCAGGAATTCCTCCCACTGCAGCTTGAAGCCGTTGTCCAGATCGGCATTGGCGGGAACTTCGGCCCACTGTGCGCGGAAGGATTCGGTGACGGGCAGGTCCGGGTTCCAGACGGGCTTGGGTGTGTGGGCGCGCTGCTGGGCAACACACTTGTTCAAGCCGGCAACGGCCGAACCGTGGGTGCCGTCAATCTGGAATTCCACGAGTTCGTCGCGGTAGACGCGCACGGCCCAGGAGGAGTTGATCTGGCCGATGACCTGATCCCCGGACGGTGTTTCGAGCTCGAAGATGCCGTAGGCTGCGTCGTCGGCAGTTGCCTTGTATTCCCTGCCCTGCTCGTCCCAGCGGGCCGGGATGTGGGTGGCAGTCTTGGCGTTGACGGACTTGACCTTGCCAATGATGCCTTCGAGGACGTAGTTCCAGTGGCAGAACATGTCGGTGGTCATGCCGCCGCCGTCTTCCTTGCGGTAGTTCCAGGAGGGGCGCTGGGCAGCCTGGTGGTCGCCTTCGAAGACCCAATAGCCAAACTCGCCGCGGATGGAGAGGATGCGGCCGAAGAAGCCCTCGTCAACCAGACGGCGCAGCTTGACCAGGCCGGGCAGGTACAGCTTGTCGTGCACAACGCCAGCGGTGATGCCGGCTTCCTGGCCGATGCGGGCCAGCTCGATGGCCTCTTCCAAGGTTTCCGCCGTGGGCTTTTCGGTGAAGATGTGCTTGCCGTTGGCCATGGCCTTCTTCAAGGTGGCGGCGCGCAGGCTGGTCATGGAGGCGTCAAAGACAACATCGACCGTGGGGTCGGCGATGACGGCGTCCAGGTCGGTGGACCAGTGCTCCACGTTGTGGAGTTCGGCAAGCTCGCGCACCTTGGCCTCGTTGCGGCCAATCAGGATCGGTTCGATGCCAACCTTGGTGCCGTCTTCCAGGATCAAGCCGGAATCGCGCAGGGGCAGGATGGAACGCAGCAGGTGCTGGCGGTAGCCCATGCGTCCGGTGATGCCATTCATGGCGATGCGAATGACGGCAGGCTTGCTCGCAGCTGTGGCAGCAGGTGCAGCCTGGGCGGCGGATGGCTCGGTGGTGGCTGTCAGAGTCACTGTGATCTCCTACGAAGTTGTTGTAAGTGTGTGCCGGGAATCCCGGCGTGGCCTCAAGTTTGGAAAGCGCTTTCCAATATATGCTGAACGTACCGCCGGGTCAAGACAATTCTGAAACCGGGAAATATTTCACGACAAGGACCCCTCACTTGCCTGTCAAACTAACCGAAGTGGCCCGGCATGCCGGCGTGTCGCTGGCTACAGCATCCAGGGTGCTCAATGGTTCCAGCCGAACCCCCGCGGCCGGGATTGCCGAGCGGGTCAAGTCTGCCGCCGAGGAATTGGGGTACGTGGCCAACGCGCAGGCCCAGGCACTTGCCCGTTCCACCACCGGGCTGGTGGGCCTGGTGGTCCACGACATTGCAGACCCGTACTTTTCTGCCATCGCCCATGGCGTGCAGGAGGCGGCGCTGACATCGCACCACCAGGTGCTCTTGGCTGGCACGGACATTGCCGGCGACGGCGGCTCCCCCGGCGACGCCGAGCTTGCGGCCGTCAACGCCTTCATTTCCTACCGCACGGACGCCATCATTTTGGCGGCTTCACGGCTCCTGGAAGAGGACCCGCGGTTGATCAAGGCACTCTCGCAATACATCACCAATGGCGGGCGGGTGGTGACGCTGGGAGCCTCCGCCATTCCGGAGGCCCGGGTCTTGACTGTGGCCAACCGGGAGGGGGCAGCTGCCCTGGTGGCAGCGCTCGTGACGCAAGGCATACGCCGCTTCGTCATTTTGGCCGGGCCGCATGAACGCAACACGGCAAGGGTTCGCGTGGAGGGCTTCCTGCAAGGCCTGGCCGGGGAAAAAATTGAGCCTCTCGCCGTCGTACATGGAGCGTTCACCAGCAAGGGTGGCCATGACGCCACGTTGGAGTACATGGATTCGCTCGGTGACAGTGCCGCTGTGCCAGCCATTTTGACGCACGACGCCGGGTCCCCCGTCTGTATTTTGGCCGCCAACGACGTCATGGCACTCGGTGCCATGACCGCTTTGCGATCCCGGGGATTGGCCATTCCGGCCGATGTTCAGGTGGCCGGATTCGATGACATTCCCACGCTGCGCGACCACTCGCCCGGACTCACCACTTACAGCCTGCCGCTGGAAGAAATGGGCAGGTTGGCGGCCGAGATGGCGCTGACCCCGGCTGGCAAGCAGTCACACAGCGTCACCGGCG
>JBDTQM010000217.1:0-6709 GCA_039932175.1 Specibacter sp.
CAAAGGAAAGGGCAGTGGGCAAAGGCAAGGGCAGGGGGCAGGGGAGCGGCGGTGTCAACAACGGATGCACCGAGGAATCGCCAACAATGCCTACGTCCACTGAACCGTTGACGACGTGATTCTTGATGGTGGAGGAATTGCCGCTGCTCAGGGAGACCTTCGGGCCCGGGTGATCCGCACGCAGTTTGGTGAGGGCGGGAACTGCATGAACAGGGGCATCCGAGCCGAAGCGCAGCCGGCCCTGCAGGTGGGCGTGGTTGCCGGAGAACAATTGTTCGGCTTGCCGCTCGGCTGCGAAGAGCTTGTCGGCCACATCCAACAGTTCCTCCCCCTTGCTGGTGGTCTCCATGCCGCCCCCTGTTCTGCGAAGCAGCGGCACGCCATGGGCGTTCTGCAACAGCCGAACCTGTTCAGACAAAGTCGGCTGGCTAAGGCCCGCAGCAACGGCCGCAGCGGTGTAGCTGCCGTGGGTGGCCACAAGGTGGAAGGCTCGCAAGTGGGTGAGGTTCATAGATATTACCTATTACTCATACAGGAAGGAGTGGAGGAGTCCTTCGATAATCTCAGATCGTCTGTAGCGTTGTACACGTAAAAACCTCAACATTGCGCCCCCCATGTATTGGTTGTGGGAATTGACGGCATTCGTCACGTTTCCCTGTTGGCGGCAAAGACTCCATTCATTGACCGCCTGGCCGAGTCGGGCGTTCTTGCTGCCCGTCCGTGTCCACGAAAAGAACCTGACCATCTCGGGGCCCGTCTGGGCCACGGTGGCCACGGGCGTCTACTTGGATCGCCACGGAGTCGAAGGCAATGAGGTGCACCCGGCAGCATTGGCAGCCTACGAGGATTTCACCGCTTTGGTTCGCCGGCAACGGCCCGAACTGCAGACAATGATTGCCACCAGCTGGTTCCCCTGTCCCAGGCCGCGGCCTACGGACCCCTGTTTTCCTCCGGCGGGTGGGCCAATCCGGTGGACCCAGAAGGTGAGAACGACAACGAGCGTTGGCTGCGGGCGGACGACGAGGTGGCTGAGTATGCCTCGGCACGACTGCCCACCGACGATCTGGCAGTGAGCTTTGTGTATTTCGACGAAGGCGACGTCAACGCGCACAACCACGGCACCGGGCCGGACTACATGGCCTGCATTGAGCGCCGTGACGCGCGTTTGGCCATGTTGCTGGAGGCCATCGAGCTCCGGGCAACGCGGGCACACGAGGAGTGGACAGTCATTGTGGTCACAGACCACGGTCATCTGGATGAGGGCGGCCACGGCGGCGACTCTGATGAGGAGCGCCTGGCTTGGATGGTGGCATCCGGTGCCGGCGTGCCCAAACACATCACCTCGCTGGATCACGCTGACATTGCTGTTCAGGTGCTCACGACCTTTGATATTTCAGCCGATGCGCTGAGCGGCGTGCCATTCGGACAACGCTAGATGTCCCTTGGCCTCACGCTGCTTGTTCTCCTGGCAGCGCTTTTCCACAGCAGCTGGAACGCCATTGCCAAGTCCATCCCGCACAGGCTCGCCTCGGCGACGCTGATTGCGCTGGTGCATCTGGTGTCCGGTGCCGTAGGCGTATTCGCCTTCGGTGTGCCGGCGACCGCAGCTGGCCGTTCATCCTTGCCTCGGCATGTTTGCAAACAACCCACCTGCACGTACTGACCACTTCCTACAAACACGGGGGATTTCAGCCAGATCTACCCTTTGGCCCGCGGCTTGGCGGTCCTGCTCGTCGCAGTCGTGTCTGTGACCTTGCTGGCGGAGAACTTGAGCCGGGTGCAACTGGCGGGTGTCGCCGTCGTGGGCGGATCATTGTTGGCCTTGACACTCGTCGGCAAGGGCAGCAGCCGGAGGGGAGTCGTTTTTGCGGTGCTGAGAGGTGTCTGCATTGCCGCGTACACCTTGGTGGATGGGCTGGGTGTGCGCGAATCGGGAAATACGCTGGGCTACATCTCGTGGCTGTTCCTGCTTCAGGGCTTGATTCTGCCCTCTGTGTGCCTGCTGATGGCACCCGAGCGACGCGCCCACATTGTCGCCGTCGGCAGGCATTGGAGGATCGGGTCGCTGGGCGGGCTGCTGTCCATGTTGGCTTACGGCATGGTGGTTGTGGCCCAAAGCGTGGCACCCTTTGCGCTGGTCTCGGCCCTGCGCGAGTTCTCGGTGCTGCTGGCAGGCGTCATTGGCGTGTTGTTCTTTGGGGAAAAGTTCTCCAAAACCAGGCTTGGATTGACGACGGCGGCAGTCGCCGGGATTGCCGCGCTGCAGTTGGGCTAGGCCCGCCACAGCGGGATTGTGGGATGGGCTCTGGTGTATGTACTGTCGCCTGCTCAACCACTCCAAACCGCCAGGGCTGACGACTACCAAGCGGTCATTTGTGAGACGGACCTGGACGTCCTTGCCGGTGCTCCGGGGGCCAAGATTCCTGTGCACGAGTGCATTTGCGATGAGCTCGCGGACGGCAACCATGGGAATTTCTGATTCATCACGTCCGTGCCCGTCGATGCCGAAGCGCACTTTCGTCCTAGTGTTGCAATGGACCCATTCCACAGCAGGATCAAGCAGTTCCGCAAGGGGGCCATCAAATTCGGCGCGATCCAGGTTTCTGCCCCCGGGTTGATGGTTCTGAGACAGCCGCGATGGACAAATGTGGTTCAAATTGCTGGGGGTACTTACCCAAAGCGCAGAGTCCAACCACGGTCTGGCGCTCCCCAACTGGTTCGAGAACTCGCTTGAGTCGCAGGACTTCCTTGTCCGAGCACTCACTGAGCCTGCGGGAGCCGGAGCGGGCAGTAGCGATGAAGTTGGTCTTCGGGTCTCCATCCAGATGGTCACTAGTGGTCCCCTCCTCTGGAACCACATCGTGACGGGGACGTTCCCTGAGGGACAGAACTTGTTGAACTTCCTGTTCCGACATGGGATTGTCGCCGTCGGCTTGGCGAAAATAGGCCACATTCGCATTTGTGGTTCGGCAGGGGCGTTGGCTGGAAGGGAGCCCGGCAACAGTTGCAATCGCAATTGTTGCCCCGTCAATCACGGCTCTTTCGAAGCCAACTTGCACGGCAGGCGTAACGGCATTTCCGGCCTGCCCGGTTATGCCTGCACGGCCCTGCCTGCTTCCAGTTCTGCTGAACTCTGGAGCCCGACGGCCGCGAAGTTGTCTGCCTCATCGAGTCCCAGCAGGATAGTGCCGCCTTCTGGCATGTTGTCAAAGGCGCAGAGTGCCTCGTTGAGATCCGGCGTTGCGCCAGACGATCGTTTGCCTCGACGTCAGTGAGATCACCGCCATGTGCCCGATGCTGGGAAATCAGGTCCATCAGGCGTTCTCGGGCCCACGCCATGACTCCCTTCTACGATTCATACTGCGAAACTTTTAGTGGTTGAATATCAAAAATTGAAAGTTTCCCAGTATGCGGGGAATGGCAGCCACGCTTTCTCTGTCCGCACCGCGTCGTGGCTCAGCGCAGAATAATGTCTGTGGCCGTGGCGGGGGACTGGCCGGTGGACACGAATCCCGAGACGTTGGCCTGCGGGTGTTTGATGATGTCGGTGACCGAACCCAAATGCTTGGACAGGTCCACCTTGTCCTCGGGAGCTGCGAGCAACAGCTGGAAGCCAAATTCCTGCAGGGCGTTGATGCCCGCGCCGGCGTATTCGGAGTTCGCCTGGATGAAGGCCTCATCGATCATGACGGTGCCGTAAGTGCTGTAGCCCTGCACGTCGATGCCCAGTTGGTAGGCCAGGGCGGCGCCCATGATGAAGGATGTGAAGCGCTGCCCCTCGCCGCCCGACAGCGTGCCAGGTTCCAGGCCCATCTCAACTTCCCCGTTGGGGCGGTGCTCGTTGCAGCTGATGGTCACGTGCTGGCGCACATCCAGGACGGTGTCCGCCCAGTGGGCCATGGCCGGATCGGCCAGGGCATTGACCAGCCGTTCCAGCTGCTGGTAGCTGGCGGCCATCTTCTCTTCAGTTGCCTTGGTGTAGGCGTTCCCCAAGGCCTCCTTCAGCTCATTGCGGAAAGCCCTGGCTTCCTCGGGGATGGTGGTTTTCACTTCCAGCCGCAGCCGGCTGCCCTTTTCGAAAGGCACGTCCGCGAGAATCTGGTTCAGCGGCAGGATGCGTTCCTCAATGGTGCGCCGCTCCTCTTCCAGCAATTGCAGAAGATCGGAAAAACGCTCGTAGGAGCGGTTGTTGAAGTACTCGCGGAATTCTTCCTGGCGCTGCGGCAGGCCGTCGGAAATGATGCGCTCATACAGTTCCTCATAGTGCACGGTTGCCTCGGCACCCGTGCCGTAGCTGGCACTCATGGTGGGGCCGAACTGGCGGGCAAAGGCCTTGAAAATTTCACTCAAGGCCCCTTCCGTGCGGAACTGGCGTTCCTTCAAGGCCGCGGCACGTTCGCCCAGTTCCATGGCAACACGGGCAAGCAGGACCTCGAGTTCATCCAGCGAGGTGGGCTCACCATCGCTCAGATACGGCGCAAACGCGGCCACTGCCCAGTCCGGGGCGGCTTCCTTGAGTCCGCTGGCGGCGTGCAGGGCCGCCTGCACGCTGGAAAGGTCCTTGCCAATCGCGGCCAAATCGTGGTGCAGCACCGCGACCCTGCCCACGGCGGCCTCCAGTTCGGCATTGGCGGCCGCCAATGATTCGCGCAGCTGGGCCAGGGTGGCGCTGCCGGCAATGGTTGCCTCCAAAGTGGCATGCAAGGCCTCCAGATGCGCGGCCAGTGCGGCGGAATCTAGCTGTGCAAAGGTCCGCTGGTCAGCGGAAATGCGCTGCAGTGTCGCCAGCCGCTGCGTCGATTCCTCCTTGGCCAGGCTGCTCCGGGCTGCTGCGGCAGCGGAGACCTCATGTTCCGCCGCCAGGGCTTGGGCCTGTTCCTCGAGCTGGGCAATCTTGGCCACATTGTTGAAGCCGAGCAGGTAGTCGCCGGGATTGATGGTGCGGGTGTCGCGCTCGAAAACGGCTGAGTTCAGTTTCACCGTGCCGGCCCGCGAAATGGCCCTGGTGTGCTGGTGCAGCGCAGCATCGTGCTCAACGCAGGTGAAGGCAAAGTCGCCGGTGATTTTCGCCCGGACCCAGTCGCCGGCAGCGGAAGCGTGGAAGTCCAGCTTGGTCACCAACTCGTCTGTGCCGGCGAAATTGCCTGTCCGGGTGGGGAGGCTGATGTCGATCCAGCGCAGCTTGCCGTGCCCGTCCAGGGTGTTGATGGCGGCGGTGACAGCCTCAATGTCCCTGCCATCGACCAGCAAGGTGGTGGCCAGGGAGCGCAGAACTTTCTCCGCAGCGGGCCGCCATGCGCCGTGCCCCGCACCCATGTCCACCAGCTCACCGGCAAAGGGCATGTCCTCCGGCGCAAGGTCTGTGGCAGCGCAAATGGCCCGCCGGGCTGCTGCGCTCCGTGGGTCGATGTTGCTGCCCCGGCGCTCATAGGAGTCAATTTCCGCCCGCAGCGCCTTCGCGCGGTCCTTGAGGTTCACGCTGGCTGCCACGGCCTGGTATTCGCGGTTCCGCGCCGACTCGGCCTCGCTTTGCTGCGCCTGAACGCCGGCAGCTGCCAAGGCGCGTGCGGCATCCAGCCCGGCCGGGGTCCAGTCATGGAGCAGCCCGGCAGCGTCCAGATCAGCCCGAACGCCGGCCTCCAGGCGCAAACGGTCGGCAAGTTCGCGCTTGCCCGCACGGATGTCCTTTTCCAGGCCCTCGATGGCCCGGCCGCCGTGGTTGGCATGTTGCGCGGACAGGCTTGCCGCCGTCTCGGCCAGGGCATCCTTGGCCAGTGTTGCCGCCTCGATCTGCCGTTGTTTTTCCAGCTGCGCATCGGTGAGGGCCACGGCCTTGGCAGCCAGGAGCTCGGCTTGAAACTGATGGCGCAGCAAGGGCAGCTGCGCGTTTTTTAGCTCAACCGTGCGGGAATGGCTTTGGTTGAGTTCCGCCAGCTTTTCATGTAGTTCCGGCACAGAGGCCAAGGCGTCACGCTGGCCGCGTGCGTCCTCAAGCTGGCGGTATATCCCGCTCAAGTGGCTGAAGTCCTCCACCGCGGCGGCCGCCGCGGCAAGGGTCGCAGGCTTGTCCAGCACCTCGTAGCGGAAGAAGCGGTTGACGCCCTTGTCCAGGCCCTTGCCGTTTTGCAGGGTGCGCAGCAGGCTGAACGCCTTGTCATTGTGGATGCCCAGTTTGCGCCGGAACCGCTCGGCAAACGTCTTGTGCACGTCAAAGGCCTCGGCCCCGGGCAATGCCGCGTGCAGGGACGACGGCGAAAAGCGCCGGCTGCCGTGGTTCTCCAGCGCCAGGGTGTCCAGTTCGGCGTCGTGGATGACGTAATGCTTGCCCACCTGGCCTTCCAGGCCGTTGGCTGGCAGGTCAAAGAGTGCGGCAATGGTGACAACCCGGCCCAGGCCGTCCTCAAACACCAGGGCGGCGGCCGACCAGGTGGCGCTGGGGCGCTGGTACTCAACTCCGCTGGCGGTCTTGATCTTGCGCCCGCGCATGTAGCTGAACGTGGTGCGGCGGTCCTTCCGGTTGGACGCCTCATGGGCTGATTCGTTCAGCCGGGGTGCGGCATAAAAGATGTGCTGGATGCCGTCGAATAGTGTCGACTTGCCCACGCCGGGATGGCCCGTCAGCAAGGTTCCGGCGCGGTCCACATACATGCAGTGGCGGCCGTGGAAGGTGCCCCAGTTGATGATCTGGATTTGGCTGAGCCTGAACTGG
>JBDTQM010000218.1:0-6678 GCA_039932175.1 Specibacter sp.
CGAAGGATCAAGGTCTGACTTGGCGAGCATGATGTCACTCATCTCCACGGCCTGGACATGGTGGGGGATCATCATCTGGGCGAACATCGTGTCAGCGGCGTTGTTGTCAGCAACGGTGACAGACGGTTGCGTTGATGATGCCTCAGTTCCGTGGTCCATGCCGGGCATAGAGCCGCCATCGGTGGAGCACCCGGCCAGGGCGATCATGGCTGCAACAAGGGTGGCTGAAACGATCAATGATTTCTTCATAACAAAAAAGTCCTTCACTTAGAATTCTCGAATACCTAGCAGTTGCCCTAGCTTTAAGGGCACACGAATGAGGTCCTGTGAGTGATACACGGGACGATTCATCGGTTTACGTTCTGCTGATCGAGAGTTGATTCAGTGACGGCGGATCGGGAACACGACCCGAGGACTTGTGTCCAACAACTACCAGAAACGCAGTTTCGGTCGAAGGAAGCATGAGAGTGCCGGGCAGGGGCAAATTCACCACCGCTGTGGCGAGGCTTGGAATGCAACTCTGGTGCATGTCCATGGATGATTCACATCCAGTGGAGGAACAGCCGCAAGCCGCCGGTGCGGTCGAGGGCGCATGAGCGGCGCTGCCAAGCATTACGTGGCCTTCGGACACTGGGTGCTCCGACACCGGAGTGCTTTTGACGCTTACTGTTTCGGTGGAGGAGTTCATCATGCTGGGGGAAGCCATGGAAGAAACACCTGCTCCTCCCATGACATGCATGCCGAAGATCCCGCCGATGACAGCGAACGCAAGAGCGATCATCGCGCCCCAGCGCAGGAAGGATCCCATCGTGGGCGTGTTACTTGGCATGC
The DNA here is from genome assembly GCA_039932175.1 of Specibacter sp. Lineage (GTDB taxonomy): Bacteria > Actinomycetota > Actinomycetes > Actinomycetales > Micrococcaceae > Specibacter. The sequence continues at coordinate 832 of JBDTQM010000218.1, forward strand.
CCATGGTGAAATCCTTTCTGTAGCTCCGCTGAAATCTAGCTGGTCGTTGTGAATTGTACGGGCCCAAGCTGGGTGAGAACTTCGAACGTCCCTAGTGGACGTTGGCGGGGTTGAGTTTGAGGCGTCGGAGCAGTTGTGCATTCAGTGCCACCACGATGGTCGATAGCGACATCAAAACTGCACCCGCGGCCGGTGAGAGGACGATGCCAGCAAAGGCCAATACACCTGCGGCCAGAGGGACGGAGATGACGTTGTAGCCGGTGGCCCAGATCAGGTTTTGCCACATTTTGCGGTAGCTGGCATGGGAAAGATCCACCATCGACAGCACTGCCCGTGGGTCGTTGCCAGCCAAAACAACGCCAGCGGATTCCATGGCGACGTCGGTTCCGGCGCCAATGGCAATGCCAACTTCGGCACGGGCCAAGGCAGGGGCGTCGTTGACACCGTCACCGACCATGGCCACCTTCAACCCTCGAGCCTGCAATTCGGCGACCTTCTGGTCCTTGTCCTGGGGCAAGACCTCGGCGAACACCTCATCGATATGAAGCTCGGAGGCCACCGAAGCGGCAACCTGGCGTGCATCGCCGGTGATCATGGCGACCTTGATGCCACGATTTTGGAGGGCCTGAATGGCTTGGCGAGACTCTTCACGGACTTCATCCTCCAAGGCGACTGCACCAATGACGACACCGTCCCGAATCACGTGCAAGATGGACGCGCCACGATCCATCCAGGACGCGGTCGTCCCGGTGATGCCTGCGGGCTCAGATACTCCGAGTTCCGCCAGGAGTGCAGGTCCGCCCACAGCGGTGGGAACTCCGCCAACCGTGGCCTGAACACCGCGTCCGGTCAGGGACTGAAAGTCCGAGGCAGTCAAAGCAGGATTGCCGGTTTGTTTGGCGGCAGCGATGATGGCGCGAGCCACCGGGTGTTCGCTGTCGGATTCAACAGCGGCGGCGAGGGCCAGCAACTCGTCTGTGGTGACGCCGTCGGCCGCAACGACGCCTGTGACAGAAGGTTCGCCCTTGGTCAGGGTGCCGGTCTTGTCGAAGAGGACGACGTCGATGGTGCGCATCCGCTCCAAAGCCATCCGGTTCTTAATCAGCACACCGGCCCGCGCGGCGCGCTCGGTGGAGATGGCAATGACCAGCGGAATGGCAAGGCCCAGGGCGTGCGGGCAAGCAATCACCAACACCGTCACGGTGCGAGTCACCGCATCCGGGACACTGCCCAGCAGCGACCAGACAATGAACGTGATGACACCGGCACCGGTAGCGAAGTAGAACAGGAACGCCGCAGCCCGATCCGCCAAGGCCTGGGCGCGGGAGGTGGATGCTTGGGCCTCGGCGACTAGGCGCTGAATTCCGGCCAGAGCGGTATCGTCTCCGACTGCCGTGACTTTCATCCGTAGCGAGTTGTCGGTGGCAACGGTTCCGGCAACCACGGGGTCTCCGACAGTACGGGGGACCGTTTTGGATTCGCCGGTGATCATTGATTCATCGAGCTCGGCGGACCCCTCGGTGATCACACCGTCGGCAGGCATCCGCGCCCCGGAACGGACCAAAACAAGGTCACCGGTTCGGAGCTCGGATACTCTGACGGTTTCGGTGCCGCCCCCGATGACGCGTTCGGCCTCATCGGGGAGCAGTGCGGCCAGGGCATCCAGGGCGCCACGGGCCGAGCCAAGTGCCCGCATTTCAATCCAGTGGCCCAGCAGCATGATGGCCACCAGCAGGGCCAGCTCCCACCAAAAATCTAGGTCGAAGCCGCCAAGGCCCAAGCTCGTCACCCAGGAGGCGATAAATGCCACGGTGATGGCCATGGAAATCAGCAACATCATGCCCGGTTGCCGGGACTTGATTTCCTGCCAACCACCTTTAAGGAACGGCTGTCCGCCGTAGAAGAAGATGACGGTGCCCAGCAGCGGCGGGATCCACGCGGACCCAGGGAACAGCGGCGGCGTATAACTGAGCAAGTGCCCGACCATGGGGCTGAAAAACACGACCGGGATCGAGAGGACCAGGGTCAGCCAGAAACGGTTCTTGAACATGACAGTGCTGTGCCCCGCATGCTGGCCGGCGGTATGGACAGCATGATCGTCGTGATCCATTCCACCGTGCCCCATGGCCGCATGGTCCATCTCGGCTATCTGGGCAGGCTTGTTCCCTGCCGCCAATTCCTGATGGTTGTGGCTTGTGCTGTGTTCGTCCATGACGCTCCCTAAATCGTTGAAAAGGGGTTTCTAGCTTGTGATGACAGAGTATCCGGCCACGGCGACGGCGGAACGGATGTCCTCCGGGGTGACGGATCCGGAAACCGTCAGTGTCGAGGCGCCACCGGGGATCAAGTCAATGGAGGCAGAGCTGACACCCGCAACCGCCAGAACGGCTGTCCGGACGCTTTGGACGCAAGATCCGCAGGTCAGCCCCTCCAAAGAGTACGCAGTTCCAGGTTCACCGGCTGTCTCAGCAGTTTTTGCCCCGGTGGAGCAGCAGCTGCATGAACTCTCAGTGGCTGGCGTCAGAATGAGATCTTTTGGTGTTTTAGTTCCGCACATGTGGATTAATTCCTTTGAAAAAGGGTTCGATGGTGTGCGTTGTGGGTTGAACGGCAGTGGCGCCGGAACATTCAACGGCTGCGACAAACTACTTCACTGACAACGCCCTAAACATACCCCCTAGGGGTATGTTAGTCAAGGGTTGGGGCTGTGATTAAGGCGTCAATGGCAAGGATGTCCCTTCATGAAATCAACAGACCCGGGTCTCGGAAGCGAGATCATTCCACCTGGATTAGAGGTCACTGAGGCCGATTCCCAGGTCGTCGAGGCAAGGCAAGCGTTTCCCCGCAGCTGGCCCGATGGAACGCAGGCAGGTGCAAGCTGGTCCTATGCCGGCAGGCATGGACAGCCACACGAATCGTTGCATCTTGTTGTAGGTGCCAAAGTCCAAGACTGCGCCGTCGAGTTTGGGTGCCAGGTCGTGGCTGACGCTGATCACGATCGCTTCATGGCTCGACCCGTCGAGGGAATCACTGTCGGGCCATCCCGGGTCGCGGAGCACGCAGCGGAGGGGTTTCTTTGGTTCCGTCCGCGAGAAGTACAGCCCCTGCTTGCGACAGCCTCCGCTTCCCTGATAGCAATGCAACAGCCCGCCGAACACCTCGATCATTTCCACTGCATTCCCGGTCACAGCGAAGTTTCCATGTCCGGGGATGCTCGCCGACAGACCCTGACCAGGTATCAAGGATGTCATTGGGGTGACTGTTTCATTGATGTGCGTCGTGCGTGGACAATTCAACGTCAGCCTTGTTTTCACCCGCGGGGATCGTGATGGCCTTGATCACCACGTCGTCGAGTTTAGGGAGCGCATGCCCGAGCCGATGCTCGGCATCCCGGATGGTCTCTTCGACCGCTGACAGGGTGTTATCAGCAACGATGACGGTTGCCGTGCCCTGCAGCCGGTGTCCTACCCAACGCAATTGCAGCCGTGGCACCTCCAGAATGCCCGGCGTGCCTTCAAGAGCGGCGTGCGCGCTGGAAACGAGGTCGGGTTCGATGCCGTCCATGAGCCGCCGACCAATGCTCTTCACGGTCCCAAGAAGCAGCACAATGATCGCTACCGAAATCAGCAGGCCAATGATCGGGTCCGCCAGCGGGAAACCGAGCATCACGCCCACGGCACCGAACACCACGGCGAGGGAGGTGAATCCGTCGGTGCGGGCGTGCACGCCGTCTGCGACGAGCGCGGCCGAACCGATTTTTTGTCCGACCCGGATGCGGTATACTGCCACGATCTCGTTGCCGGCGAATCCGATCACGCCGGCCGCGAGTACCCACCACAAGTTTTCGAGCGGTTGTGGGTTGAATAGCCGCTCGATCGACTGCCACGTGGCCAAGGCCGCGGACAGGGCAATGACCACGACGATAAACAGGCCGGCCAGATCCTCAGCCCGTCCATAACCGTACGTGTAGCGTTTTGTGGCCACCCGGCGGCCCAGAATGAATGCAATCCACAGCGGCACGGCCGTCAGCGCATCTGAGAAGTTATGGATGGTATCTGCCAGCAGCGCCACGGAACCGCTGATCGCCACCACGATGACCTGCAGCACCGTCGTGGCCAGCAGGATCACCATGCTGAATTTCAATGCCCGGATGCCTTCTTTGCTCGCTTCCAGCGCGTCGTCGATGGAGTCGGCGGCGTCGTGGGTGTGGGGGACGAACAATTCGAACAGCCATCCCTTGAAACCCGTGTGGTGCTTGTGTGAATGTCCGTCGTGGTCGTGGTCGTGGTCGTGGTCGTGGTCATGGGAGTGGCTGTCGTCGTGCGCGTGGCCGTCTTCATCGTGGTGGGGGTGGCCGGCATGTCCGGTGAGACTCATGATGATTTCTGGTCTGCGCGGTGGTGTGCGGGCATCCCGCCGAGGGCGTGTTCGGCCTGGTAGATCGCGTCGGCCACCAGCTGGCGTGCGTGTTCGTTTTCAAGCCGGTACATGACTTTCGTGCCGTCCTGGCGGGTGGACACGATGCGGGCCAGGCGCATTTTCGCCAGGTGCTGGGACACGGCGGCGGGGGACTTGCCCACCGCCTCCGCCAGGGCACCCACGGCCATCTCGCTGTCGCGCAGGGCCAGGATGATCCGCACGCGGGTGGCGTCGGCCAGCATGGCAAAAATCTCTACCGCCAGTTCCACGTACTGGCTATCTGCATCCAATGTGCAAGTATTCTTATCTGCATTCATACGCACATAGTCTCATTAAATGACTACCCTTGTCGCATGCACGGCACGGGTCAGGGCTTCGGGGTCGACGGCCTGGTGGGATCATCATTGTCCGTCCTGGCTCGATGGGCCCTGTATTCATGCCACGTGAGCCAGACAATGAAGATGTCGAAGGCCGTCAACAGGACCATGCCCCAGGTGAAGGCAATCAGGAGTTCATACCCCTGGTAGGCGATGAAAACTAGCAAGAACGCGATCATCCACGGATAAGCCCACAACTTGTCCCTCAGCACCGCCCACACCAAGACGATCTTGACCAGGCCGTGCAGCAGCAAGTAGATCGCGCCGAAGAGTGTTGCCGATACGGTCAAGGTCCCGGCCAGGTGCACCAGGGTGGTGGCTACCACATCATGCGGATCTTCGGAGAGTTCATGCTGAGTCAGGAATTGGACCACTGAGCCCAGCTGTGTAGGGGAGACCACTAGCAGCAGTATCCCGCCAACCAGTTCCAGTGCCCCATCCCAGCCCTTGAGAACCAGGCTGATTTTGAACACCTTGTCCAACAGGGTTGTGTTGTTGCGTGCCTCGACCATCTTCCACCATCGATGTAACCGCTGTTACAATTTCAATTGTGACACAGAAAATTGAGTGGGTCTTGATCCTTCTACAAATCCCGTCCGAACCGTCCCGGCACCGGGTGGCGGTGTGGCGTCAATTGCGCAAGGCCGGTGCTGTGCCCGTCTCTTCCGGGGTGTGGGCGATGCCGGCCGGGCCGGCGTTTCAAGAAGACCTGGACCGTGCCGGGGAGCTTTGCCGCAAAGGCGGAGGCACCTTTGCCGTCATTGACGCCTCTCCTCGGGACGCAGCCTCGGCGGCGCTGATTCGGGATACTTTCGCGACGGCCCGGGTTGGTGAATGGTCCGAGTTCATGGCCGACTGTGGCAAGTTCGAGGTGGAGATCGCCAAGGAAATCCAGAAAAAGAAGTTCACCTTTGCCGAGCTTGAGGAAGAAGAGCAAAGCCTGGACAGACTCCGGCGCTGGTACCGGGATTTGAAAAAGCGCGATGTCCTGGAACTACCCGAGGCCACAACAGCCGATGAAAGGCTGCGCATCTGCGTGGGAGTCCTGGAC
>JBDTQM010000219.1:0-6649 GCA_039932175.1 Specibacter sp.
CGCCCGTCACGGCAGTCACTGAATAGCTCAGGTCACTGCTCAGCGGGAACCACGCGTAGCCCGGGCCTGCCTGCAGGGGGGCCCGCACGGATGCCACCGTGAACTCGGCCGGCAGTTGCGTGGCCAGTGAAAAAAGGTCGGCCTCATCTGAGCCGTAGCCGTGGAAAATGACCAGCAGGGGTGTGGCACTGCGCTCGGATTCGGGACGTGACCATAGGACTGTGGGGGATTTGCTCATTGCTTCATCTTTCCATGAGGTGCCCCGGGTCCAAAAAGGCACCCGAGCAGACACACGAGCAAAAATGGTTCGTCAGTGGCAGCGGCGCCGAAAGCCCGGGGTCTGGCGAAACCGGCTGTCAAGAGTGCAGGATGGGATGGTGAAAGAAACGACGGCACACCAACAACAGCTCACGGCGGGCGCCGCGGAGCCCGCCCTTCGCCACCCCTGGAACCGGTATGTGGCCATGGGCGACTCCTTTACCGAGGGCATTGGCGATCCGGAGCCGAGCAGCCCGGGCGGCTCCCGCGGTTGGGCCGACAGGCTGGCCGAGGAGCTGAGCCGCGACCATGACGATTTCCGTTACGCCAACCTGGCCATCCGCGGCAGGCTGCTGGGCCAGATCCTGGGTGAACAACTCGAACCGGCCTTGGGGCTGAAACCGGATCTCGTCAGCATTTCTGCAGGCGGCAACGACCTGATGCGGCCGGGCTCGGACCCCGATGCCCTGGCCGAATCGCTGGACGTGGCGGTGGGACGGCTGACGGCGGCCGGCGCCACCGTGCTGCTGTTCAACGGCCCCGACATCCGTGACACCCCCGTGCTGGGCATGGTGCGCGGGCGGGTGGCCATCTACAACGAAAACCTGCGCACCATCGCCTTCCGGCATGACGCCGTGGTGGCGGACATGTGGTCCCTGCGCGAGCTGGCGGATCCCCAAATGTGGGCCGGGGACCGCCTGCACTTTTCCCCGCTGGGCCACCACACCGTTGCGATCATGGCGTTGAACGCCCTCAACATCCCCCACGCGCTGGTGCCGCAACGGCCCAAACCATTGCCACCGCAGACGTGGCAGACGGCCCGGGCCGGCGACCTGGTGTGGGCCAGGGAATTCCTGTTCCCCTGGGTGCTGCGCAGGCTGCGCCACCAGTCCTCCGGCGACGGCATCTCACCCAAGCGGCCCACCCCCGGACCCGTGTTTGGCCCGGGCCGCTAAGACGTTCCCGACGCCGGACTCCCGGGCGGCCGGCTAGGCCCGGTGGCGGGCGGAGCCTTGGGTGAGTGGCCCGGCGTCGTCCGCGTTTTCAGTGTGTTGGGCTGCCCCTGCAGGCGGCATGCCCAGGGACAGGCCGTGCCCCCGCCGCCGGAACAAGAGCGCCGACATGAGCGCACCCGCGGCGAAGAAGGAGGCACCCCACCAGTACGCGACGGCGTAGCTGTGGACCGCGGCCTGGGCCGCAACGTCCGCTGAGGGCGGCAGGTGCGAGGCCAGGTAGCCCGTGGCGGCCGTGGCGGCGAGCGTGTTCAGCAGGGCAGTGCCGACGGAGCCGCCGATCTGCTGGCTCGTGTTGACCAGCGCCGAGGCCACCCCGGCGAACCGGCGGTCCACACCGTAGGTGGCCGTTTGGATGGATGCCGGCATGATCGAGCCGATGCCGAAGCCCAGGATCATCAGCGGCGGCAAAAGATCGTGCGCATAGCTGCTGTCCAAGTCCAGCCGGGTCAGGTAGATCATTCCGATCGTTGCCAGGATCATGCCGAAGGGGACCAGCACCTTGGGCCCGAACCGTGGCAGCAGCAGGTTGGTGGACAGTTGGGCGGCCAGCACCAGCATGCCGATCATGGGCAGGAAGCCGATGCCCGCCTGGATCGGGGAATAGTGCAGCGAGGATTGCACGAAGTACGTGACGAACAAGAAGATGCCGAACATGCCGGCGCCGGCTATCAGCACCGATGAATAGGCGGCGCCGCGGTTGCGGTCCAGCACAATCTGCAGCGGCAGGATCGGGTGTGCGGCGCGCCGCTGCCAGAGGATGAAGGCCGTCATCAGAACCGCCGCCGCTGTCAGCATGCCCCAGGTCAGCGGCGCCCCCCAGCCGTCGGTTTCGGCGTTGGCAAAGCCGTAGACAAGGCCAAAGAGGGCTGCGGAGACCAGAATGGTGCCGGGGATGTCGAGTTTGGGCCGCGGACCTTTCAGTGCTGAATGTTTGACGAAGACAATGGCGCCAGCCACTGCGACGATCGCAATGAAGACATTGATGTACAGGTTCCAGCGCCAGTTGAAGTTTTCGGTCAGGAAGCCGCCAAGGACAAGCCCGACGGCGCCGCCGGCACCTGCGATGGCGCCGAAAACACCAAACGCCCGGGCCCGCTCCTTGGGGATCGTGAACGTGGTGGTCAGCACGGCCAGGGCTGTTGGCGCAAGCAACGCCCCGAACGCCCCCTGAACGGCACGCGCCAGCACCAGCAGCCCGAAACTGCCGGCGGCCCCACCGAGCGCGGATGCACCGGCGAAGCCGATCAGGCCGATGACGAACGTCCGCTTGCGGCCGAGCAGGTCCGAGAGCCGGCCGCCCAGCAGCAGCAGGCTGCCGAAGGCGAGTGAGTAGGCAGTGATGATCCATTGGCGGTCGCCGTCGGAAAAGCCGAGATCCCGCTGGGCTGAGGGAAGGGCAATATTGACCACGGTGGAGTCCAGCACAACCATGAGTTGTGCCAGGGCCACGGTGGTCAGCGTCAACCAGCGGCGTGGGGAAACCGCCGCGGCGCTGCCCCCACCCGCTTGTGGATTTGGGATTTGCTGCATAAGCCACACAGTAATCCAAAGTGATCCGCTAGGGGATCCCCCCAAGCCTTCGAACTTGCCTTGAATCAGCAGCGGGCCCGGTGGCAATCGGACTAGGATGGGAAGAGGCGCTGGATTCAGCGGCCCATTCGTAGAAGAGGTGCGTTGTGCCCATCATGCTCGAACCAATGGCGACGAGTATTGTTGCTGCCTCGTCCAGCAGCTCATCCGGTGTGCCGCCGTTCTTCATGCTGGTAATTGTGGCAGTCATCCTGCTCAGCATCTTCACCAGGTCGGCCAACCGCAAACGTCGCGCCAACCGGGACAACATCTACAACCCGGCCAACCCCACAGGCAGGGCCGGGGTGGCCCACCAGCCGGGCGCCGCCCCCTATGTGGGGACCCTGCTCAACGGTGTCCCGCTGCGAAACTATGACTCATCGCACGGCCACCAAACAACGGGTTTTGCCAATGAACGCATGAAGGCAGAGGCCGAGTTGAAGCGCCAGCTCGACGCCCTTGACACTGCGCGCCGCAATGGCCAGGTGACGGCAGAACAGTACGCAGTCCACCGCGAAGCGATCTTCAAGAACTTCTAAGCGGCACGCGGCGCGGTGCTCGCGCTTATCGAAATCCGTTCCCCGGCCTCGACAGGCTGGACCACCGGCTGCTGCGGGCTGGTGATTTCGTAGGCGACGTAAAGGAGACACTAAGGCCGCCCGCGGCCGTGTGTCGGATAGTCGCCGAGAAATTCACCAGCCTGCAGCAGCGTGCCTAGTCAGTGAAGAAGGATTCCCGCAGCAGGTCCCCCACGACGGCCACCTCGGTGAGGAAGCCGTCGTGGCCAATGGCTGAGTCGATGTGGTGCACGGCCACAGCCCCCGGCAGCGCTGCCGCCAACTCCTCCGACTGGGCGGGGAAGTACAGGCGGTCGCTGTTGACGGCCGCCACCAGGAACTCCACAGCAGCTGCTGCTCCCAAGGCCTGGGCCAAGGTGCCGCGGCCGCGGCTGACATCATGGCTCATCAACGCCTCGGTGATGGCAATGTAGCTGTTGGCATCAAAGCGCCCCACCAGTTTGCGGGCCTGGTGGTCAAGATAGCTCTCCACCTGGTACCTGCTGCCACTGGCGCCCAACGCCGCCAACCGATTGTGACTGATGGTGTCCTCCCCGCTTTGGGCCTGGCGGCCAAAACGGGACTCCATCTCAGTTTCCGAGCGGTAATTGATGTGGGCAATCCGCCGGGCCAGCCCCAAGCCTGAGGTAGGGGCCGCGCCGTCGTAATAGTCCCCGCCGGCGAAGTTGGGGTCCTGGCGGATGGCCAGCGTCTGGGTCTGGGCAAAGGCGATCTGCTCGGCCGTGCTGGCCGCGCAGGCAGCCACCACGGCGCAGCGCTGCACCCGATCCGGGTAGCTCGCCGCCCACTCCAAGGCCCTCGCGCCGCCCATGGACCCGCCAATGACCGCGTGCCACAGCTTCACGCCAAGCTTGTCGGCCAGTCGCGCCTCAGCGTCAACCGAGTCGCGGATGGTGACGAAGGGGAAGCGTGAACCGTAGGGCTTCCCGTCGCTGGCAATGCTGGACGGGCCGGTGGTGCCGTAGCAACCGCCGAGCATGTTGGCGCACACCACAAAGTACTTGTTGGTGTCGATGACTTCGCCGGGGCCCACCAGGCCTTCCCACCAGCCGTCCTCCTCGGAATCGCCGCGGCTCACGTGGGTGCTGCCGGTCAGGGCGTGCTGAATGAGCACGGCATTGTCGCCGGCCTCATTCAGGGTTCCCCAGCACTCAAAGGCCATGGTGACCGAGGGCAGCGAGCCCCCGGCTTCCAGGGGCAGTGCGCCGATCTCCAGCGAGCGCAGCACACCGCCGCCCTGCCCCACGGCGGCGCAGAATTCCGCACCCACGGGAGTGGCCGCCACGGAGGCAAAACCCGTGGCAGCAGCGCTGTCTTGCTCCGTGCGTCCCACGGCAATCACGCTGATTTTGCTGCGCGGAATCCGGCTTCGAGGTCGGCAAGGATGTCGGCAATGTTCTCAATGCCCACGGACAGGCGGACCAGTCCGGGGCGCACGCCGGCAGCCAACTGCTGCTCCGGTGAGAGCTGCGCGTGGGTGGTCGACGCCGGGTGGATGACCAGGGAGCGCACGTCGCCAATGTTGGCCACATGCGAGTGCAGTTCCAGTCCGTCAACAAAGCGCTTGCCGGCCTCGGCACCGCCCTTGATGTCAAAGGCGATGACGGCGCCTGTGCCCTTGGGCCCGTACTTGCGGCCGCGTTCAAACCAGGGGCTGGAGGGGATGCCTGCGTAGGCCACGGCCTCCACGTTCTCGTTCGCCTCAAGCCATTGCGCCACGGCCACGGCGTTGCTGACGTGACGCTCCACGCGCAGGCTGAGCGTCTCAATGCCCTGGGCAATCAGGAAGGCGTTGAACGGGGCCACTGCTGAGCCGAGGTCGCGCAGCAGCTGCACACGTGCCTTAAGGATGTAGGCCAGGTTGGCGCCCAAGGCACTGCCAACGCCCAAATCGCGGGCATACACCAAGCCGTTGTAGGTGACATCAGGGGTGTTGAAGCCGGGGAACTTCTCCGGGTTCGCGGCGAAGTCGAACTTGCCGCCGTCGACAATCACACCGGCGATGGCGCTGCCGTGGCCGCCCAGGTACTTGGTGGCGGAGTGGATGACAATGTCGGCACCCCATTCCAGCGGGCGGATCAGGTACGGGGTGGCCAAGGTGTTGTCCACGAGCAGCGGCACGCCTGCCTCGTGGGCGATGGCGCTGATGTTCTCAATGTCCAGGACGTCCTGGCGGGGATTGGAGACCGTCTCGCCGAAGAAGGCCTTGGTGTTGGGACGGACGGCTGCACGCCATTCATCCAGGTTGTCGGGGTCGGACACGAACGTGACCTCGATGCCGAGCTTCTTCAGGCTGTGGGCCAGCAGGTTGTAGGTGCCGCCGTAGATGCTGGGGCTGGAGACAATATGGTCGCCCGCTTCCGCCAGGTTCAAGATGGCGAAGGTGGTTGCCGCCTGGCCGGACGCCAACAGTAGTGCTGCCACGCCGCCTTCCAGGCTGGCGATGCGCTGTTCGACGGCGTCCTGGGTGGGGTTGCCGATGCGCGTGTAAATCGGTTCCAGCTCCGCCAGCGCAAACCGTGCGGCTGCGCTTTCGGCCGAAGGAAACACAAAGGATGTCGTCTGGTAGATCGGCAGGGCGCGTGCACCCGTGGTGGCGTCCGGCTCCTGGCCTGCGTGGATCTGACGGGTTTCAAATGACCAACCGTTGCTCATGGCTGAATTCCTTCATACTAGAGGCCTGCGCCAAAAAAGCCCTCCGACGCAGCATGCGTGAAGTGCCTTGGACTCGATGGCCCGCGCTTGCACTGGAACCGGGCGGCTCAGTGCCAGGTCTTCACCCGGGGCACCCCACCGCGGAAGGAGGGTTGCCGGTCAGCGAGCCGGGGCTTGTCGCTGACACTCATGACCTAACATCCAGTGTGGAAGATCCGCCGCGACGCCGCAAGATTGTGACGAGTTTATGACCTTGACCGAAGATGTGGTTGAAATATGCCCGCAAAAGTGGCACTGGGTGAACTTATGACCGGCTCAGTGCCCGTGACTGGACAGATGATGCCGCTTTGATTTTTCAAAGCGTCATCATCTGTCCAGTCAAGGGGGAAAAGGGCCGTTTCTGCTATTTCCCGAGGCCCGCGCGGCGCAGCGCCTCCGCCATGGCGGTGTTTGCCGAGGGTTGTGCTGTTGCGGGACGTCCCCCACTGTCGCTGCGCTGCTCCCGTGCGCCCTGGCCACCACCCTGCCTGCCGTTCTGGCGGGCACCCCGGGAATCGGCCACGGGCTGCTTGG
>JBDTQM010000220.1:0-6590 GCA_039932175.1 Specibacter sp.
CGTGGGCTAGGCCAGTGCTGCGATGGTTTCGTTCAGCGTTGCTGACGGGCGCATGATCGCGGCAACCTTGGTGACGTCCGGGTGGAAGTAGCCGCCCAGGTCAACGGGTGTTCCCTGAACAGCTGCAAGTTCACCAATGATGGCGTCCTCGTTTTCGGTCAGGGTCTTGGCGACAACGGCGAACGCGTCAGCGAGCTGGGCGTCCTGCGTCTGGGCTGCCAATTCCTGGGCCCAGAACTTGGCGAGGTGGAAGTGGCTGCCGCGGTTGTCGATCTCGCCAACACGGCGCTTCGGGGACTTGTCCTCGAGCAGGAACGTGCCTGTGGCACGGTCCAGGGTGTCGGCCAGGATCTGGGCGCGGGCGTTGCCCTCGGTGATGGCCAGGTGCTCGAAGCTCACGGCGATCGCCAGGAATTCGCCCAGGGAATCCCAGCGGAGGTGGTTTTCCTTGACCAGCTGCTGCACGTGCTTGGGGGCGGAGCCGCCGGCACCCGTCTCAAACAAGCCGCCGCCGGCGATCAACGGAACGATGGAGAGCATCTTGGCGCTGGTGCCCAATTCCAGAATCGGGAACAGGTCAGTCAGGTAGTCGCGCAGGACGTTGCCGGTGACGGAGATGGTGTCTTCGCCGCGGCGGATGCGCTCCAGGGTGAAGGCCGTGGCCTTCTCGGGTGACAGGATCTGGATGTCCAGGCCGTCGGTGTCGTGGTCCTTCAAGTATTCGTTGACCTTAACGATCAAGTTGGCGTCGTGTGCGCGGCTCGGATCCAGCCAGAACACGGCCGGAGTGGCGGAGGCGCGGGCGCGGGTGACGGCCAGCTTGACCCAGTCGCGGACGGGGATGTCCTTGACCTGGCAGGCGCGCCAGATGTCGCCGGCTTCGACGTCGTGCTGGATCAGGACATGGCCTGCGGCGTTGACGATCTGCACGGTGCCGGCCTCGGCCAGCACGAACGTCTTGTCGTGGCTGCCGTATTCCTCGGCGGCCTGCGCCATGAGGCCGACGTTGGGGACGGTGCCCATGGTGGTGGGGTCGAAGGCGCCGTTGGCGCGGCAGTCATCGATCGTGACCTGGTAGATGCTGGCGTAGCTGCTGTCCGGCAGGACTGCCAGGGTGTCGGCTTCGGCGCCGTCCGGGCCCCACATGTGGCCGGAGGTCCGGATCATGGCCGGCATGGAGGCGTCAACAATCACGTCGGAGGGGACGTGGAGGTTGGTGATGCCCTTGTCGGAATCAACCATGGCCAGGGCGGGGCCGTCTTCGTAGCCCTTCTTGATGGCTGCTTCAACGCCCGCACGCACGTCCGCGGACAGGGCACCCAAGCCGTTGATGATGGAGGCCAGGCCGTTGGCCGGGCTCAGGCCGGCAGCTGCCAGCGCTTCGCCGTAGTTGGCGAACAATTCCGGGAAGTAGGCTTTGACCACGTGGCCGAAGATGATGGGGTCCGAGACCTTCATCATGGTGGCCTTGAGGTGGGCGGAGAGCAGTACGCCCTCTTCCTTGGCCCGGGCAACCTGTGCGGCCAGGAACTCATCGAGTGCTGCGGCACGCATCACGGTGCCGTCAACAACCTCGTTGGCCAGGACCGGGAAGGCGTCCTTGAGGACTGTGACGGTTCCGTCGGCTGCGAGGAACTGGATCTTGAGCTTGTCATCGGCGTCGATGACAACTGACTTCTCGTTGTGGCGGAAGTCGCCTTCGGCCATGGTGGCGACGTTGGTCTTGGAGTCCGCGGACCAGGCACCCATGCTGTGCGGGTTGGCCTTGGCGTAGTTCTTGACCGACAGGGGCGCGCGGCGGTCCGAGTTGCCTTCACGCAGCACCGGGTTCACGGCGCTGCCCTTGATCTTGTCGTAGCGGGCGCGAACGTCCTTTTCCTCATCCGTGGAGGGGTCGTCCGGGTAGTCCGGCAGCGCGAAGCCCTGGCCCTGAAGTTCAGCCACGGCTGCCTTCAGCTGCGGGATGGAGGCGCTGATGTTCGGCAGCTTGATGATGTTGGCATCCGGGCTCTTGGCCAGTGCACCCAATTCGGCGAGGGCGTCAGCGACGCGCTGGTCTTCTGCGAGGAAGTCGCCGAAAACGGAAATGATGCGGCTCGACAGCGAGATGTCGCGGGTTTCAACGTCAACACCTGCTGTCGAAGCGAAGGCTTCAACAATCGGCAGGAGTGAATACGTGGCCAACATGGGCGCTTCGTCGGTGAGGGTATAGATGATTTTTGCCATGGGTTGAGGCGTCTCCTACAAAAATATTCAGCGGATATCTGCGCAAATGCTTTCGATTTGTATCCCTTCTAACTTACCCGAGTGCACCCGTTTGCCCGCTATCGGGTCCATTAAGTGACACTGTGTGCACATGAGGTAAGCCTCAATTACTGTGCACGGAATTCAATTTCGCCATAGCGTGGGGGCATGGAACTCAAAGGAAAACTCGCAGACGCCATCAACGCTCAAATTACCCTGGAAATTCAGGCGTCAGTGGTCTACCGCCAACTGGCCATTGAAATGGATGTCCAGGACCTGCCCGGCATCTCCGGCTGGTTCCTGGCACAGTCGGCAGAGGAGCTGGTTCACGCCCAGAAGTTCACCGACCACATGACCGACAGGAACGCTTTGCCCAAGATTGGCACGCTCACCGCCCCGAACGTCACCATCAACTCGGTGCTGGAAGCTTTCGAGGCGTCCCTGGCCCATGAACAAAAGGTGTCCGAATCCATCCGCAACCTGTACCGCCTGGCACAGCAGGAAGGCGACATTGATTCGATCCCCATGCTGAACTGGTTCATTGAGGAGCAGCTGGAGGAGGAAGCCTCCGTGGGCGAAATCATTGGCCGCGTCCGCCTCATCGGCGCAGACGGCAACGGCCTGCTCCGCCTTGATGCGGAGCTGGGCTCCCGCAACCCAACAGCCGCGTAACGCTCTTTTTTCCGAAACGCTATCGCAGCAATGGTCAGTTTTCGCGGAACGCTCTCGCACCGCCTGCGATAGCGTTCCGGAAAATCCAGCCACTGCTGCGATAGCGTTTGCACCGTTTGAAGCACGACGGCGGGGTGTCACCTTCGAAGAAAGGTGGCACCCCGCCGTCGTGCTCAAGACACAATGAAATGCTTAGTGGAAGAAGTGGCGCGCACCCGTGAAGTACATGGTGATGCCGGCCGCGTTGGCCGCGGCAATGACTTCGTCGTCGCGCACCGATCCACCGGGCTGAACAACCGCGCGGACACCGGCGTCGAGCAGGATCTGCAGGCCGTCGGCGAACGGGAAGAACGCGTCGGAGGAAGCAACGGCACCGATGGAGCGCTGCACCGAAACGCCTTCGGCACCTGAGGCGCCGCCGGCTGCGTCAACGTCGGATTCCACCACAACGCCGAGGGTGTTGGCGCGTTCCACTGCGAGCTTGCAGGAGTCGACGCGGTTGACCTGGCCCATGCCGATGCCCACTGCTGCGCCGTTGTTGGCGAGCAGGATGGCGTTGGACTTTGCGGCGCGGACTGCTGTCCAGGCGAAGGCCAGATCGGCCAGGGTGTCGGAATCGGCCGGGGCGCCCGCAGCGAGCGTCCAGTTGGCGGGGTTGTCCCCGTCGGCGTCGACCTTGTCGGAGAGCTGCACCAGCATGCCGCCGGACACCTGGCGGACTTCTGCCGGGTAGCGGCCGTAGCCTTCGGGCAGTGCCAACAGGCGGATGTTCTTCTTCGCCGAGAGGATCTCCACGGCTTCGGGCTCAAAGTCCGGGGCGATGACAACCTCGGTGAAGATGCCTGCCACGGTGCGGGCCATGGCAGCTGTGACAGTGCGGTTGGCGGCGATGACGCCACCAAATGCCGAGAGCGGATCGCAGGCGTGCGCCTTGGCGTGGGCGTCGGCGATGGGGTCCGCGGCATCCGGGGACGCCACGGCAACACCACAGGGGTTGGCGTGCTTGATGACGGCAACGGCCGGCTCGGCGAAGTCGAAGGCTGCACGGAGGGCGGCGTCGGCGTCAACAAAGTTGTTGTAGCTCATGGCCTTGCCGTGGAGCTGGTCGGCCTGGGCGATCCCGGCGGGCGCGCCCTTGTCCACGTAGAGGGCAGCCTGCTGGTGCGGGTTTTCGCCGTAGCGCAGAACCTCTGAACGCTCCAGGGAGTAGCCGGCGTAGGCGGGCCAGTCAATGAGGCCGTCACCGTCCGAATCCAGGAACTGGGCCGAGGTCCAGGCGGCCACGGCGTTGTCGTACGCGGCGGTGTGGGCGAAGGCTGCTGCGGCCAGGCGCTGGCGGGCCAGCAGGTCAAAACCACCGGCCGCTGCGGCGGCAATGACGTCGGCGTACTTGGCGGGGTCCACAACCACTGCCACCGAGGGGTGGTTCTTCGCTGCTGCGCGGACCATGGACGGGCCGCCAATGTCGATCTGCTCCACGACGGCGTCCTGGCCGGCACCGGAGTTCACTGTGTCAACGAACGGGTAAAGGTTCACCACAACGAGGTCGAACGGCTCAACGTTCATCTCTTCGAGCTGGCGCACGTGGTCGGGCAGGCGGCGGTCAGCCAGGATCCCTGCGTGCACCAGGGGGTGCAGCGTCTTGACGCGGCCGTCCAGGGCCTCGGGGAAGCCTGTCACCTCGGAAACTTCCGTGACGGGAACACCGGCTGCGGCAATCTTGGCGGCGGTGGAACCTGTGGAAACAATGGCGACACCGGCTGCGTGCAGGCCGATGGCCAGCTCCTCCAGTCCGGTTTTGTCGTAGACCGAGATCAATGCTCGGCGGATGGGAACACGGTTGAGAGGAACGCTGGTCACAGAAATTCTCCGTTGGGTGGCTCGATGGTGGCGACATATAAAGTTTAGGCCACTACGCGCCGGTAGGATTTCCCCATGACCCCTAGTGATTTGCAGCACGCACCGTCCACAGCCGGCGCCGCATCCCCTGCCCTTCCCGCTGACCTTCCCCGCCTGATCAACTCGGTGATTCTCCCCGGCTTTGTTGGCACAACTGCACCACAGTGGCTGGTGACGGCCCTGGAGAACGGGCTGGCCGGCGTCGTCTATTTTGGCCACAACATGGACCACGACGCCCCGGAAAAGGTGGCGGCCCTGTCCGCCGCCATCAAGGCAGCCAACCCGAACGCCGTCATCGGTGTTGACGAGGAGGGCGGCAACGTCACCCGCCTGCAGTCCCGGGAAGGCTCCAGCATCCCCGGCGCCGCCGTGCTGGGCGCCATCAACGACCTCCCCACCACGGAGGCTGCGGGCCGCGCCATTGGCCGCCTGTGCCGTGATGCCGGCATCAACTTGACCATTGCCCCCGTGGCCGACGTGAACACCAACCCGCTGAACCCCGTGATTGGCGTGCGCGCCTTTGGCGCCGACACTGCCCTGGTGGGCGCCCACACCGCGGCCGCCGTCACCGGCATCCAAGCCTGCCGCGTGGCCGCCTGCGCCAAGCACTTCCCCGGACACGGCGACACCGTGGCCGACTCCCACATGGACACCGCGCGGGTTGAATTGACCATGGCGGAAATGACGGAGTTCCACCTGCCCCCGTTCAAGGCGGCCGCCGACGCCGGCGTGGCCACCATGATGAGCGCGCACATCATCATTCCCGAACTGGGCGACGCCCCGGCAACCCTCAACCCGGACGCCGCGGCACTGCTGCGCGGTATGGGCTTTGAGGGCGTGCTGATCACAGACGCCCTGGACATGGCGGCCGTGCGTGCCACTGTCGGACCCGGCGAGGGCGGCGTGCTGGCGCTGCTGGCCGGCAACGACCTGCTGTGTGTGGGCAACCCGCTGAACGCCTACACCACCGGGCGCGATGACGAGTCCTGCTACGTGGAGGTCTACGACGCCTTGTTCGCAGCTGCGAGCTCGGGCCGTCTGCCCATCGAAACGCTGCGCACCGCCGCTGCCCGCGTGCAGAAACTGTCGGAATGGTTTGCCGGGGATGTTGCCGAGACCGGGAACGACGACGTCGACTGGGTTTCCGTTGCTGCCCGCGCCGCCCGGGTTGATTCCCTGGGCGCCACGCCCGTGCTCGGCGGCTCGGGTGCCGTGACACTGGTGGATGCGCGCACAGGCCACAACATGGCTGCGGGCCCCACTGAGAACTTCATTGCCACGGCCTTGGGCGGCTACACCGTGAGCGCGGCCCACGCCCAGGCGACACCGGCACCCGAGCTCGCGGCGCTGCTGGCTGGCTCCCAGGGCGCAGTGCTGGCCATTGTCGACTCGCTGGCCTCAGCCGAACAACGTGCAACCGTGGAGTTCATCCTGGCCGAGGCACCCCAGGCCGTGGTCATCAATGCCGGCCTGGTCACGGACGCCCCCACGGAAAACGCCACCATCCACTGCCACGGCTTCAGCCGCGTCAGCGCCGAGGCTGTTGTCAGCCTGTTGGAAACCGCCTAACACCCCCACCATCCCCTCGGTGGGCTTGGCGGCAATGACGCCCCGGAGGCGCCATTGCCGCCAGGCCCACCGGCGCAAGCAGGAGCACCCATGAGCGAAAATCCCGTCCAGACCGAGTCTGTCCGCAATGAAATTGGCACCCTTGTCACCGAGGGTGCCAACCCGAAGTACCCCGACCTGGCTGCGCTGTCCACGCTGCGGCTCGT
>JBDTQM010000221.1:0-6586 GCA_039932175.1 Specibacter sp.
CACGGCAACACGCATCGCGCGAACCTTGGGCCCTGAGGCGGCTGCCTATCAGGCCGGCCATTCCAAGATTTCCATGACCCAGGAACACTATATTGAAGAAATCCACGAGGCCTTGGATACCAGGTCCGTCACTGACGCGTTCAAGCCCAAGGAAGAGACTCAACCAGATCATGAAGCAGGTCAAGAAACCCCAACGGATGGAGCTGAAAAGGCTTCGCTCAAGGAGGATTCCGAGCCACCGGAAGGCCCTCCCAACACGACCCCGCAGGATGAAAAGTGATGAAAGAGGTGACCCAATCCGGTAGGTTTCCGGGAGGTTAAGCAAAAATGGCCCCGAATAGGGGCCATCAAAGCTATCAAATTTCCCGTCATTCCGGGCTTTCTGGGCCCCCTGTCGGATTCGAACCGACGACCCCCGCTTTACAAGAGCGGTGCTCTGGCCAGCTGAGCTAAGGAGGCAAACGCAATCAAGCGCTAGACAAGGCTACCGTAGCTTTCACGAAAAATAAAAACCGGCTCCCTGTGCGCATAACAACGCATCAGGGAACCGGTTTGAATTATCGCCGCCGCAGGCCACACAGCGGCCAGCCGCAACCGGCCCCGAGCAAATCACTACTTCTTGGCGTCCAGCAATGTCTTGGTGAACGCGCTGAAGTCATTGTTCTTTTCGGGCATCCACTGCTGGCCGTCAACAAAGACTGTCGGGGTGGCATTGACACCGGCGGCCGAAGCCGTGGCACCGCCAAAGGCAACGTAGGGCCGGAACGTCTTCTCACCTACGCAGCTGCTGATGTCGGCTGCGCCGGCGTCGGTGGCCAGCTTTTGCAGCGTGGCGTTGTCCAGGCCCTTGCTGTTTTCAGCAGGCTGGTTGACGTACAGGGTATCCACAAACGCCTTGTACTTCTCCGGGGACTTATCCACCACGCACGCAGCCGCGGCGGCCGAACGGGAGGAGTAGTTGGTGCCGGAAGAGAAACGGTCCAGGAACGGCAGCGGACGGTATTCAACCGTGACTTTCCCTTCGTTGCGCAGCGTGTCCAACCCTGGACCAAAGTTCTTCTCAAACGAGTTGCACGCCGGGCACATGAAGTCCAGGAAGACAACCACCTGGGCAGGAGTGCCGGAGGCGGAGGCCTTGATGCCAATCTTGGCCGGATCCGCCACTGCGGTGGCCTGGGCTGTGGGCATGGGGCCAACCGCATTGATGTCCACAGTTGTCGCGGCTGCAGCCGGGGCAATGATGGCCCCGTCCTTGCCTACCGTAACGCCGCCATAGGCGTTGGCGTTGGCGGGCACCGGCCCCGAGGATGCCACAGGCTCGTTGGCCTTGTTGGTCTGAATGACAATCAACGCAATAATGACAACAATGGCCACTGCAGCCGCCAAAACGCCCCCACGTATCAGCCAGCCTTTGCGCTTTTCCTTCTTCAGCTGGGCGTCGCGAATAGTCTTTGCCTGCTCGCGGGCTTGAGCTGTGCGCTCAGCTTTGGACAACCGTGGATCGTTTTTAGGGCTCATGGTTCCTCAAGTCTTTGGGCACCAAAAAAGTGCCGCACTACGGCATGTTCTTGATCATCTTAGGTGAGAAACCTTGGAGAAAGCTCTCAAGGCAACAGGACCGCACAAATTGCGACGTCCACGACAGCGCACCCGCCCAACCCGCTAAGCTGGCACAAACCCTAGACACAACCGCGGGAGTCGCACGTGCCGAATGATACGCCAGGGAAACAGCCCCTTCACCAGGGTGGGTCCGACTTTATTGTTGTCTCCAACCGCTTGCCTGTTGACAGAATTTCCAGCGAAGATTCCGACGCCGGCTGGAGACGCGCGCCCGGCGGCCTGGTCACCGCACTGGCCCCCGTCATGGCCACGCGCGACGGCGCCTGGGTAGGCTGGCACGGCGCCCCCGACGAAGTGCTGGAGCCCTTCCACCACGAATCCATGGACCTGATCCCGGTGCCCCTGTCCGGCGACGAGGTGGAGCTGTACTACGAGGGCTTCTCGAACTCCACTCTCTGGCCGCTCTACCACGACGTCATAGCGCCGCCGGAGTTCCACCGAACCTGGTGGGACTCCTATCAGCTTGTGAACAAGCGCTTCGCCGAGGCCGCCGCCAAGGCCGCCGCGCCCAACGCCACCGTCTGGGTGCAGGACTACCAGCTGCAGCTGGTCCCGCAGTACCTGCGCACCCTCCGCCCGGACCTGCGCATCGGCTTCTTCAACCACATCCCCTTCCCCTCCCCCGAGATCTTCGCCCAGATGCCCTGGCGCAAGGCCATCCTGGAGGGGCTGCTGGGCGCGGACCTCATCGGTTTCCAGCGCCCCAGTGACACAGCCAACTTCCTGCGCTCCGCCAGGCGCTTCCTCGGCGCCGGCGTCAAGGCCAAACAGGTCCATGTCAGGGACGCCAGCGGCCGGATCAGCCACATTGCCCGGGCCGAACCGTTCCCCATCTCCATCGACGTGGGCCAGATCCAGGAACTGGCGGCCCGCCCCGACATCATCGCCCGCTCCCAGCAAATCAGGGAGGACCTGGGCAACCCCAAAACCATCCTGCTGGGCGTGGACCGGCTGGACTACACCAAGGGCATCACGCACCGGCTCAAGGCCTATGGGGAGCTGCTCCTGGACCAACACGTCAAGGTTGAGGACGCCGCGCTGATTCAAGTGGCCAGCCCCAGCCGCGAGCGCGTGGAAACCTACAAGCAGCTTCGTGAGGATGTTGAAGGCATGGTGGGCCGGATCAACGGCCAGTTCGACACCATCCAAAACACCGCCATCCGCTACCTGCACCACAGCTACCCCGTCGAAGAAATGGTGGCGCTCTACCTGGCCGCCGACGTCATGCTGGTGACTGCCCTGCGCGACGGCATGAACCTGGTGGCCAAAGAGTACGTCGCGGCCCGCACCAGCAACACCGGCGCCCTGGTACTCAGCGAATTCACCGGTGCCGCCGACCAGCTCAAGCAGGCACTGCTGATCAACCCGCATGACATCGACGGGCTCAAAAGCACCATCGTGCGGGCCATCAACCTGCCCCGGACCGAGTCCAGCCGCCGGATGCGGGCCATGCGCAAGCAAATCCTCTCCCACGACGTCCAGCGCTGGAGTGAGGACTTCCTGAACACCCTGGCGCAAAAGGCCGTCCGCGATGACAGCTGAGCTGCCGGCGGACCTCCGCGCCGCCGTCGTCGCCCTGGCACAGACACAGCACCTTTTGGTGGCCCTGGACTTTGACGGCACCATGGCGCCCATAGTTGAACGCGCCGAGGACGCCCGCCCGCTCCCCCGCGCCGCGGCAGCCCTGGCCGCCCTGGCTGCACTGGAAAGTACGACGACGGCACTTGTGTCGGGGCGCGCCCTGGCCAGTTTGCGTGTGGTCGCCGCACCCCCGGAACCGACACTGCTGGTGGGCAGCCACGGGGCGGAACTCTGGCTGGGTTCCGGCTCAGCTGAGCTAAAACCCACCCGCCGCCAACAAGCCGCCCTGGACCAGGCCCGTGCCGCAGTCGCACAGGCGGTGGCTCTGTACCCCGGCACCATGGCCGAGCAAAAGCCGGCCGGCGTGGTGCTGCACTACCGGCTGGCCAGCGACGCTGACGGCCAGGCCGCCGTCGAACTCGTCAAAGGGGAACTGGCACAGAACCCTGCATTCACCATCACCACTGGCAAGATGGTGCTGGAAATTTCCGTTGTCTCGGCCAACAAGGGCGAAGGCCTGGCCACTCTGCGGACCCAAACCGCAGCAACAGCAACATTCTTTGCCGGCGACGACGTCACGGACGAGCACGGCTTTGAAGTCCTGCTCCCCGGCGACGTCGGGATCAAAGTGGGCGCCGGCAGCACCCGCGCCCACTTCCGCATCGAGTCTCCGCAGGAGCTGCCGGCAGTTCTTGAACTACTTTTGGCCGCCCGCACACAGAGTGGCCCGCGCAACGCATAAACGGCGCCACCTTGAACGCCAACATCATTGATGACGTCCGCCCCTGGGGCGGGGAATTCAGCGATGTCACAGTGGCCAGCTGCTGTTGCCCTCCTGCTCCGACGTCCACGTGCGCCTGGACTCGGCCCGCGAGTGCCTGCCGATCCATGAACATATGGGCGGGGCGTCCATCCTTGACCGTTCCATACCCAGGCTGCGCTCAGTCTCCGACAGGCCCGGAACGCAAGTGTCCGACGTCGCAAGCTTTGCGCTGGTGCCCGGCGACTCTGTGGCCGTGGCCGTCATGGACAAGCCGGGCGGACGCACGGCGCTGCACAGGGGCCGCGTGGTGGCGGACCAGCTTGAGCTCGTGTAGCAACTCAGGTGCAGAACGTAATATGTGTGAAAAATTGGCACAACCACCCAGAGTGACGCCGGTCATAGGAAAAATGTGTCATACTTCATATGTCGGCCCGCGCTGCCCTTGGTAGTCTGCGGCCTGATGTTTTGCAATCAACCATTCACTTGAGGATCGTTCGGCACGTACCTGCCGATGAAGGGATTTACTACTGTGGCTACAGTAACTTTTGATAACGCAACCCGCATTTACCCGGGCACCACCAAGCCCGCCGTGGACAAACTGAACATTGACATCGCCGACGGCGAGTTCTTGGTTTTGGTTGGTCCTTCCGGTTGCGGTAAGTCAACCTCCCTGCGCATGCTCGCCGGCCTGGAAGATGTCAACGCCGGCCGCATCCTGATCGGCGACCGCGACGTCACAGACGTTCCGCCGAAGGACCGCGACATCGCGATGGTTTTCCAGAACTACGCGCTGTACCCGCACATGAGCGTTGCCGACAACATGGGCTTCGCCCTGAAGATCGCCGGCATCCCCAAGGAAGAGCGCGCCAAGCGCGTCAAGGAGGCCGCCAAGCTTCTTGACCTTGAGGCATACCTTGACCGCAAGCCGAAGGCACTCTCCGGTGGCCAGCGTCAGCGTGTTGCCATGGGCCGCGCCATCGTACGTAACCCGCAGGTGTTCCTCATGGATGAGCCCCTCTCCAACTTGGATGCCAAGCTCCGCGTGCAGACCCGTACGCAGATTGCTTCCCTGACCCGCCGCCTGGGCGTCACCACCGTTTACGTGACCCACGACCAGGTTGAGGCCATGACCATGGGTGACCGCGTTGCAGTCCTCAAGGACGGCCTGCTGATGCAGGTTGACACGCCGCGCAACCTCTACGATGCGCCTCAGAACGTGTTCGTTGCAGGCTTCATCGGCTCCCCCGCCATGAACCTGCTGGAACTGCCCGTTGTCGACGGCGGTGTGAAGTTCGGTGGATCAATTTACCCCGTACAGAGCTCCGTCCTCGGCGAAGCCGCAGGCCACACGGTCACCGTTGGCGTCCGTCCGGAAGACCTGGAAATTGTTGGCGCCGGCGAGGGCCTGGCTGTTGAGGCCGACGTCGTCGAAGAGCTCGGTGCCGACGCTTACGTTTACGGCCACGCAATCATCGACGGCAACGAGCGCGACATGGTTGTCCGCGTCGACGGCCGCCGCCCACCGATGAAGGGCGACACCATCCACGTCCGCCCCCAGGTTGGCCACGTGCACCTCTTCGATGCAACCTCCGGCGCCCGCTTGGGCGACAAGGCCATCACCCGCGACTAACAGTCGATTGGAGCGCGGCCGCTTGTTGGACTTTTCCAACAAGCGGCCGCGCTTCACCTTTTAAGAGAGAATTTGTATTATGACTGAGCAACCAGGCGCCAAGTGGAACCACGAGCCAACCGACTTTGAACAGATTGGCAAGCTGCCCAGGCAAAGCGCGCCGCCCGCGGCCGTCATGGGGTCCCTGAACATCACCGCAGCCAGCGCCGACCCCGGCCTGCTGGACCTGCCGTGGCACATCAAGCTGGAGGAATGGCCCGCAGCCAACCTGGCAGCACTCCCCCGCGGCATCTCCCGCCACGTGGTCCGCTTTGCCCACCTGGACGGCTCCGTCATAGCCATCAAGGAAACCTCAGAGCATGTGGCCCGTCACGAATATCACATGCTGCGCAAGCTGGCCCGCCTGGACGTGCCCTGCGTTGAGCCCGTAGCCGTCATCAGCGGCCGCACCACGCCCACCGGCGCTCCGCTGGACCCCGTACTGGTCACCCGGCACCTGAAATTCTCCCTGCCCTACCGCGCCCTGTTCTCCCAGAAGCTGCGCCGCGACACCCTGACCCGCCTCATCGACGCGCTGGCGCTGCTGCTGGTGCGCCTGCACCTGGTGGGCTTCTACTGGGGCGATGTGTCCCTGTCCAACACCTTGTTCCGCCGCGATGCCGGCGCCTTTGCCGCGTACCTGGTGGACGCCGAGACAGGTGAGCTGTACCCGGATCTGTCCACGGGGCAGCGCGAGTACGACCTTGAAATTGCCCGGGTCAACATTGCCGGTGAGCTCATGGACCTGCTCGAGGGCGGCCTCATTGAGGAGAAGGTGGATCCGGTGGCCACCAGCGAGCTCATCATGGAAAGCTACCGACGCCTGTGGGCCGAGCTGACCGAGAAGGAATCCTTCGAGCTGGAGGACAGGTGGCGCGTGGGCGCCCGCATCCGCCGCCTCAACGAGCTGGGCTTCGATGTTGAGGAATACGCCATCAAGACCACCCCCGACG
>JBDTQM010000222.1:0-6583 GCA_039932175.1 Specibacter sp.
CAAATTCAACCAATCGAATCCAACCGCATTAGCTCGACCTTGAGCGGTGGCAGTTTCCCGCAGGACCCGAACGTGATCGCGGCAGCCTTTCTTAGCAATCCAAACAACCGGCAGTATCAGCCGCGTGCTTACGCGCCGGACGCGATAAGTCGGGCGTGGCTCTTATGGCCGTGAGCAAAGGACACCCGCCGGAGGCGATCAAAGCCTTGGCCGATCTGGGTGTCAAAAACGTATGGGGTGTGGTCGGTGACGCACTCAACCCGCTGACCGACGCCATTCGCACAGAAGAGCGGATGGAATGGATGGGAGTTAGGCATGAGGAAGTGGCAGCATTTGCCGCTGGCGCCCAGTCCCAGCTGACAGGCTCGCTGGGTGTGTGCATGGGAACTGTGGGCCCGGGTTCCATTCATCTTCTCAATGGACTTTATGACGCGAAGAAATCGCGCACTCCCCTGCTCGCAATTTGCGGGCAGGTTCCCAGCGAAGAGATCGGCAGCGATTTCTTCCAGGAGGTTAACAATGACCGGATTTTCAGCGATGTGTCAGTTTTCACCCACACAGTGACAAATGCCTCGCAAATGCCGTTCCTGTTGGAGCAGGCCGTCAACACTGCCATTGCCCAGCGGGGTGTGTCCGTGCTGACCATTCCCGGAGACATCGGCGGGGCTGACATGCCCAACAATGGTGTACCGAATTTCGTGGATGTCCAACTCCCCTGCCGACCCCACCCCCAGGCTTTGCGCGCTGCGGCACAGCTCCTCAATGAGGCGGTCAAGGTTACCATGCTGGTGGGCATGGGCGCGCGAGGAGCCAAGGATGATCTGCTTGCAGTGGCCAAGAAGTTGGCTGCGCCCATGGTGCTCACACTTAAGGCCAAGGAAGGGCTGGAAGACAAGAATCCCTATCAAGTGGGGCAGTCCGGACTCATCGGCAACCCTGGCGCCCAGCAAGCCCTGGACGACTGCGAGGTGTTGCTGATGGTCGGTACGGACTTCCCTTACCGCGACTCCTACCCGGCAGGGAAAATCGTCATCCAAATAGAGCGGGACGGTGGAGTCATCGGCCGGCGAACAGCCGTGTCACTGGGTGTCGTAGGCGACAGCAAACTGACCCTGGCCGCCTTGGAACCATTGCTTGAATCCCACACTGACACGTCCCACATCGTTGCCACTCATGCCAGGTACCAGGCGTGGACGCAACGGCACCTGAAACTCGCCAATCCCGATTACAACTCCAGCGTAGCGGGACGGGTGCGCACGCTGGTGGACAACCCCGGTGCACTGATCCGCCCCGAGTCCTTGGCCGCTGCCGTGGACAGGCACGCGCCGGACGACGCAATTTTTACCTCCGACACCGGCATGTGCACTGTATGGTTGGCGCGTTACGTCACCATGCGCGGGACCCGCCGACTGCTGGGATCGTTCAATCTTGGTTCCATGGCCAATGCGATGCCGCAGGCACTCGGTGCCTCCGCCCTGGACAGGTCACGCCCCGTTGTTGCCTTCTGTGGCGACGGCGGCCTGACCATGCTGATGGGTGACCTGCTCACGGCGGTGGCCTACAGCCTGCCGGTCAAACTGGTGGTGTTCAACAACGGCCGGTTGGGCATGGTGAAGCTGGAGCAGGAGCAAGGCGGTTTGCCTGAATTTGGCACCATACTGCACAACCCGGACTTGGCCGAAGTTGCCCGGGCCTGTGGGATGCACGGAATCCGGGTGGAGGACGCCGATGTCTTGGACGGTGCGGTTCAGGAAGCCCTCAACCATCCCGGCCCCGTGTTGCTGGACGTCGTGACGAACCCGAACGAAGTGTCTGTGCCCCCCAAGACAACTGCTGGCCAAGCCTGGGGATTTGCCATCGCGAAAATAAAAGAAGGACTCACCTCCCGTGGGGATTCCTGAAAAGTTTCTCAACGGCACCACATGAGCTTTCGGCCGGCCCAACTCCTTACTGACTGGCGGTCCCGGCGGCCTTTTCACCGCCGGGACCGCCAACACAATGGGATGCTCGACGCCGGGCCATCACCAGAGGTGCTGCGAGCGCCAGGGCTCCCAGCAGCAGGAACAGTGCCGCCATGGTGAGGCGCAGGCCCTCATCCGATCCAGTGCTGGCCAGGCCACCCCGTGCTCTCCGGTGCTGGTGGCACTGGGCAAGGCACTGGACGACGCCGACGCACCGGATGGGGAGGCGCTCGCCTTCCCTGTCGGCGAAGCACCTGCGGTCAGGCGCGGCATGGCTGTCAGAGAGGCCGATGAAGTTGCGCTCGGGGATTCGGTGGCCGCGGTGGCCACCGTGATGCTCAGCGCTGCCTTTCGCCGGCGCCGTGAAGCCATGCCCGTCGGTGCCTGTGACTGCCACAACGTAGCGCCCGCCCACACCCTGGGTCACCTTGGGGAGGTCCACCGTGACGGTACCCGGGACGTTGAGGGAAGGCTGCACGGTTGACTCGACGCCAGCCGCCGTCAGTTCCTGCCCGTGGGCAAGCGTCAGGGCTGCAGCAGGGGGCGGGGAGACGGTGATGACGGGCACGATCTGAACCACAACACCCACCGGCTGCGAGACTTGGCCCGTGGCCGGGTCGGTGGCGGTGACCTGCACGGTGTGGCTGCCGGGCGTCGTGAAATCCGTGCTGCCCAGATCCAGCTGGAACGTGGCACCCTCGGTGGTCGAGGAGGCTCCCGCAGCGGACCGGGACTCGTCCGCCGTCGTGGTTGAACCCACGTGGAGGGCGATGTTGGCCTTGGCGAGGGTCACAACCGGGGCAGGATTTGGCGGCATTGGTGTGCCCAGGCTGAAGGTTGACGCCACGGCGAATTGGTTGCTGGTCCAGCTGTTCCCGGGGATGTTCTTGGACGAGGGCCAGCCGGCAACCAGCGTGTTCGAGCCGCGCACCTTGAGCGAGTCACCGGCGAAGTGGATGTAGTCGATGCGGTCCTGGGGTTCGCGCGTGCCGGTCCCCGGGTGGGTGGCCACGATGGGCGACCACGTATTGCCCGGCGCCTTCGCCGCATCCGGATTGGCCGCCCGGAACGAGTCCTTCAGGCCTGCAGCGTCCAGGTGCGCGGGGACCGGCCAGGCGACCGGGCCCACGCCACAGTGCGCACCCGAGCCGGCCGCCGTCCAGCCGGCACCTGACGGGGACTGGAGGTCGGCCGGCACAATCACCGGAATGGTGCCGGCTGCGGGAACTTCCCGGGTCACGGCCGCGGCAAGTTCCTGCGCCTGGCCAAAGCGGTCAGTGCCCTTCTCGGCGGCACGATGGTGGCGTTGACAAAACCGTCCAGGGTGTCGGTGCCGGATCCCTCGGCGCCCACGGTGAACGGAAATCCGTTTTTGAGGTTAAACGCGCTTCCCAGTGATGTGCTCCTGGCGGTTTGCTGACCGTCCACAAACGTTGTCATGGTCCCGGCCGTCCGGTCCGCCACAACAGCCACCTGGTGCCAGGCGCCGATCACCGAACTGGTGCTGACGTTGGCCAGGTAGTTCTGCGCGGTGGAGGCGCCGTTCTGCCCAAAGCAGGCGCACAGGATGCCCGGGCTGCCGGAGGTGTTGTACAGCGTGGTTCCCTTGTTGTAGCAGTGGGCAAAGTCCTGGTTGGACACCAGGGGCGAGCCGGAGCTGGTGGCAGCCTCATTGAGCCAAAACACGGAGGAAAAGCTCGAGGAAGCATCCGTCTGGCCTTCAATCAGGGGCAGCTTGAAGAAGTTGACGCCCTTGTTGCTGCCGTTGGGCGAGTTGACGTAGGCGCCGTTGCCGCTGACAAGTGTGGCGTAGGACGCTGTACCCGAGAATGTGCCCGAGTTGCCGTTGCCGGAGCTGTCCTCAATGGTGGCCCCGGGTGCGGCGGACAAGTCCGTGACGGTCTGCCCGTCCGTGTCCACAACGGCGCCGGATGCGCTGGTGGCCCAGCCCATGAACTTGTGGCCGGCACGGGTGAAGCCGTTGCGGCGCAATGCTGCTGACTGTCCGGCGGCCAGGTTCTGTGCGACGGTGGTGCCTGATTCGGCCTCGTTGCCGTTGTAGGCCGCTGTTGAACGCGCTCGACGCCGTGATGGAGCCTGCGGGCGAGCTTGCCTTCTGGACGCCGTCAACATGGAAGGAGGCGGTGTTGGCCGTGCGGTCCACCACCACTGCCACGTGGTGCCAGGCATTGAGCAGGTTACCGGAGAAGCCTTTCACATACTGCCTGGTGCCACCGGAGGTTTGGCCCCAGCAGGCATCCAGGACCTCCTCGGTGGTCTGGTTGCACACCACGGGGCAGTAGCTGGTCCGGCTCCGCTCCGACATCCAAAACTCGTAGGAGAAGCTGGCGGCGTCCGTCTGGCCGGCCACCAGCGGGAGCTTGACGTAGTTTGCCCCGCCGCTGATTCCTGCACCAAGTTGCTTGATCATTTGAGCGCCAAAGCATGCTCGGCGGACTCTTGATGCCCGAGGTCAAGGCCAACTGCTGAGAATCGGTTATGAACACCAGCATCGGGCGCGTTAGATGTCTCGACAATGAGGGTTTTACAGAGAACTGAGACCATCCAGCAATTAAGAATGGCCGCGAAGGACGCTAGGAATCAACGTTCCTCGATGATTCACGAACTCTGATATCCGAATTCTCAAGCTCCCGAGTCAAGGAGCAAAATGGCCCATGCTACGCACCCTAGGTTGCAAAACCAGGTCCCACGACCATCATGGTCGCCCTGGCACTCGTGTGATTCGGTAGCGTGGTAAATACGCGCCAATGGATAGCACCCCGGGCCCAGCAGTTGGCCGAAAGGTTAACTATCTCTGTTTTGTACGGAAATTGTTTTGTACGGAAATAATGTCATGGCAGGGTCTTGGGGGTCGGGGACCACCTCGCCTAGCCACGGAGAACGAGAAAAACGGGGAAGTTGGCGAGCCTTGTTTACCGGGCTGGCGGCAGAACTGGCCCGACGTGTCGAACGACTGGCGAGAAACCTGGCACAACATACGCCAACGTGACATTTGCCATCCTGTTCGTCACGGTCTGCTGTGCGTTCATCTTCGTGGACCCGTCCATCATTCGCCCCCCTGGCTGCAGTGTGTGGTCCTCGCAGCGGTACCCGCCGCCGCAGGACATGCGACACGTAGGCTTCTGGCTCGCAGGCTCAGCCGCCAAGAAGCCTGACGCGGGAAACAACATGGGCCAGCCACTGGGCCTGCTGCCATCTGCAGACCCTCCACGGGCATTGTTTTGCCCGCAAAATCGGCAGCCCAATGAATGTGACACCACAAATCGTTGACATGACACCATAGTGGTGTCACGCTGGTGTCATGGAACTTGGACAATACGTAAACGAACTGCAGCGCCAACTGTTGGATGCTGCGGAGCACGGCACGGAGGAAACCCGCGCCGCCGCCGAACGCCTCGCCGCCGGCCTCGCCGCCGCAACCCGGCTGGTGCTTCTCGATGCACTCTCGGCGGCAGTTGGCGAGATCACCCGCGACTTGGCCCCCGGCTCAGTTGACCTGCGGCTGCGCGGGCGCGACGTCGAATTCGTAGTGTCCCCGCCGAGCACGGAATCCGACGAGGACGATCGGAGCCCCGCACCCGTGGATCTCGAGGACGCAAGCACCTCGCGCACCACGCTCCGCCTGCCCGACGCCCTCAAGCTGAAGGTGGACGAGGCCGCTGCGGCTGACGGCCTGTCGGTGAACACCTGGCTGGTCCGCGCCGTGGCGGCCGCACTCCAACCCAAGCAACGACGCATAACGCAAAAGACCCTGCGCACAGGCGACAACTTCGCCGGCTGGGCACGCTAGCCCGCCCGACACACAGATCCAACAATCCACATAACCCAGCCACGCGGCCCCGCGGGGCCGGACCAGCACACCCAAATCCAGGGAGGCTCCAGCATGCCTGTGTACCACACCCCCACCCCCATTGATCTCGCCATCAACCTGCAGATTGGCCTGATCGAGGTCTTCGCCAGCGACCGCACCGACACCGTGGTGAGAGTGACACCCACAAACCCGTCGAAGAATGTTGACCGCCGTGGCGCGGAGGACACCAAGGTTGACTTCGACGGCCGGCGCATCACCATCACCGGTCCCCGGCCACGCCTAAGCTGGATCGGCCCCGGCCCCTTCGACTCCGTCGATGTGAAGGTTGAACTACCCACCGGATCCCGGCTCACCGCCGAGCTCGCCGCGGGCGGACTGCGAACAGTCGGCCGCCTGGGCGCCACCCGGATCAAGAGTTCAACGGGTGCAGTCGACGTGGACACCACCGGTGACCTGTGGTTGCGTGCCGGCCACGGCACCGCCAGGATCGGCCGGGCCGAAGGCACCCTGGTGATCACGGCGGACCACGGCCAGATACGGATCGGCGCCGTCACAGGCGCCGCGATCCTCAAGGCCTCGCACGGCTCCGTCTTTGTTGGGGAGTCCGGCGGCGACCTCGACGCGAAGCTCTCCTACGGCGACCTCGAAATCACCAAGGCGCTCGGCTCAGTCTCCGCCAAAACCGCCTACGGCACCATCTCCCTGTGGGAGGTCTCCGGCGGTTCCATCGAAGTCGAGAGCGGCTACGGGCAGGTCACCATCGGCGTACGGGCCGGGACCCCCGCCTGGC
>JBDTQM010000223.1:0-6527 GCA_039932175.1 Specibacter sp.
GGGTGTTGACGGGCTATGTGCACTGGTGAAGGTAGGCGCGGCGCATAACCTGAAAGCCACTTTACCCATGCGCACTGGTGATACCGAGCGTGGCGCCAGTGAGAAAGCTGCGCCTCGCTGGCTGCCGACGCCGCGCATAGCCAAAGCCGGCGTGCCATGAATGGGCAGTATGCGCCTCACTCATTGCCAGGGCTGCGAATAAGCCCCGACAGCTCCTGCTTACGGTGCCATGCGTCGTCCTGCCGGCGGCACGCCGTCGAGCGGCCGAAACCCGGAGCCCGGCCACCCCCACGCTCGGCCACCCCCGATTTACCCACCCCGGGCTCAGCCGGGCTGCGGCCCCACCCACGTGAAGCGCGGTGTTTCCTTGGCCAGAAACGCGGCAATCCCAATCTCGGCATCGGCGCTGCCCACCATTTCCTGCTGCCAGCGGCCGTACAGTTCGGCCACGTCCGCCGTGGAAGCACCCAGGGCGTTGACCAACTCCTTGTGGGCCTGGTGCGAAAACTGCGAGCGCGCGCCAACATGCTGGGCAAAGGTGCTGATCTCATCCCAAAATGATTCCCCGGAGAGAACTTTTGTCACCAGGCCCAGGCCCAGCGCCTCGGGTGCCAGCACAAAATCGCCGGTAAGCAGCAGGTACTTGGCGGTTGCCGGACCGGCAATTTCCACCAGCCGCCGAATTCCGGACAACGGGTACACGATGCCGATCTTGGCCGGCGTGACACCAAAAACGGCGTTGGTGCTGGCCAGCCGCAGATCGCAGGCACCGGCAATTTGCCAGCCGCCGCCCACACAGTAGCCGTCGATCGCGGCAATGGTTGGCTTGGGGAAGGCCGCGAGCGCGTCCTCGGCAGCCGTAATGTCCAGGCCGCCGTGATGCCCCGTGGCCGGATCATGCAGGATGCTCTTGAGCGAGGCAATGTCCGCCCCTGCCGAGAAGTGCTCCCCCGCCCCGCGCACCACCAGCACCAAGACGTCGTCGTCCGCGGCCAGATCGTGCAGCAGGGCCATGAACTGCTGCCACATGGCATGGGTGACGGCGTTGCGCATGGCCGGGTTGTCGATCACCAGCACCGCCACCTCGCCGTGGCGTTCCACGCGCAGCTCAGCCATGCGGGGCCACCGCCGGCGCGGCCAGCACCACCCCGGCCTCCACCAGGCCGGTGATTTGTTCGGCGGTGAGTCCCAGCCCGGCCAACACGTCCAGTGTGTCCTCGCCGAGCGCAGGCGGCGCCTTGCGGACGGCGGGGGCCTGGCCGTTGACCGACACCGGGCCGCGCAGCAGCGGCAGCTCGGAGCCGTCGCTGCGACGAACCGTCGCCACCATGTTCAGGTGCTGCACCTGCGGGTCGGCAAACGCCTGGGCGTAGTTGTAGATGGGCCCGGCCGGGATGCCTGCGGCCCGCAGCTCGCGCAGCCAGTCGGCAGCATTTTGGCGCGCCAGCAGGCCGTCGATGAGCTCCCGCAGTTCTTCCCTGTGGACTGTGCGCAGGCGGCTGGAGGCATAGTCCGGGTGCGCCGCCAGCTCCGGCTGCCCCAGCAGTTCGCACAGCTGCACCCACTGCTTTTCGCTGCCCACGGCGATGATGAGGGGAATGTCAGCACTCTTGAACACCCCATACGGGGACAGGACCGGGTGGTTGTTGCCGCGCGGCACGGGCACTTCGCCGGTACTCAGGTACTGCTGGCCCTGAAACGCGGAGAGCGCAAGCCCCGTTTCCAACAACGACGCCGACACCGCACTCCCGGCCCCGCCCTCCTTGCGCCCGGCCAGGGCTGCGGCAATGCCAAACGCCGTGAAAACCCCTGTGACAAGGTCCACGATGGGCACACCCACCCGGTACATGTGGTCAACGTCCAAGCCTGTCACCGACATGAGCCCGGACATGCCCTGCGCCACCTGGTCCAGGCCCGCAGCCTGGCTCAGCGGCCCGGTTGGCCCAAACCCCGTGACCGAGGCGATGACCAGCTTCGGGTTGGCCGCCCGCAGCAGCTCCGGTTCCAGGCCTGTCGCCGACAGCACGCCGGGACGGAAGTTTTCAATGAGCACGTCGCTGGCCACAGCCAAATCCCACAACAGGGCCTTACCTGCCTCGGAGTAAAAGTCCACGGCCACTGATTGCTTGTTGCGGTTGGCCGAGTCAAAGTACAGCGAATGGGCCCCGTCAAAGGGCGCCCAGGCACGGGACGAATCGCCGCCCCTGGTGCTTTCCACCTTGATGACCTCGGCACCCATGTCCCCCAGAAGCGCGGCACAGTAGGGGCCTGCGAGCGCCCGGGACATGTCCATGACCCGCACACCGGCCAGGGGCAGGGCTCCGGCAGTTCCGGCGCCCTCAGCGCTAACGCCCTCAGCCACGGGCACCGCCCTGGCGCAGCTTCACGTTGATTTGCTTGGTCTGGGTGAATCCTTCCAACATGCCTTCCAAGGAGACTTCCCTGCCCATGCCGCTTTGCTTGTACCCGCCGTAGGACTGCCCCGGCATTTGCCCGCCACCCTGGTTGACCTGCACCCAGCCGGCATCAACCCGGTGCGCTGTGTTCAGGGCGTCGTCAAGGTTGTGGCTCCAAACATAGGCGGCCAGTCCGTAGTGGGTGTCGTTGGCCATGTCCACGACCTGATCCACCTCGCGCCAGGGAATCGCCACCAGCACGGGGCCAAAGATCTCCTCCCGCGCAATGTGGAACTCGTTCCTGCCGCCCGTGAACAGGGTGGGCACGTGGTAGTAGCCCTCCGTCAGCGGCCCGGATTGCGGCGCCTCCCCACCCAACACGGCCTTCATGCCCTCAGTGGCCCTGCCCTCATCCAGGAAACCGGTGATTTGGGCGTGCTGCCGGGAGTTGATGATGGCGCCCATGTCGGTGGCCTCGTCCAGCGGGTCGCCAACCTTCAACGCATCAAGCCTCGCACTGAGCCGCTGCACCACCTCATCGAAAATGTCCTCGTGCAGGTACAGCCGTGAACCGGCCGTGCAGCTTTGCCCCTGCCGGGTGAAGCGTGAGGCCAGGAGCAGGCCGTCCATGAGTTCGACGTCGGACTGCGCACCCCCGTCGAGAACGTCGGGGAAGACGATGGACGGGTTTTTGCCACCCAGCTCCAGCGACATGTGTGCCAGCCGGCCGCCGGCTTGGGCACCCACCTGGCGTCCCACCTCCGTTGAACCCGTAAAAGAGACCTTGTCCACGCCGGGGTGCGTGGCCAGGGCATCGCCAACCACGGCGCCACGGCCCGTGAGCGCGTTGAGCACACCGGCGGGCAGGTGCTTGTTGCACACCTCGGCCAGCAGCAGGATGGTCAGCGGCGCGTCGTCGGCGGCCTTGAGGATGACTGTGTTGCCGGCGGCGAGCGCAGCCGGGACCTTGAACGCGGCAATCAGGAGCGGGGAATTCCAG
The DNA here is from genome assembly GCA_039932175.1 of Specibacter sp. Lineage (GTDB taxonomy): Bacteria > Actinomycetota > Actinomycetes > Actinomycetales > Micrococcaceae > Specibacter. The sequence continues at coordinate 3,397 of JBDTQM010000223.1, forward strand.
GGCAGGATGGCGGCCACCACGCCCAGCGGCTCCAACCGGGTGTATTGCAGCTGATCATCGCCTGCGGGCAGGGTGGTTCCCTTGACCTCCCCGGCAATGCCCGCAAAGTAGCGGAACATGGCCACCATGCTGGCGGATTCGGGCCGCGCCTGGGTGCGCAGGGCGTTGCCGGTATCCAGCGCCGTGAGCGTCGAAAACTCCTCGGCCCGCTGCTCAAGTTCCTCGGCAATGGCCCACAACGCCTTGGCCCGGCCGGTGAAATGCTGCGCTCGCCAGGCCGGAAACGCGGCACGGGCCGCCGTCACCGCACGGTCGGCATCCTCCACGGTGCCCGCGGGGACCCGGGCAATGACAGTTTCACGGCGGGCCGGGTTGTGGACATCGCGCCATGCCCCGCTGCTGGAAGGCACGGGCGCGCCGTCAATCCACATGGGGTGGTCCCTGACGGTCCACGCGGCACGGGAACTGATGGGTGTCTCAGTTGTCATGTCTAAAGCCCCTTTGCTTTATCAATGGTGGCGGCCCTGGGTGTTTGCCGCTCATGACCACTGTCACACCCGCGGGCAGGCAACGCAAGCAACCCCGCCAGAGGGCAGGCAATCAATCACGGAACCGATTCGCGCCCACGCGCCAGGGACGGGGCGCGGAAAATTCTTGTCACCCGGCTCGGATACACGTCGTTTCCGTGGAGGCAACCGCCGACGTCCCGTTGGGAAATATTCACGAGCAGCAGGATTTCCAGTGACAGGCGGCGTGGACGGGTGCCAGTACCGGCACCCCGACGCATGGCCGCACGGGCCCCGGAAGCCCGGCAGGGTCCAGATCATCTGGCCACTGCGGGGCTGCCGGCTGACGGCACTTTATGGATGCGGTCAGTTAAACAGCCCGTTGAGCCACGCGCCCCACGCTGCGGCCTCGGCGTAGACGCGGTCGTCATCGGCGCCGCCGGAATCAACGGGGCCGTCGGCAAACAGGTGGATGCTCATGCCCACCACCGAGCCAAAGGCGTTGCGGCCAAAGAACCTGTACATGGCGTTGGCCGTGCGCAGTCCCACGAAGTTCTCGGATAGATAGTCCACCACGGCGTCCAGGCGCCCCAGCCCGTCGACGGTGACGCTGACGCCGTGCCCGGCCTCGACGTCGGAAATCCCCAGCGCATCCTTGACCCGCTGCAAGGCATCCGCTGCACCCGAACTCTCCGGGCCCTGGACTTCCGCGAAGCTGGCCTGCCGGCCGGGGAAATACTTCACATACTGGGCCAGGGTGTGCTGGTAGAAGGCCGTGTGCTGCTGGGCGGCCTCATACTGGTTTTCCTCATCCTCGAAGATGACGCCGCTGTGCACGTAGCGCAGCCATGATTTGCCGTCCGGGCGCCCGGAGATCTCAAACTCGAGGGTGTTGTAGAAACCGTTCTCACCGTCCAGGTGGTTCGCGTAGCGGTGCGGCGGATCCCACGCCGTCACAGTGCTGCCAAAGGGGCCCGCACCGCCAAGCTTCAACTCGATGTCCACCGGCCACAGCCAACCCGCACTACCCTCTGTGGCCGCGTCAAACACCTGCTCGGGTGTACCGTCAATGTGTTGCTCATGGACGATCTTGAATTCTTTGGTCATCTACTGCTCCTCATCATGACGCGGCGACGCGCGCCCACGGCTTCACCTACCAGCAATTATGCTCCCGTGGTGTGACATTGTCGCTGGGAGCACGACGGCGGCCGTCTTAGTCGTGCGCGCCGAGCTTCCCGGCGAGACGGTCATGCATCGCGGCGCTGGCCACGTCCCGGCCGTTGACGGTGCCCACTGTCCGCTCAACGGTGACCAGGTGCGCCACGCGCCGGACGAACAGGACCAAGGCAAGCAGAACGCCCACCCCAACACCAATGGCCAGGTTGTGGGTGGCCACCACCACGGCAACCGTGACCACCATGACGGCGGTCTCGCTTTTGGGCATCATTGTCAAGGTGACCGGGCGGATGCTGTGCCAGTCGAAGGTGGCGAGCATAACAAAGATCATGACGGCCACCAGCGCCGCCATGGGAATCAGCGCCACAACATCGCCCGGCACGATCACCAGCACTGCCAGGAAAACGCCGCCAAGGAATCCCGTGACAACATTGGCCACGCCCTGGCCCAGGGCCTCGCGGGTTTTGGCGGAGCGGGTGTCCGTGATGTCATCGACCAGCTTGGCCGTCATGAGGGATTCCAGCAGGCCCACAAACGCCATGGCGAGTGAGAACGGGGCGATGATGTTCAACGTTTCCCAGCTCAGCGGGACGTTGGGCAGGAACAGGGACGGCAGGCTGTCCGGCAGTTTACCCTTGTCCCCCACCGTGGGCACATCAATGCCGGCCAACACCGTGAACAGTGTCAGGACACCAATGGCCACCAGGGGTGCGGGCACGGCCGTGGTCACCCTGGGCAGGCCAACCATGACCAGCAGCGCGAAGGCCGCCAGCGGGTAGACCATCCATGCCACACCTAACAGTTCCGGCAGCCGGGCAATGACTATCAAGATGGCCAGGGCGTTGACGAACCCCACCATGACCGAGCGTGGAATGAAGCGCATCAGCCTTGCCACGCCGGCCAGCCCCAGAACCAGCTGGAAGACGACGGCGGCGATGACGGCGGCGATGAGGTACTCCAGCCCGTGGCTGCTCATGAGAGGCGCATGAGAGGCGCAATGACCAGTGCGACGGCGCCGGTGGCAGCGGAAATCATGGCCGGCCGCCCGCCAACAAGGGAAATGGTGACAGCCATGGTGAATGCAGCAAACAGCCCGATCCGGGGGGTCCACGCCGGCAATGATGGAGAACGCAATGGCCTCCGGGATCAGGGCGGGGGCCACCACCAGGCCGCCGATCACTTCGGTCCGCAGGCGCCGCGGGGACTTCAGAGCGCCTCAGACGGACTGCAGTTCCTGGGGCTTCGGCGCCGGCTTCAGCGCAGCGGTTTCGAGCGCCAATGTCGGCTCCGTTCAATAGTCAGGGGGCGCGGCGGGTGACATCGAGCCCAGGGGCCAACTTTCGCGTGGCAGGGGCAGCCGGCCGGACGGCCAAAAAAGCCCGGCTGGATTCCCCAGCGGCTCCACTCGGTGAACCCCCGCCGAATTCGAGCCCAGAATGGAACGAGCGT
>JBDTQM010000224.1:0-6497 GCA_039932175.1 Specibacter sp.
GCGTCCAACCCACCCCCGGGAGCCTTGGCTTCGGCGGCCGACGCGTCGGCGGGCTTTGCGCCAGCCCCGGAATCGCCGTCGTTCTTCCCCGGCTCCTGCGCATCAGCGCCGGACCCAGGCGCCACAACGGCGACAGGCACATCAGCGACAGGCACGGCGTTTTTGGGCACGATGATGGGAATCATGCCCGTCATCTCAGCGTGACGGCGCGCCTTCCGCGTGGGAAATTGATAATCGTCCGGCTGGCCCGGGAGCCCGACCTCTGAATTTGACGCGGCCGGCTCCTTCTCGGAACCGGCCTGCGTACGCTTGGGGTCAGTCATTAGACCTCGAGAAGCTCGACTTCCTTGCGTTTAAGCAGCTCATCGATGTTCTCGGTGTGGGACTTGGTCATGGCGTCCAATTCCTTCTCGGCACGCGATCCCTCATCTTCACCGGCGTCGCCGTCCTTGACCAGCTTGTCCAGCTGCTCCTTTGCCTTGCGGCGGATGTTGCGAACGGAAATCTTGGCGTCTTCACCCTTGGTGCGGACAATCTTGACGTATTCCTTGCGTCGCTCGGCCGTCAGCTCCGGCATCACAATGCGGATCACGTTGCCGTCGTTGGACGGGTTCGCACCAACCTCGGAGGAGCTCAATGCACGCTCTATGTCATGCATGGAGGTCTTGTCGAAAGGTGTGATGAGCAGGGTGCGGGCTTCCGGCACGGCAAAGGCTGCCAACTGCTGCAACGGCGTCGGTGAACCGTAGTAATCCACCATGACCTTGTGGAACATGGCGGGGTTGGCACGGCCCGTGCGCACAGCGGAGAATTCCTCTTTGGCTACCTCTATGGCCTTGTCCATCTTTTCTTCGGCCTCGAGCAAAGTATCTTCGATCACGCGTCTCTCCCTCAATAAATGACTACACAACTCTTCCGTGGCAATTGCACACGGCAATTCTGAGACCATCCTACCGTGAGCAACAGATTAGCTGCGCCCAGCCGCACGGCCCATTGACGCAATTACGGGGTGACCAGGGTGCCCAGCTCTTCGCCAAGGATTGCCCGGGCCACATTGCCCTCGCCTTCCATGCCGAAGACAAGCATGGTCACGTTGTTGTCCTTGCACAGGCTGAACGCAGTCTGGTCCATGACACGGATGTCGCGGGCCATGGCCTCGTCGTAGCTGAGGTGGTCCAGCTTGACCGCCGTCGGGTCCTTTTTGGGGTCAGCCGTGTAGACGCCGTCAACGCCGTTTTTGGCCATCAGGACCACGTCCGCGTGGACTTCCAGCGCACGCTGGGCAGCCACCGTGTCGGTGGAGAAGTACGGCAGGCCCGCACCGGCACCGAAAATGACCACGCGGCTCTTCTCGAGGTGGCGGATGGCGCGCCGAGGAATGTAGGCCTCGGCCACCTGTCCCATGGTGATGGCGCTCTGCACGCGGGTGTCGACGCCGGCTTGTTCCAGGAAGTCCTGCAACGCCAGGCAGTTCATGACAGTTCCCAGCATGCCCATGTAGTCGGCGCGTGAACGGTCCATGCCCGACGCTGAGAGCTCCGCGCCGCGGAAGAAGTTGCCGCCGCCCACAACAATGGCCACCTCAACCGTGTCGACGGTGCTGGCGATCTGCTGGGCGATGCCGCGGATGGTGTCCGGATCCACACCCAATTTGCCGGCGCCAAAGACTTCGCCGGAGAGCTTCAACAACACACGACGGCGTTTGCCAGCTGCCGCTGCGGGTGCTGTGCTGCCTTGCGCGGTCTGGGAAATATTCGAGGTCATGGTGCCTTCCGTGGGTGCCGTACGTAGCATCTGAAACTTGGGGAACAAAGGAATGCGTCGGCCATCGGCATTCCGTGGTGCTGGGGTGTTGCCTGCCGCCCCTTGGCCAGGTACTTGGCGGACGCCGGGTCCGGGTGCAGGCCCTGGCGAAGAGGTGCGTCTAAAATCTTATCTGACGTTACATGCAAAGAAGGGGCAACCGCAGATTGCGGTCACCCCTTCTTCGTCACATCCAGCTACAAGACTAAAGTGTCTTATGCTCCGACGCGGAAGCGTGCGAAGGCAACAGGCTTGACGCCTGCTTCTTCCAGAACACCGCCAACGCTCTTCTTGGCATCCTTGGCGAATGCCTGGTCAACCAGAACGAGTTCCTTGAAGAAGCCAGTCAAACGGCCTTCAACGATCTTGCTCATGGCTGCTTCGGGCTTGCCTTCGGCCTTTGCGGTTTCGCCAGCGATGCGGCGCTCGTTCTCAACGGTCTCTGCAGCAACTTCGTCGCGGGAGACAAACGTCGGGGACATGGCGGCAATGTGCACGGCTACGTCGTGAGCTACTTCCTGGTTGTCACCGTCGATGGCGAACAGCACGCCAACCTGGGCCGGGAGGTCCTTGGAAGTCTTGTGCAGGTAAGCGTCAACAGTTGCACCCTCGATGCGTGCAATGCGGCGGATGGCAACCTTTTCACCCAAGAGTGCACCGGCTTCGATGACAACCTCGGACATGGGCTTGCCATCAACGTCTACGGCCAGCAGGGTCTCAACATCGGCTGCACCGGAGGACAGCGCGGTGGCCAGAACCTTGTTGGAGAATTCGATGAAGGGAGCAGCCTTGGCAACGAAGTCAGTTTCACAGTTGACCTCAACCATGACGCCAACGCCGCCTTCAACAGAAGCAGCAACGAGGCCTTCTGCAGTTGAGCGGCCTTCGCGCTTGGTGGCACCCTTGAGACCCTTGATGCGGATGAGCTCCATGGCCTTCTCGGCGTCGCCGTTGGCCTCGTCGAGAGCCTTCTTGACGTCCATCATGCCAGCGCCAGTGCGCTCGCGCAGAGCCTTAATATCAGCGGCGGTGTAGTTCGCCATATGAACCCCTCAGTGTAGATGTTTAAGTAAATAAATCAGTACTAGGCCAGTTCTGGCAGGACCGCTTTGCTTTGTGAGCGGTGCGATCCTGCCAGCATCTGGTTCCCAGGTGGCGGACCCTTCAGGAATGCTCCCTAAGGTGAGTCCGCGAGGAAAAGTTTTTTACTTCTCGGTTGCTGCGTCTGCAGCGGCCTCGGCCGGAGCCTCAACAGCGGCCTCGGCCGGAGCCTCAACAGCAGCTTCGGCCGGGGCTTCAACAGCCTTGTCGCCTTCGAGGAGCTCGCGCTCCCACTCAGCCAACGGCTCAGCCGGAGCTTCTTCGTTGCCGGTTGCCTTGTTGTTGCGGGCGATCAGGCCTTCTGCAACAGCATCGGCGATAACGCGGGTCAACAGTGCAACGGAGCGGATGGCGTCGTCGTTGCCCGGGATCGGGAAATCAACTTCGTCCGGGTTGCAGTTGGAGTCCAAGATGGCAACAACGGGGATCTTGAGCTTGTGAGCCTCGTCGATGGCGAGGTGTTCCTTCGGTGTGTCAACGATCCAGAGCAGGGACGGAGCCTTGGTCAGGTTGCGGATACCACCGAGGTTGGTCTGCAGCTTGGTCAGTTCACGCTTGAGGAGCAGGAGCTCCTTCTTGGTGTGACCGGAGGATGCAACGTCCTCGAAGTTGATCTCTTCGAGTTCCTTCATGCGGGAGATACGCTTGGAAACCGTCTGGAAGTTGGTGAGCATACCGCCCAACCAGCGCTGGTTCACGTAGGGCTGGCCCACGCGGGTGGCCTGCTCGGCAATTGCTTCCTGAGCCTGCTTCTTGGTACCAACGAAGAGTACGGTGCCGCCGTGTGCAACGGTGGCCTTGACGAACTCGTAGGCGCGGTCAATGAAAGACAGTGACTGCTGCAAGTCGATGATGTAGATGCCGTTGCGCTCCGTGAGGATGAATCGCTTCATCTTCGGGTTCCAACGACGGGTCTGGTGTCCAAAGTGGACGCCGCTGTCAAGCAGCTGGCGCATAGTTACGACGGGCATGCCGGCGCTCCTTCTTGTTAATTTTACGGTTATTTAGCTTGGGTTCCACCGGTTTCCCGGCTCTGGTTCCCCATGCTCCTGGCACCCATCGTGCATTCCATGAACCGCCGTGGGGCGGACCGCATGGGCACAATCCATCAGCAGGATCCAGGATCACTCTCGAATGCCTCATCAGGGTGGGGTGCGCGTAGTCAGTGCACAAACAGCACACTGCTCCTTCAATGCTACTACAAAGCAGTAACTATGGCTGACCACAATCAGTCCCCAACAGCCCGCCCTGGAGCCTGTTTTGTCCACAATGTGCAGCCGGTTGGCTTCAGCCCCGCTGTCGGGGTGCACGCTTGAGAGATGGGCAACATTCTTGGGCTTGGCCGAAAGGGGTTTCTGGGCGCTTTACTGGTTGCCCTGGCATTGCTCCCGCCCTGCTCCGGCGCTGTGCCACCGTTTGTTTCAGCTTCACTGACGACGGCGGCCACTCCCCTGCCTGCACCACTCGCCTGGGGTTGGCCGCTGGCAGGAACTCCACAACTGGTGCGTCCCTTTGATCCGCCCAGCAAACCGTGGCTCAGCGGCCATCGCGGCGTTGACCTGGCGGCTCCGCAGGGTGCTGCGGTGCTGGCGCCCACCGCGGGCGTGGTGACCTTCTCCGGCGTCGTTGCCAATAGGCCGGTGCTGACGATTGCCGCAAGCAATGACTTGCGGCTGAGCTTTGAGCCCGTCGCCTCGGGGTTGAAAATGGGCGATTCCGTGGTCCACGGGCAGGTGTTGGGCACCCTCAAGGGTCCAACGCATTGCGACCGCGGCGCGCCGGCTGCGAGCAGCTGCCTGCACTGGGGCGTGCGGCGCGGGGAGGAATACCTCGATCCCTTGCAGTTCATCTATGACCTGCGCCCGTCAGTGCTGCTCCCGCTCATAAACTAACCCGCAGTAGTGGTCGAAAAAACGCGATTCCGGAGCGTTTTTCAGCCACTGCTGCGGGCCAGTTTCAGGGCGTGCTGGATCAGACGATCGCGGAGATGCCCGTAATGGCCCGCCCCGTGACCAGAGTGTTGATCTCGTAGGTGCCTTCATAGGAGTAGATGGCTTCCGCATCGGCGAAGATCTTGGCCATCTCATAGTCGGTGACGATGCCGTTGCCGCCAAAGAGGCTCCGGCCCATGGCCACAGTTTCACGCATGCGTGCGGTGGTGAAGGCCTTGGCGAGCGCTGATTGCTCGTCCTTGGCCTGGCCCAGATCCTCGAGCTGGGCCAGCCGAACCATCATGCCCGTGGAGGCAACGGTGTTGCCCAGCATCTTCACCAGCTGGTCCTGGACCATCTGGAAGGAGGCGATGGGCCTGCCAAACTGCTGGCGTTCAACGGCGTAGCGACGGGCAACATCGAATGCCGCCATCTGCTGGCCCACGGCCTGCCACGCGACGGCGAGGCGGGTGACCTTGAGGACCTTGTTGGTGTCCCGGAAGCTGTTGCCGCCGGCAAGCTTGAACTCGTGCGGAACCACCACATTTTCCAAGGTGATGTCTGCGTTCTGCACCGTGCGCAGGGCCGTCTTGTTTTCGATCTTTGTGGCGCCATAGCCGGGCAGGGTGGTGTCCACCATGAACGCCTTGACCTGGTTGTCCGCAATATCGCGGGCGTAGATGACAACCCAGTCGGAGAACGTTGCATTGCCAATCCAGCGCTTGGCGCCATTGAGGATCCAGTTGTCGCCGTCGCGCACTGCCGTGGTGCGGGTGCCGCCGGCAACATCCGAACCGCCCAGGGGTTCCGTCAGGCCAAATGCGCCAATCTTTTTCATGGCGTAAATGTCCGGCAGCCAGGCAGCCTTCTGTTCTTCCGAAGCCAGGGCCTCGATGGATCCAGTGAACAGGCCGTCATGGACACCCATGAACGTGGCGATCGAGGCATCGGCCCGGGTAAATTCGGCATGGCTCAGACCGGCGAAAAGACTTGAATAGCCTTGGCGGTGAACCGGACTCATGATGTCCAACTCAGCCAACTTGGGAATCAGTTCCATGGGGAACTCACCACGGTTCCAGCAGTCGGTGGCTATCGGCTTGACCTCCTTGTCCAGGAAGTCGCGGAGGTCCTGCAGGCGTTCCCGTTCCTTCGCGGAGAGCATTTGCTCGAATCCATAAAAGTCCCCATCGGCGTAGGGAAGGTTGTTCAGGTCTACAGCAGCCTTGGACACGGGCATTCCTTTGCTTGTTCTCATCTTTGAATGGTCTTCGGTTCGGACCAGCACCAAACTTGTTACTGATGAGTAACATACCGCATTCACGTGACGCGGGCAACACTCCCCGAGGTAGCGGGTCCACGCCGAAGCAGCCGGTAAACGTGGAGTTGCCCGCTCCCACGCACCCCTCCCTTTCGACGCGGGCGGGGCGCCAATGCCCACCAAAACAACCGCCAACCGGTCGGGCATTAAAGCAAAGCACCCCCGGAATCACCCAAGATGCCCGGGGCAGCGTCAGCGGACAGTTTCGGGTTCTCGGACGTAATGGTCTTGCATCCATGCTGACCATCTCACCCAGGACGCTTTAGCACCACCGCACGAAGCGTATCTAGGGCTTGTTAGCCAGTGCATGGGAGATTCGCTTCAAATATCCGATGACTACAAGC
>JBDTQM010000225.1:0-6490 GCA_039932175.1 Specibacter sp.
GCACTTTTTTGCAGTGGTAAGTGTCGCATCCCCAAGCGTGTGATTGTTGACTCCGTTTGGCGGCTGAATCGCAGCTTCGATTGTCGGTGACGTTGATGGCGAAGAATTCCCCGACGTCCACGGTGTTAGGGCGTAGCCGGGCCAAACGTGACCCCGCCGTCGGAAGAGCTTTGGACGCCTATGGCGGCGGCCACCCAGATTGCCGGCTTGCCGCTGTCCCCTGCCAGGGCGGTCACGGCCTGGACTTCACCGTCGACCCTCCCTACGGCTGTCCACGTCAGCCCGGCGTCGGTGGAGGTGTGGACACTTCCATCGGGGGCAACCCCCACGGCGTCGGTGGGGGCCTTCCCCGTCGAAGCGGCGAAGGACATGAACTGCATTAGCGGAGCGTTCGGGACAGCTTTCCACGTCTTCCCGCTGTCGGTGGAGCGTTGCAAACCTTTCTGTGTGGTGGCCAAAACCACCGAGGTGGACGGGTTGCCGGCCAACACTGCCGGGGCAAAGCTCGCCGTTGATGTGGCCCAGGTGACGCCATCGGCGCTGGTGCGCAATTTCCCGTCGAAGGCGACGAGTCCGTGATCAGTGCTGCTGAGAGCGTGGAAGTCTGACTGGCCACCGCGCGAGAGAGGTTCCCACGTTTTGCCGGCATCCGAGGAACGGATCAAACCCACGGGCTCAGGCAGCGTAGAGCCGGGGCCGGGGTGCCCGGACGCATAGAACACCTTCGGATCGGCAGTTGCGGTGAATCCCATCAGGTCAATCGTCTCGGTGTCGATCTTGGTCATGGTGGGGCCGGTGGCATCGTAGAGGCCGTCGTGGGTGGCGAGCAGGATCTGAGTGGATACAGGATCCACAGAGATTCCGTGGACATGCCCGACATCAGCTGACACCGGCTCGGGGGCAGCCGCAGGGGCCGTTGTTGGTGCGCAACCGAGCAGAACCAGTGGCAGGAGCAGGGCCGCGCCGGCCAGTGGAAGGCGGGTACGCGAAAAGAGCGTCCGGGGGGTCATTACGGGATCTCCAAGGAGGGAAGCTGAGAAGGTTGGGGCCGGTGACGGCCCGTCACTGGGCCGCCACCGATGGTTCGGGCGGGAAGGGCCGTTACAGGGCGCCCAGCAGCTCTTTCATGTGATTGATTTCAGCTTCTTGGCTGGAAACAATTGACTTGGCCAAAGTGACGGCGTCGGCGTTCTTGCCGTCGGTGACTTCGGTCTTGGCCATCTCGAGGGCACCCTCATGATGTGCGGTCATCTGGGTCAGGAACAATTTGGCGGCCTCGGATCCTTGAGCTGCTTTGAGCGTGTCCAGGTCCGCGCTGGTCATCATGCCCGTCATGGCGTGATCGCCGGTCATGGTGGTGGGTTCGCGCCAGGTGCTCAGGTAGTTGGTCATGGTTGCGATCTCCGGGGCCTGGGCGGCCTTGATGTCCTGGGCCAGGGCAGTGACCTTCGCATTCAGGCCTGGCTTTGCCAGCATGATGTCGCTCATCTCCACTGCCTGGGAGTGGTGGGGCAGCATCATTTGGGCGAACATCGTATCTGCTGCATTGTGATCAGCGCCGATAGCGGGGGATTGCGTGGTGGACATGGCCGAGCTGCCATGGTCCATGCCTTCCATAGAGCCTGCATCGGCGCTGGTGGAACAACCGGACAGAGCAATAACGGCGGCTAGGGCGGTGGCGGAAATCGTCAGAATTTTCTTCACAGGGAACAGTCCTCAACTCAAAATTTTCACTACAGATGGACGTCACCCCTCGGCGGGGTGCGTTAACGAGGACCCGTCACACGGTGACAGGTCAGAATCGAACGTTTTACGTCCGGCTGATGGAGAGTTGAGTTAAGGAAGGAGTGTCAGGGATGCGCCCTGCACGTTTGTATCCCTCATGGCCCGAGATGATGGGCCCGGCGGCAGGGTCAGGCACGAGACCCGGTTGCGGGGCCGCTGGCGTAGCCGCCCCGGCGGAGGGTATGCAAGCTCCGTGGCTGGCCATGGGCATCTCGCATCCCAAGGGTGAACACCCACACACATTCATGTTTCCGTGGGGGGAGGCCACTGCCGAAACCTCGGCATGGTCGGCGACTGACATGGTTGGTGCTGCTGCGGGGTGTGCAGCAGCAGGAGCTTCTGTCACGTCGGCTGTTACTGGGGTGCCAGCGCTGCTGATGTGGACGGACGCCATCGGTGCAGCCTGTGCGTTGTCGATTACGTGCATGCCCAGAAGGCCGCCCACAATAGCGACCGCCAGCGTGATTAAAACCACCCAACGCAGCAACGATCCCCGCAGTCGCAGCGTGCTTGACGCGTTCATGGCGGGATCCTTTCTGGTGGCTTGGCAGTGACGGTCGTTGTGTAGTGTACCGGAGCGTACTGGGTGGTTCCGGTGGTCGGGGGATTAGCTCACTTCGGCAGGGTTGAGCTTGAGTCGGCGCAGCAGTTGGGCGTTCAGGGCCACAACGATGGTAGACAAGGACATGAGCACAGCCCCGGCCGCTGGTGAGAGCACGAAGCCGACGCCGGCGAGCACTCCGGCAGCCAGTGGGACGGAGATGATGTTGTAGCCGGTGGCCCAGATCAGGTTTTGCCACATCTTGCGGTAGCTGGCTTTGGAGAGGTCCACGGCGGAGAGTACGGCGCGGGGGTCATTGCCAGCCAAGATCACCCCGGCTGATTCCATGGCGACGTCCGTTCCGGCGCCGATCGCGATGCCAACTTCTGCTCTGGCCAGGGCGGGTGCGTCATTGACGCCGTCACCGACCATGGCCACCTTCATGCCGCGGCCTTGGAGTTCGGTCACTTTCTGGTCCTTGTCTTGGGGCAGGACCTCGGCGAAGACCTCGTCGATGCCCAGCTCCGCGGCCACGGTGGCGGCGACTTGCTGGGCGTCTCCGGTGATCATGGCAACTTTGATGCCGCGGGATTGCAGGGCGTGGACGGCCTGGCGGGATTCCTCACGAACTTCATCTTCCAGCGCGACAGCGCCGATCACGGCACCATCTTTGATGACGTGCAGAATCGAGGCTCCTCGGTCCATCCACAGCGTTGTTGCGGACTTGATCCGCTCCGGTTCGGCCAGGGCAAGTTCCTTCAGCAGTGCCGGACCTCCGACGGCCACGCTGGAACCGTCAATGGTGGCCTGGACACCGCGGCCGGTCATCGATTGGAAACCGGTGGCTGCCATGGCTGGTGTGCCGGTCTTGTTCGCGGCTGCGACGATGGCACGGGCCACGGGGTGTTCACTGTCGGATTCCACAGCGGCGGCCAGTGCCAGCAGCTCATCCGTGCTCAGTCCTTCAACGGCTGCGACGTCGGTCAGGGCAGGCTCGCCCTTGGTCAGGGTTCCGGTCTTGTCGAAGAGGACGACGTCGATGGTGCGCATCTGCTCCAGTGCCATCCTGTCCTTGATTAACACCCCAGCTTTGGCTGCGCGTTCGGTGGAGATGGCAATGACCAATGGAATTGCAAGGCCCAGGGCGTGGGGGCAGGCAATGACGAGCACTGTCACCGTGCGGGTCACGGCATCAGGAATGCTGCCCAGTAGTGACCAAACGATGAAGGTGATGACGCCGGACCCGGCGGCGAAGTAGAACAAAAACGCTGCCGCGCGGTCGGCCAGGGCTTGGGCCCGGGACGTGGAGGATTGCGCCTGGGCCACCAGCCGCTGGATTCCGGCCAACGCTGTGTCATCGCCGACGGCGGTCACTTTTACCCGCAGGGAATTATCGGTTGCAACGGTGCCTGCCACCACGGGGTCCCCGACCGTTCTGGGGATGGTCTTGGATTCGCCGGTGATCATGGACTCGTCCACTTCCGCGGTCCCGTCGGTGATTTCGCCGTCGGCGGGCAACCGGGCTCCGGGGCGGACCAGAACAATGTCGCCGGGGTTCAGTTCTGCGATGCTGATGGTTTCAGTGCCGCTGTCGGTTACACGTTCGGCCTCGTCGGGCAATAGCGCGGCGAGGGCGTCAAGGGCACCTCGGGCCGAGCCCAATGCCCGCATTTCGATCCAGTGCCCCAGCAGCATGATGGCCACCAGCAGGGCCAGTTCCCACCAAAAGTCCAAGTCGAAGCCGCCAATGCCCAGGCTCGTCACCCAGGACGCAATGAACGCCACCGTGATGGCCATGGAGATCAGCAGCATCATGGCCGGTTGGCGGGACTTGATTTCCTGCCACCCACCCTTGAGGAATGGCTGGCCGCCGTAGAAGAAGATCACGGTGCCCAACAATGGCGGAATCCACGTCGAACCGGGGAACGCCGGGACGGTGTAGCCCAGGAGGTGCCCAAACATGGGGCTGAAGAACACGACAGGGATGGACAGAATTAAGGTCAGCCAGAAGCGGTTCTTGAACATGGCCGTGCTATGCCCGGCATGTTGGCCCTCACTGTGCACGGCATGGTCATCATGATCCATGCCGGCATGTTCCATCGAGGAGTGATCCATCATGGAGGGACTTGTGCCGGAGTGGCCATTGGTCATGCCCATTTCCGGTTCAGTATTGGTCGTTTGATGGCCAGTGAGGTTGTTGTGCTTGTCCATCTCACTCCTAGCTCGGCAGTGCGGAAACAATCGGCAGGGGGTTAGTTTCGAGTTAAGGAGTAGCCGGCGTTTTCGACGGCGGTCTGCACCGATTCCCGGCTGGCCCCACCGATGACGGACAGTGTAGAGATGCCGGCAGTCACCAGTTCAACGGTGGCCGATTCCACTCCCGGTACGGCTGAGATGACCCTTTCGACGGTTTTCACGCAATGCCCGCATGCCAGGCCCTCCAAGCCGTAAATCGTCCCGGCAGCTTCGCTCGGAACTGCAGGACCTGACACTACGGCTGTTGGGTCGGAAGAGCAGCACGTACAGCCGGTATCAGCAGTGGGGGTCAGGTTGAGATCTTTGCGGGTATCGGTTCCACACATGTCAGTTAATTCCTTCGCACGAGAATGAATAATGTGTTGGGGTTGAACGGCAGTGGCGGCTGGAATGCTTCTCAGCCGAGACAAACTACTTCACTGACAACAAACCCAATATACCCCCTAGGGGTATATTGGTCAAGGTGATAGGAGGCTTTTTGTGTGACTGTCCCCCTACATACGCAGACAGGAATGGGGAGGGATGAGGGCATGGCAGCCGGTCCGTGGGTTTGACGGTGGAAAGTCTTTGCGAGGTTGGCACAATGAGCCGGGGTACGGGGTCTTTTGGTATGGCGCGATGGCGAATTTTCGGTCTACCGTTCTGCTGAGGTCCTGGATAGATCATGGCCAATGGCCTCTCAGTACTCCTCGCTGGCAAATGCTGTGGCTCCGACCCAGGAGGTGGTGGAGTTGCACTCGTCCATCTCATGGCTGTGTCGTTGATCCGGAGTCTGGGGAGTGTCGGTGCTGGCTTGGTCACGGGGCGCATAACCAGCCGCTGCGTGACGACGCTGACCGTGGCCACCGTGGCGGTGATGACCACGGTGAACGAATCCGAGCATGCTCTGAGAGTACGAGGAATGGAACCAGCGCGGTGACGTCGAGCGCGATCGCGACCCAGGGGATCCATCTTTTGGCGTTGACCTCGCTGAGCACATACCGGATTATTCCCCAGTGGATCCCGATGTCCCTTACCAGGGAGAATACGGCTCCCAGCACGGCAATCTGGGATAGGTCTACGAAGGCACTATGACGATGGCCATGCCAGCGACAATGAACAATGACTGGTGTTCTTATTTCCCTTCAACCTCGGAACCTGTCCCATCTCATGGAGCATGGTGTAGAGATTGGAGACAGCGAAAAGGCTGGCCACCATGCCCGAAAGTGTGGCGATCACGATTGATCCGGGCCAGGCGGGCCCGTGGTTCGAGGGGCGTGGTTTTGGTGGCTGGGGTGGTGGTCCATGGGGTGGCCGTCGTTGGAGTGGTCCTCTCCGGTGTGATCGTGTCCGGAGTCGGGTGAGCCGCCCATCATTTTGAGCATGCTGCCGGAGCCGGTGCGGAAGAATACCACGAGCAAAGCCAGCCCAATGAGGATGAAGGCGATGTTCAGCCAGGTGGTGTAGTTCCAGCTGATGCCGGCGTCGATGATGGAGAGGTGCCGGTTGGTAGGGACCAGATGGAGGGGGGTGAAGATCAGCTCGACAATATACCCGGCGAGCACCATGGCCGCGTAGAAGATCGCGGTGATGCGTAGTGCCGCTTTCGTGCCGTAGTACTTCCGGTAGATGAGGATGATCGGGATGATGATCAGGTCAGCGAAAATGAAGCTGATGACGCCTCCGAAGCTGATCCCGCCATTCCACAGGACTGCGGCCAGGGGCACGTTTCCTACCGAGCAGACAAAGCTGACCACCGCGATGAGCGGTCCGATCAGGGGACCGAGGATGAACGCCAGGGCTGGGTCATGGACGAAGAAGATCGCTTGCAGCCAGGGTTTGGGCACCCACGTGTGCAAACGCTCCTGCAATGGGCAAACCGATCAGGATGTCCCGGAGCACGGCCGCCCAATCCATCACGAAGTACCG
>JBDTQM010000226.1:0-6458 GCA_039932175.1 Specibacter sp.
GTAGCCGGCCTGCAGCCCTGCCTGCTCAATGGACGGTGCGGCAATGCCCTCACCCAGCATGGCGATGGCCTCGTTCAGGAACGTGCCGATGACGCGGCTGGTGAAGAAGCCGCGGGAATCGTTGACAACAATGGGGGTCTTGCGGATCTGCACTGCGATGTCGAAGGCCTTGGCCAGGGTTTCATCGGAGGTGTTTTTGCCGGCTATGATTTCCAACAGCGGCATCTTGTCCACGGGGGAAAAGAAGTGCAGGCCAATGAAGTTCCCCTGCTCACGCACTCCTTCTGCAAGCGCCGTGATGGGCAGGGTGGAGGTGTTGGAGCCAAGCACCGCACCCGCTCCGACGATGTCCTGAATTTCCTGGAAGGCCGCCTGTTTGACGTCCACGTTTTCAAAGACTGCCTCAATGACAAGATCGCTCCCGGCCAAATCTGCTGCCTCCGTGGTGGGGGTGATCCTGGCCAGCAGTGCATCGGCTTGTTCCTGGCTGGACTGGCCCCTGACCACTGCCTTCTCCATGAGGGTCCTGGAATGGTTTTTGCCCCGCTCGGCCGCTTCGAGGGAGACATCCTTGAGCATGACGTCCATGCCGCCGCGGGCACACACATAGGCGATGCCCGCGCCCATCATGCCGGCACCCAGCACCGCCACCTTCTTTGCCATGTACTTTTCAAAGCCGGCCGGGCGGCTGCCGCCGGCACTGATGCGGCCCATGTCGAAGAAGAAGGCTTTGATCATGTTGGTGGAAACCTGCCCCGTCACCAGCTCCACAAAGTAGCGGGACTCAATCTCCAGGGCCGTGTCAAAGTCCACCTGGGTGCTTTCGACGGCGGCGGCCAGGATGGCGCGCGGTGCCGGGTAGTTGGCGCCCTTCAAGTCTTCGCGCAGCTTGGCGGGGAAAGCGGGCAGATTGGCGGCGAACGCAGGAGTGCTGGGCGTGCCACCGGGAATCTTGTACTTGGGCACGTCCCACGGCTGGACGGCTTCCGGGTTGGCCTTGATCCAGGCCTTTGCGGCCGGGATGAGCTCCTGAACCGTGTCAACAACCTGGTGGACCAGTCCAACCTCAAGTGCCTTGCGGGGCTTGTACTTCTGCCCCTGCAGGAGAATCTTCATGGTGGCGTCGGCAATGCCCATGAGGCGCACCGTGCGGACAATGCCGCCACCGCCGGGCAGCAGGCCCAGCGTCACCTCGGGCAGGCCAAGCACCGAACCCTTGGTGTCCGCGGCAATCCTGTGGTGGGCAGCCAGCGCAATCTCCAGTCCGCCGCCCACGGCGGCGCCGTTGATGGCGGCCACCACTGGCTTGCCCAGGGTTTCCAGGGTGCGCAACTGGGACTTGATCTGCTGGCTCAGCCCAAAGATCTTTTCCGCATCGTCCGGGGTGGCTGCCACCAGGTCCTTGAGCTCGCCGCCGGCAAAGAACGTTTTTTTGGCCGAGGCCACAATGATGCCGCTGACGGAGTCCTTTTCGGCCAACAGGCGCTCAACGGCCGCCTGCATGGAGGCGGTGTAGTCGGCGTTCATGGTGTTGGCCGACTGGTTGGGGTCATCCATGGTCAGGATGACGACGCCGTCGGCGTCCTGTTCCCAGCGGATGGTGTTCGTGTTCCGGCTCATTGCTTAGACCCTCTCAATCAACGTTGCCACGCCCATGCCGCCACCTATGCACAGGGTCACCACTGCCCTGCGCTTGTCGGTGCGTTCCAACTCATCCAGCACTGTGCCCAGAATCATGGCCCCGGTGGCGCCCAGCGGATGCCCCATGGCAATGGCCCCGCCGTTGACGTTGAGCTTCCCGTCCGGAATGCCAAGGTCCTTTTGGTATTTCAACACCACGGAGGCGAAGGCCTCGTTGATCTCAAACAAGTCGATGTCAGCCACCCCCAGGCCGGCCTTCGCCAGCAGCTTCCGGGTTGCCGGCGTGGGGCCAGTGAGCATGATGGTGGGATCGGCGCCCGAGGTGGCCGTGGCCACAATCCTGGCCCGCGGCGTCAATCCCAGCCGGGCGCCCACCTCGGCGCTGCCCAGCAAGACCAGGGCCGCGCCGTCGACAATTCCGGAAGAATTCGCTGCCGTGTGGACGTGGTCAATCTTCTCCACGGCATGGAATTTTTGCAGTGCGACGGCGTCGAAGCCGCCGGCCTCGCCCATGGCGGCAAAAGCCGGGCGCAGGCTGGCCTGGGACTCCTGAGTGGATTCCGGGCGCATGTGCTCATCATGGTCAAGAACCACCAGGCCGTTTTGGTCCGTGACCGGGATCACCGAGTGGGCGAAGCGGCCCTGCGCCCAGGCCCGGGCAGCGAGTTGCTGCGAGCGCACCGCGTAGGCATCCACGACCACCCGGCTGAAGCCTTCAATGGTGGCGATGAGGTCGGCCCCAATGCCCTGCGGCACAAAGTAGCTGTCGTAGTTGGTGGCCGGGTCCATGGCCCAGGCGCCGCCGTCGGATCCGATGGGCACGCGGGACATGGACTCCACGCCGCCGGCGATGATGAGCTGGTCCCAGCCGGAGCGAACCTTCTGGGCCGCCATGTTGACGGCCTCCAGGCCCGAGGCGCAGAACCTGTTGACCTGCACGCCGCCCACGGTGTCGGGCAGTCCGGCGGCGATGACGGCCGTGCGGGCAATGTCGGCGCCCTGGTCCCCCACGGGTGAGACAACGCCCAGGATCAAATCGTCGATGAGCGTTTCATCCAGGCCTGGATGCCGCTCCCGCAGGGCATCGATCAGGCCCACCACCAGGTCGATGGGCTTGGTGCCGTGCAGGGCGCCCTTTTTGCCGCGGCCGCGCGGGGTGCGGATGGCGTCGTAGATGAATGCTTCGGGTTGTTCACTCACGTGGGCTTTCCTTCCAGTGACGTCCCTGCCCGGACGGCCCGCGCGAACGTAGTGGTTGACATATCGCCAATAGTTCAGGACTATTGACAACGTGTCAATAGGTGGCGTACGTCGTGGCCGTCCGCCTGGCGAAACACCCGCCCAACGTCCCCAAGACAGTGCCAGGTAAAGTGCAGCACCGGCTTCCCTGGCTGGAAAAACCCAACACCATGACTCCAGCAGCCCCAGCCCTGCACCCAGCCGCAGCCTCCCCCGGGCCGGAGGTGTCCGGCGTCGAGCATGCCGAACCGCGCCGGCAACGCCTGAACCCCGACGAGCGGCGACAGCAAATCTTTGAATGCGCGCAAAAACTCTTCAACGAGCACCCCTACGAGGATGTCTCGGCGACGGACATTGCCGCGGCTGCCGGTGTGGCCCGCGGTCTGATCAACCATTATTTTGGGAACAAGCGGAACCTGTATTTGGAGGTCATCCGGATCAGTTCAACGGTTTCGGCGGTTGCCGTTGCCAGACTGCCCGAGGGGCCGCTGGAGGAACGCATTGACCTGGCAGTGGTCTGGTTCCTGGATTCGCTGGAGCAGTCGGGGACGTCATGGCTGGCGTTGGGGTCCGGGGGCATGGGCCGTGATCCGGACCTGGAAAAGATCCTGATCGCCGCCGAGAACGACTCCATTGAGCTGCTCATCGACGCGTGCGGGCTGGCCGGGCGCACCGTCGGGCGCGAGCAGATCCGGGCCATGTTCCGAGTGTATGCGCAGCTGGCGCGCAGCTGCGGGCGCGAATGGCTGCTGCGCAAAACCCTGACCCGTCCGCAGGTGCACGCGCTGCTGGCCAGCACCCTGGCAGTCATTGTGGAGAAGGCAGTCCCGGCCATCCGAGTCCCGGTCCAGTGATTGTTTACGGCGGGAAATTGCCGTAAATTAATGCCCACGAATTCGACTCGAGGCAATGTTCAGGCGGCCGCCGGATAAGATCATGCCAATCCCATCGGGGCATTGACATGGCAGCATGGAGACGGACAGTTTATGAGTGAATCAATCGGGACCCTGACACCCGTTTCGGGGAAAGACTCATCCGGGACCAAGGTTCTTATTAGTTTAGCCGCAGCCGTCATTGTCCTTTTGAATTAAGCCGCATTTCCTCCATTGTTGGCCCCGTGTTTTTGGCCGTAGTTCCAGGACTCCTGACATCGCGATTTAATTGATCGGAGTCGCCGGTTTTGTTTTGATGGCGTATTTGAGGATGAGGTCGGTGCCGGGGTAGCGGGTTTTTGTGGCTGTCAGGTGCTCACATAGTTCGGCGGCGGCGATGGTCTTCGCCTTGGTCGGTAGCGGGTCCAAAGTAATGCTCAGATGACCTGATTGGGTGGTGTCGATGTCCCCGGACTGGTTGAACATTTGACGCATCAAGGTGTGGGCTTCATTGGCGGCTTTGGCATAGCCGGTATTGGTGCGGATTTCCCGGGCGATGGTCATAGCGGTGTTGTAGGCGGCCATGCGGATCCCGGTGTGGATGAGCTTGACCTCGGTATCCAGGACTTGCTGGCCCGGGGCGAGTTTGCCGAGCATGATTTTCGCGGGGATCTTCTTGTGGGCTGCCTCGGCAGCTAGCAAGAGCTTTTCGGCTTTCCATAACGGTTTCGTCAGGGCGTTATGCATCTTGCTGGTCACCACGACTTTGAGTTCCTTCTGTCCCGGCGGTGCGGTCCGTAGCGCGGTCAGTGCCCTCTCAACGTCCGCAGTGACCTCGGCATGATGTTTCCTAGCGGTGAGGAGTTTTTGATACGAGGTGTTCTTGGCCGGGTTAGGTACTAAACGCTTTGCATCATCGTCAGTGCTGGCGTAGGAATCGTGGGAGTCAAGATCGAAGTGCATGCGTGCGTAACGGAATTGATTTTCTTGACGCCACCGATTCCCCATCCGCCACACCGCTTCCCCGGCCGGTAGGTCACGGTTGGTGGTGAGGATGTGAATCTGGCGTGTTCCACCGTCCTTGCCCTTGGCGGGAACGATGCGGCTGAGTTGACGGATAGAGAACACTTCCCCGGTCTTCTTCGTGGTTGGCAGGGGAAGATCAACAATCGTGTCTGCCACAGTCCAGGTCCGGGTTTCCCCGTGCTCATCGGTATGAGAGACCTCGGTGAAGAGCTCTTCCTTGATCGGCTCTGTGGTGCCTTTGCGCCAGGTCAACACATCAAAACCAGCGGCGTCCATGTGTTTGAACAAAGCTGGTGACCAGCCACCACGGTCGAAACCAACGAGCACGCGTCGGTCATCACCGACCGCGACGCGTAGTTCGGGTAGGAGCTTTCGGAGCTCACCGGCCAGGGATGCCCCGGGTTCGGCCATGACCACGAACACCGGGGCGCCGTGGGCGTCAGTGACCCAGGTTTCCTCCGTTGCCGGGACGGGGAATTTGAGCCTGGTGGAGTAGAGTTTGCCGATCTTTTTCGTGCCCTGATACGCGCGCACATGCCCGTCAACATAGAGAATCGCAGCTAGGTCCTCACCGCCCGAGCCCGTACCGTTGAGGTGATGGGCGGCCAAGGCCGCAATCAGATCGGACGCTTTGCCCGTAGCAGCGAGTTGGTTGATCCGGCGGCGGATCGTTTTCACTTCAGGGCCCCGATCCAACCCCAACACCCTGCCCAAATCCTGCGGGTTGAAGCGGGTAGCGCCCTCAGCCCGCGCTTCCCCTGCCAGGGCCCGCACCACGCCCTCGATCAGAATCGTTTCCAGCCCATAGAAACCATTGGGCAACGCCCCGTACACCTGTTTCGCGCAGGAAAGCAGACCCGTGGATTCCAGCGCGGGGAAGGTAAGGAACAACCCGGCATGCCGGATACCGGCCACCGCGGAAAACACCGGGGAAGCGCCCTCAAGCATGCTGGCGGCGGCACGTTCGGCAGTGCGAGGCGCCGGCATGAGCGGCAATTCAGGCTGCGATACCGGTGCCGATGCTGGGGTCGGTTCCAGGGCTACAGCTTCCTCAGCCACGGTTTCCGTGGCAGCTGCGGATTGCTCGGCAACGATTTTCAAGGCGCGGCGGACACTGAATTCAGAGACACCGACCGCGTCAGCGACGGCTTGCTGTGATAAGCCACTGTTGCGTAGTGTCACGATCCGGGTAATGACCGTCTCGGTGAGTCGGGAAGCCTGTTTCGGTCCCTTCTTCTCGGGCACCAACGCACCGATGCCACCTTGTTCCAGTAACTGCTTCCACAACCACAACGTTGACGGTGTGACATCAAACGCCGCGGCGATCTCACCCACCCCGGCAGCCTTCATTGACGCGAGTTTCACCGCAGCCCAGCGGCGTCCGGCCTCATCACTCTCATCCCAGGAAAATACCATTTGCCCGTGGAGATAAACCACGCCGCCGGTCTCATCCTTCACCAGTGAGCCGGCCAAGCCCAGGGGTACGGCATCGAGGACCATTGCCGCAGGAAGAGGAGGTTGAGCAGTCATGACACCCATCATTTCACCCTTCCAATAGAACTGGTTTCTTGAATCTATTATATCGGATAATGGGTAAAATTAACAGCCCTCCAGCAAAGAAAAACCCCGGAAATTCAACGAACCCACAATCCCGCCAACTACCATGTCCGGAGTCCTGAG
>JBDTQM010000227.1:0-6419 GCA_039932175.1 Specibacter sp.
CATAAAAAAAAACTTATCAATACGCAAATTATGGATAGTAGTTTTGCTGGCATTGATGGGTGTTTTGCTGTACTCGATAGTTGCTGCGGGCACTGCTGAAGCCATGGACAAGTCCTTGGTGAACGCCACCCGCGTGGACTCACCCCACGACGCGCCTCCGGGGGTCTATGTAGCCGTGGTCCACGAGGGCGGGCTGAGCGTCTCCCCGGCCATGCCTGCGGGGCTTCCTGACATGGCAGCGATGAACCGTGTGGCCTCCTCACAAACCGATGAACAAGCGGGTTTCTCAGCCGGGGGGAGACACTATGAGGTGTTGACCACCATCCACGATGGCAGGGTGGTCCAGGCTGCGGTGGATACCCACCAGGGCCGCGAATCACTTGTCCGCCTGGTGTGGGCCATAGTGGTGGCCGTTGCGGCGGCGGCCGTGGTTTCGGCTGCCGCGTCGGTGTGGATGGCCATGCGCGCCATGCGCCCCATGGTGGAGAGCCTTGCTTTGCAGCGACGGTTCGTTGCCGATGCCAGCCACGAACTTCGAACGCCGTTGACCTTGCTCAGCACCAGGGCGCAATTGCTGCGCCGAAAACTGCTTGCACCGGCTCTGGCGCCGGGGGAAGTGTCTGAGGAGGTGGACAGAATTGTCCAAGACTCCAAGCTGTTGACGGGCATCTTGGACGACTTGCTGATTTCCGCTGACCCCAGGGAGTCCGTTGACCACACGGCAGTGGACGTGCGGGGTGTTGCAAACCATGCGGTAGCTGCAGCGGCACCTCAGGCCCAGCAAAAATCACTTCTGCTGGGCCTGGCTGGTGCTACCGGACCGGTGATGGTTCAAGGTTCACCGGTGGCACTCCTGCGGGTTTTCACGGCACTGATTTCCAATGCACTCGACCATGCTCAAACAGCAGTGACAGTGGATGTCAGCGTTGACGGAGGGGACGCGCACATACTGGTCCGCGACGATGGACCCGGCTTTGCCCCGGGCACGGAGGCGAGGGCCTTTGAACGGTTTTCCTCGGCACGGGCCGGAGCCGGCACCATAGGCACCCGCCATTATGGGCTCGGCCTGGCCCTGGTGGCAGAGATTGTGGCCCTGCACCACGGCAGGATCATGGTGGAATCGGCGTCGACGGGTGGGGGTGCCACGGTGGTGGTGGTTCTGCCGTTGCTGCGTCAGGGAAAAGCTGATGCACACCGCTGACTAAGAAAGCGCACAGAATTCGTGGGGATGATGGAGACAGGGCATCTCATCAACACACGGACGGGAGCAGGTCATGGCTACACGCAACAGCGGCAAGAAGGTGGCTGCGGGCATCACCACTGCCCTAGCTCTTGGCAGTTTTTCGGTTGCCGGCATCGCCGTCTTGGCCGTGGACGCGGCCACCCCGAGCCTCACGGTGACCACGCCGTCGAACGCCAGTCAAGACGATGGTTCCACCGATGACAAGGGGCTAAGCGGCTCTGACACCGCAGGCAACGGCTACAGTAATTCTGGGGGCACCTCGGTCCAGCCCGGCAACGGCGGAGCCATCAGTGGAAAATCTGCGGGGTCCTGAAATGGAGCTCTCAAAGTCTTGGACTGTGTGGGGGCTGGAAGCTGCCATCACCGGCACCGACACTTCCCTAATGGGGGCGGCCGAGCGGATAGTTCGTGACGTTGTGGTCGACGTCGATGAGGCCTGCAGCCGCTTCCGTTCAGACTCTGAGTTGATGCGCCTGCAGCCGGGTCTTGCCGCCGGTGCCAGGGTGAGCCCGCTGCTGGCCCTGCTGGTTGCCCGTGCCCTCAATGCTGCCACGTGGACAGGTGGCGACGTTGACCCCACCCTCGGCAAGGACCTGGCAGCCTTAGGCTACGACCGGGATCTTGCCCAGGTGCGGCTCAGCCCCGACGGCGCCGCCGTTGCCGGCACCCGCCCGCAACCGCGCACCCCCGGATGGCAGCGAGTGTCCCTCGTGGGGGAAGTCCTCACCGTCCCGGAGGATCTTGGGCTCGATCTGGGGGCCACGGCCAAGGCCGTCGCCGCGGACCGCGCCGCAGCGCGAGTGGCCTCGGAGCTCGGATGCGGTGTTCTGGTCTCCCTGGGTGGTGACATCGCCACGGCCGGTCCCAGCCCTGAGGGCGGCTGGCAGGTCCTTGTCCAAGACCTGCCCCAGGATCCGTGCCAGCAGCTTACCCTGCAGGCCGGGCATGCGATGGCCACTTCGAGTACACAGAAGCGGCGGTGGCGGCATGCCGGTCACAGTGTCCACCACATCCTGGACCCAAGGTTTGGGCTTCCGGCGGAGCCGGTCTGGCGTTCAGTCACCGTGGCCGCCTCCTCATGTTTGCGGGCCAATGCGTTTAGTACCGCTGGGATAGTCCGCGGATTCGCGGCCGTGGAATGGTTTGACCGGATTGGCGTTGTTGCGCGCCTTGTTGACGCGCAGGGCCGAATTGTCACCACCGGGGGCTGGCCCAAGGACCAGCCCCAAAGCCAACCAGCAGGAATGTCTGTTGCGGGAGGGGCAACAAATGGATAACGCCATGTGGGCCGTTGGCAGGGTGAGCGGATTCGCCTCCTTGGCGTTGTTTACCGTGAGTGTCCTGCTGGGCATCGTGACCCGCTCCGGGCGGCCCCTGCCTGGGATACCGCGTTTCTCCATAACGTTGATCCACCGAAATATTTCCTTGCTGGCCACAGTCTTCCTGTTGCTCCATGTGGGGTCGTTGATGCTGGATTCCTATGCGAAACTCACAGTGACGGACGTCGTCGTACCATTTCTGGGGGCTTTCAAACCGTTCTGGCAGGGCCTGGGAACCGTCGCGTTCGATCTGGTGCTGGCGCTGGTAGTCACCGGGCTGCTGCGCCAGCGCATCGGCCAACGGATGTTTCGTGCCGTTCACTGGTTCAGCTACGCCATGTGGCCCATTGCCCTGGCCCACGCCCTTGGCAACGGCACCAACGGGACCGGCAGGTGGTTCCTGGTGCTCGCCGTTGGAGCAGTTGCGGCGGTAGGGGCAGCAGTTGTCTGGCGCCTGTCAACAAACTTTTCAGAAACCGCCAAAGCCCGGCAAGGAAGCCTGAGATGACACCCCAACGATCAGCCACCGCTTCTGCCGCTCAAGGTTGGGACAGAACGGCGCGCCACAAGCTCTTTGCGGCGGGATCCAACGCGACCCTCTGCGAGCACGAACAAGCCTTTGGCCCATTGGTGCTGGAGGGCATCGGCGCAGACTTCATCTCGGTCTTGGAGCAATCCGGGCTGACAGGACGCGGCGGCGCAGCGTTCGCTTCGTGGCGCAAGCTCGCTGCGACGGAACAAGGCCGGGGCGGGGCGCCGTTGGCAGCCCGGCCGGTGGTGATAGCCAACGGTGCCGAGGGCGAGCCCCTCAGTTTCAAGGACAAGACTTTGCTGGCCCACGCTCCCCACCTGGTCATTGACGGGCTCTTGATCGCCGGGCGCGCGTTATCCGCCTCGCTGTTGTACATTTACACCACCCCGGCGGCCATACCAGCGGTCCAAGCCGCTGTGGCGGGGCGCCGTGATGCGCGCAAAATCAAGGTGGTCCAAGCCCCGGAATCGTTCATCTCCGGTGAGGCAAGCGCCGTGGTCAACAGCATCGCCAACGGCATTGCCTTGCCGCTGGACAACCGACGTCGGCTCAGCGAATCCGGTGTCAAAGGCCGGCCCACCCTGGTGCTGAATGTGGAAACCCTGGCCCACGCGGCCCTCATTGCCCGCCATGGAGTCAGCTGGTTCCGCTCCCGTGGCTCGGAGCGGGACCCCGGCACGCGGCTGGTCTCCGTCTCAGGCCATTGCCCCGGGCAGGTGCTGGAAGTGGAAGGAGACGCACGCCTTGCCAGCGTTCTGGGCCGCGCCGGCGTCGATCGCTCAGATGTCAGGGCAGTCCTGGTGGGCGGCTACCACGGACAGTGGGTGCAGCCGCTGGACTACACCTTGTCACCGTCGGGTCCGGCGGGCCAGGTGGTCCGCCCCGGCGCCGGTGTGCTGCACGTCCTCTCAACCGGGGAGTGCGGGCTCGAAGCCACCGCCCGTATCCTCAGCTACCTGGCAGGAGAATCCGCCAAACAGTGCGGGCCGTGCATGTTCGGCTTGCCAGCCATGGCCAGGGTCCTGAACGCAATCGCCTACGGCGACCAGGATCCGCGGCTGGTTGGAGAACTGCAACGACTGGCTCAACTGGTGGGCGGCCGCGGCGCCTGCCACCATCCTGACGGAACGCTGCGCTTGGTCGCCAGCGCCCTGGAGACGTTTTCCGACGACGTCAAGGCCCACCTTGCGGGAAGCTGCACCAGAACTTTCAGGAGGATCGCATGAACGAGATACTGCATATCGACTGGACCAAATGTGACGGGCGCGGTCTCTGCACAGAACTGCTGCCCACCGTTTTGGGCCGTGACGACTGGGGATACCCTTTGGTCAAACACGTCCGGGGCGGCGACCGCACCAA
The DNA here is from genome assembly GCA_039932175.1 of Specibacter sp. Taxonomy (GTDB): domain Bacteria; phylum Actinomycetota; class Actinomycetes; order Actinomycetales; family Micrococcaceae; genus Specibacter. The sequence continues at coordinate 4,454 of JBDTQM010000227.1, forward strand.
CGTGGAAATCGGCCCGCGGGACGCCGGGGCGGCCCGGGATGCGGTCAGCCTGTGCCCGAAACTGGCGCTGAGCTTGGTTCCGCAACAGCCCAGGCGCAGCTAAATAACGCCGCTGGCCCCGAGCGCTGTGCCTATGCCGTAAGTCGCAGCGAGGGCCAGGGCGCCGCCAATGACCAACCGGGTTGCGGAGATGGATTTGGAGCTTCCGCCGATGGCTGCGCTGAGGGTACCTGTGAGGGCAAGGGCCAGTAGAACGGCGAGGAACGTCACCGGGATCCGCCATTCCGCTGGCGGCAACAAGATGGCCAGCAGCGGCAGGATTGCCCCCACGGCGAAGGCAGCCGCTGAGGCATAGGCGGCCTGCCAAGGGTTGGCTTCCTCATGCTGACTGATGTTCAGCTCTGCGGACAGGTGTGCTGACAGGGCATCATGGGCTGTCAACTCCAGGGCCACTTGCTCCGCCGTGGCGGTGCTGAGCCCTTTGGCCCGGTAGAGGCCTGTGAGCTCAGCCAATTCGCCATCGGGGTCCGTGGCCAATTCCAGGCGCTCCTTCTCGATGAGTGCCCGTTGGCTGTCGCGTTGGCTGCTCACGGATACATACTCACCCAAAGCCATCGAAACGGCACCGCCAACCACCGCAGCCACACCCGCCACAAGAATCGGGGTGGGGGCGTTGGTTACACCGGCGACACCCACCACGGTTGCAGCGACGGAGACTATGCCGTCATTGGCGCCAAGCACTCCGGCCCTGAGCCAGTTCAGGCGCCCGGCAATGTTGGCTGTGTGGGGTTCGTTGTCATGGGACCCAATTAAGTTGCTCATGTGCCCAAACTAGCAGCTGGGTGACTTCTGCTGCGTTTGCAGTCCCCTTCACCGTTTGCTGTAGTAGTCCCGCCAGATCAACCGGTGGACAGGGATTTTGCGGGGCAGTGCCCGCAACCCTGGAATGAGCGGCAACAACGTCAGCAACAGTGAGAGCACCAGCATCGTGGACACCACCAAGATGTCCGCATTGGCGGAAGACTTGACCGGTTCCACTTGGTACAGCAGCGAGAAAAGCCACAACCAGGACTGTCCCGGCGTATTGCCTGTCTCGTTCATGACGCCCCACTGTTCCCCGGTCAGGTGGGCTGAGGCGGCCAGCCCTTGGAAGTAGCCGCCGTCACCCAGGAACAAGATGCTGGGTGTGTAGTCCATGGTGTAGGGCTGTCCGTTGCTTTGCAGGACACCGTCCAGATTCCCGCTGGCGGCCATGGCCAGCAGCGCCCCCGTCAAGGCAGGCACTGGCCCGTAGGCGCCGGCCGCCACCTGTGCGGGGTCGCCATCGGGTGCGGCGGCCAACGCGGCCGAGTAATCTGTTGTCCACTGTGCCTGCTCATCCGGCGTCGCTGCTTCCCACTGCGCCAGGGCTGCTGGCGGGGTGGGCAGCGTTTGGAGAGGCTTGATGACAAAGTCGCTCGCCGTGTCGATAGGCAGGCGCACACCAGAGAGGCTTTGGAGGTCAATGAACCCAAGTTTCTGGGTGGCGTCCGGGGTGGCGTTGTAGGGTGGGCCGTAGCCGGCTGTTTCGCTGGTAGCGCCAAGTTCGGCGGTGGCTGTGGCAACAAAATCCGACGGCGCCGCCCCGGCCCACGATTTCAACGTCACCCCGGGATCATCCGGTGAACCGAACAGTGCCGACAAGCCCAGCACAATCAGGCCTACCACCACAACGCCAATGGCGAGTTCCTTGAACAGGTCGTATTCGCGGACATGCCCCCGCCACGGTCTGCTGGCAATGTTGTTTCCCTTGCGCCACGACAGCGGCGATGGTGATCTGCTCATGCCAGTTTCCCTTCCGTACCGGGCCGCTCTGCTGGGGGCGTGCACTGCTGCAGCTGGGCGTCATTGGCTTCTGCGTCCAGCGGCGGAACAACCCCGTGGGCACGCACCAGCAGCACATGAAGAGCTACCACGGCGCCTACCG
>JBDTQM010000228.1:0-6359 GCA_039932175.1 Specibacter sp.
ACAGCCTTGTCCAGCTTGCGGCCTGCATTCACCAGTGCAACCACAGCTGCATCCTTGTCGTCCTTGGCCACTGCCGTGTTTACTGCACGGATAGCGGTCTTCAGCTCGGACCGAACCGAGAGGTTGCGCTGACGCGCCTTCTCGTTGGTGAGGATGCGCTTCTTCTGGGACTTGATATTAGCCACGTTGTATAACTCTCTTTTGATACGTAAATTCGGTCGTAGAGGGCGTAGCTTGACCGTTGACAGCGGCGTGGGGATGCTCGAATTATGGTGAACGTCAGGTCAAGCTGCTGTACCCGCCGACCTGCACGGGCACACACTAATAAAAATTCTATCAGATCAGTGCCTTGCAGGCGTGTGGGATTACTTCCAGCCGTGTCGCTGGCGCAGCCCTGCGGCAACGGCGGCAAAGCGCTTGGCATCGAGCACGGCACCCTCGCGGCGCAGATCAGCCTCGGACACCTGCAAAACCCTGTCGAGCTTGACTTCGCTGGGGCGGCCCTGGCGGTCCCATGCGCCCGTGCCAATGTCCACGTAGTCGACGTCAGAGCGCCGGTCGCCGCTGTGGTCCTTGCTGGTGAGCATGAGCGCCAGCAGCCGCTTTCCCGAGCGGCCCACCACCAGTACGGGCCTGTCCTTGCCCTGGCTGTAGTCCTCCTCGAAGGGCACCCAGGTCCACACAATCTCGCCCGGGTCGGGGGCGCCGTCGGGCTTGGGCGCGTACTTCACCCTTGAGGTGCCGTTGAAGTCGCCCGGGTAGGGCGCGCTCAAGCCAGTGGTGGGGGTGCCCTGAGAAGGCCGCCGGGCCGGACGCGTGCCTGCCCGGGGGCTGGGCTTGCCCGACGGTTTGGTACCGGGCTTGCTGCCGGAGCGGGTGCGCGGCGGTGCTGTCTTGCGGGGGTTGAAAAGTGCACCGGCAAGGGAGCGCAGAAGGCCAATGATGCGGTCGGTTGTGGAAGGCATGGCTCCTACAGTAGCGAATGGGCCTGTCAGTTCTTATCTGGGCCCCTATTCGTGGGAGACTTGAAGGCAATGAGTGTCCGCCCGTTTTGGGCATGGACACACCCCTGCACGGTGGCGGTACATGCACTGCCATCCCTGCGCTCATGCAACAGTAAGGAACACCAGTGTCACCCATGGCCCGCACTGCTCCGGTGCCCGCCGCGACCGATCCGGCGATCATCAGGAACTTCTGCATCATCGCTCACATTGACCACGGGAAATCAACCCTGGCGGACCGGATGCTCCAGCTCACTGGAGTCGTCAAGCAGCGTGACATGAAAGCCCAGTACCTGGACCGGATGGATATTGAGCGTGAGCGCGGTATCACCATCAAGTCACAGGCAGTCCGCATTCCCTGGGAAGTCGATGGCACGTCCTACTGCCTGAACATGATCGACACCCCGGGCCACGTTGACTTCACCTACGAGGTATCCCGGTCCTTGGCGGCCTGTGAAGGTGCCATCCTGCTCGTTGATGCAGCCCAGGGCATTGAAGCCCAGACGCTGGCCAACCTGTACCTGGCCATGGAGAACAACCTCACCATCATCCCGGTGCTGAACAAGATTGACCTCCCGGCGGCCCAGCCTGAAAAATATGCGCTGGAGCTGGCCAACCTGATTGGCGGCAAGCCCGAGGACGTCCTGATGGTCTCCGGCAAGACAGGTGTTGGCGTTGAAGAGTTGCTGGACTTGATCGTCCGTGAGCTGCCGGCACCCGTTGGCGATCCCAACGCCCCGGCCCGCGCCATGATCTTTGACTCCGTGTATGACACCTACCGCGGCGTGGTCACCTACGTCCGCGTCATTGACGGCAGCCTGAGCCCGCGCGAGAAAATCCAGATGATGTCCACCCGAGCCACCCACGAACTGCTGGAAATTGGTGTGAGCGCCCCGGAGCCCACACCGTCCAAGGGTTTGGGTGTTGGTGAGGTTGGTTACTTGATCACGGGTGTGAAGGACGTGCGCCTGTCCAAGGTGGGAGACACCGTCACCACGTTCAGCAAGCCCGCATCGGAGGCCCTGGCCGGCTACCACGACGCCAAGCCCATGGTGTTTTCCGGCCTGTACCCCATGGACGGCACCGACTACCCGGTGTTGCGTGACGCGCTGGAAAAGCTCATGCTCAACGACGCCGCACTGATTTACGAACCGGAGACCTCTGCCGCACTGGGCTTTGGCTTCCGTGTGGGCTTCCTGGGCCTGCTGCACCTGGAAATCACCCGTGAACGCCTGGAGCGTGAGCACAATCTGGACTTGATCTCCACGGCCCCCAATGTGGAGTACGAGGTCACCCTTGAGGACAAGAGGGTTGTCCACGTCACCAACCCCAGCGAATACCCTTCGGGCAAGATCGCCGAAGTGCGCGAGCCCATGGTGGCCGCCACCATCTTGGCTCCCACCGAGTTCGTGGGCGCCATCATGGAACTGTGCCAGACCCGCCGAGGCATTTTGGGCGGCATGGACTACCTCTCCGAGGACCGGGTGGAAATTCGCTACCGCCTGCCCTTGGCCGAGATTGTCTTTGACTTCTTCGACATCCTGAAGTCCAAAACCCGCGGCTACGGCTCCCTCGACTGGAAGGCCGACGGCGATCAGGTCGCCGACCTTGTCAAGGTTGACATCCTGCTCCAGGGCGAGCAGGTGGATGCCTTCAGCGCCATCACCCACCGAGACAAGGCGTACGCCTACGGTGTCATGATGACCGGCAAGCTCCGTGAGCTCATCCCGCGCCAGCAGTTCGAGGTGCCCATCCAGGCTGCCATCGGTGCCCGCATCATCGCCCGCGAAAGCATCCGCGCCATCCGCAAGGACGTCCTGGCCAAGTGCTACGGCGGTGACATTTCCCGTAAGCGCAAGCTGCTGGAAAAGCAGAAGGAAGGCAAGAAGCGCATGAAGATGGTGGGCCGCGTAGAGGTTCCCCAGGAAGCCTTCATCGCCGCGCTGACAACTGCCGAAGCGCCCAAGGACAAGTCAAAGAAGTGACACCCAGCGCTTTGCCCCTCGGTGATCCGGCTCCGGCCGACGGCATCCTGCCCGCGCAGGCTGCCGTCGGTGTGGCGGACCGCAAATTCAGCCTGTACGCCCACATCCCGTTTTGCGCCGTGCGCTGCGGCTACTGCGACTTCAACACCTACACGGCCACGGAGCTTGGCGGCGGCGCCTCACAGGACGCCTACGCCGAAACCGCCGTCCGTGAGGTGGAGTTTGCCGGCCAGGCCATGGCCGCCTCGGGGCTGCCCCCGCGCAAGCTCAGCACAGTGTTCTTTGGCGGCGGCACCCCCACGCTGCTGCCCGCAGGCGACCTGACCCGCATTCTGGGTGCCGCCGTCGCGCAGTGGGGTCTTGAGGACGGGGCCGAGGTCACCACCGAGGCCAACCCGGACTCCGTCACCAAGGAGTCCTTGCAGGAGTTGCACGACGGCGGCTTCACCCGTGTGTCCTTTGGCATGCAGTCGGCGGTTCCGCACGTTTTGAAGGTCCTGGACAGGACCCACAACCCCGAGCGGGTGCCGCAGGCTGTTGCCTGGGCGCGCGAGGTAGGCCTGAACGTGAGTGTTGACTTGATCTACGGCACGCCGGGGGAGTCAATAGCCGATTGGGAAACGTCAGTGCGGACTGCCCTGAGCTACGAACCCGACCACATTTCCGCCTACTCGCTCATTATCGAAGAGGGCACCAAGCTGGCTGCCCAAATCCGGCGCGGTCAGGTCCCCAATATCGACGACGACGACCACGCCGTGAAATACGAGCTTGCCGACGCCCTCTTCACCGAGGCCGGATTGTCCTGGTACGAGGTCAGCAACTGGTCGCGCACCCCGGCGGATGCCTGCCAGCACAACCTTGCCTACTGGCGCGGGGATGACTGGTGGGGGATCGGCCCCGGTGCCCACTCCCATGTGGGCGGTGTGCGCTGGTGGAACGTCAAGCACCCCACGGCCTACGCCAACCGTCTGGACAACGGCGAATCGCCTGCTGCCGGCCGGGAAACCCTCGACGCGGACACCCGGGCCATGGAACGAATCATGCTGACCTCGCGCTTGTCCGAGGGCTTGGCCATCAACACGCTCAGCCCCGATGCGCGCAAGGCTGTTGCCGGGCTCATTGCCCAGGAACTGGTTGACCCGCTCAAGGCCTTCGCCGGCACCCTGGTACTCACCCTCAAGGGCCGGCTCCTGGGAGACGCCGTGACCAGGGCCCTCCTGGACTAGCCGCCAACACCAACTGCGCCGCAGAAAACGCCGAGTCCCATGCTAAAAGCGCGGGAGCTCGGCGTTTTTGGGCCCACGCGCCCCAAGGTTCCCTGACCGAGGAACGAGGCGAGGGAGGGCGTGGGGAGGGTCAGTTTTTGGTTTTAGTTGATCCGGCGAAGGTTCAGGGCGTAGCGGTAAGGCTGGCCCTTGTTGACGCTCACGGCGCCCAGGACAGAGAAAAGTGTCAGGAACGCCCACACGAGAAGTGCGAGCAGGAAAAAGATCGTTCCCAGTTGCGGACTGAAGAACGTGAAAATGAACCCCAGCAGGTTCAGGACCACCGCGACGACTGTGGGCGGCAGGGTGAAGTTCAGGGCCTCAAGCGATTCCTGGGCTGTGAACGGGCCGCGGGGGGCCATGTACCGGTGAATCAGAAGTGCCGGAATGCAGCCCAGAATGCCGCCGCAGTGGGCCATGAAGGCCCACTGTTTGTCCTCTGAGGGCGTCAGTGGCGGTTTGACGGAACCATTCTGCTGGTTTACCGGATGACTCACTATGGCTGGCCTTTCAACACGCGAAACTGCTGGCCAACATATCGCTGGCCACTCTCTAGGATACTGGTGCCGTGAGGAAATCAATCACTTCTTCCACGCGGCCCAGCAGTGAAGGCTCCAGATCCGCATAGGAATTCACCCGTGAGAGCAGCCGCTGCCAGCCAAGGCCGACGTCCTCGGCAGTGCTGTGGGGCCAGCCAAAGGCCTTCAGGATTCCCAGCTTCCATTCCATGGATCGCGGGATGACAGGCCATGCGGGGATGCCCAACGTGGCTGGCTTGATGGCCTGCCACACGTCCACGTAGGGGTGGCCCACCACCAATACGTTGTTGTGTGTGCCAGGTGACTTCATGAGATTGGCCACAATGCGGGATTCCTTTGTCCCGGGCACCAGGTGGTCCACCAAAATGCCCAAGCGGCGGTTGGGGCCGGGGGAGAAATCCGCCACAGCGGCAGCCAGGTCGTCGATGCCGCGAAGGGGCTCAACCACTATTCCTTCAACCCGCAGATCGTCTCCCCAAACTTTTTCAACGAGTTCGGCGTCGTGCTTGCCTTCCACCCAGATTCGGCTGGCCTTGGCCACCTTGGCCCGGGTGTTGGCAACTTTTACCGAACCAGAGGCCGTGCGCTGGGTCTGCCTGGCCGTCACAATGCGCGGCGCAACAAGCTCAACGGCATCACCGTCCAACAGGAAACCAAACCCCAGCGGGAAGGCGCGGATCTTTTCGCGCCTGTCGGCCAGCTCCACAATGTGCATGCCGCCGGATTTTTCCAATCTGACCACTGCGCCCACCCAGCCGGTTTGCACGTCCTCAACCACAAGCCCGGCAACGGCTTCCACCTTGGGCAGGGTACGGGCGGGCGGTGCGCTCAAATCTTGGGGGCCCCACTGGTTGAATTCCACGCTAAAACCTGACTCTTCATTCTTGGGGCAACGCTCATGGCGAACGCTGCACGTGTGAAAACCCATGCTAACCGCACCAGGGGCACTAATTCCGGTTAGCCATGGCCACGGCACCACGGTAGGGGCCGGACAAAAAGTATTAGACTTAGCACTTGGTTGGGTAGAGTGCCAACGTCCTTGGGCTGCCACAGCCCGGCAGCACACGAAGTGCAAGCAAGGAATTTCAGCGCTACTGGAAGGAGGTGACGGATATGAGTGAACCACGGAAGTTGGAGGTCCTGCGGGCCATTGTTGAAGACTATGTACACACTCGTGAACCCGTTGGCTCCAAGGCGCTGGTGGAACGGCACCATTTGGGCGTTTCCAGCGCGACCATCCGCAATGACATGGCGGCGTTGGAAGAGGAAGGCTTGATTGCCGCTCCGCACACCAGCTCCGGGCGCATTCCCACTGACAAGGGCTACAGGCTCTTTGTGGACCAGCTGTCCGCCGTCAAACCGCTTTCAGCCGCCGAACGCCGCGCCATTGCGGTGCTGCTGGAGGGTTCCACCGATCTTGACGACGTCCTGGAACGGACTGTGCGGACCTTGGCGCACCTGACCAACCAGGTGGCGGTTGTGCAGTACCCGCGCTCGGCCGGCGCCACAGTACGCCACATCGAATTTGTGTCCCTCGCCGCACGCCAGGTGCTTGTCGTGCTGATTTTG
>JBDTQM010000229.1:0-6297 GCA_039932175.1 Specibacter sp.
AGTCCGGGTCTTCCCTGCCCAGCAGCAGCGTGTCGCCGGCCTCAGGGGCGGCGGAGTCGGAGGTGCGGCCAAGTCGCTCGGCCTCCAGGCGCTCGGCCTCCGCGCCGCCAATGGCCTCGCCGCGGGCCACCATGCCGGAGGTGTCCGAGAGCGGGATAACCTTCATGAAGATGGCCAGCACCAGGGCGATGACCATGAACGGAATCAGGTACCAGAACACGGGTGCCAGGGAATCGGCGTAGGCGTTGATGATGCCGTCCTGGATGGCCTGCGGCAGCTGGTGCAGCGCCTGCGGATCCAGGGATGACATGGCGCTGCCTGCCTGCTCCGGGGTGGCGCCGCCGGCCGTGAAGACTCCCTTGAGGGAGTCGGCCAGGCGCGTGGTGAACATGGCGCCGAACACGGCCACGCCCAAGGCGGAGCCCACTTCACGGAAGTAGTTGTTGGTGCTGGTCGCGGTGCCCAGCTGGGAAGCCGGAACCGAGTTCTGCACCACGACGACAACGATCTGCATGATCAGGCCCAAACCGGCGCCGAACACAAACAGCTGCGCGCAAATGACCCAGATGGGGGTTTCGGCGGACAGGGTGGTCATCCACAGCATGGCAATGATGGTCAGGATTGAACCGGCAATGGGGAACGCCTTGTACTTGCCTGTCTTGGTCATGCGGATACCCGACCAGATGGAGGTTCCGATCAGGCCCACCATCATGGGCAGCATCAGCAGGCCCGACTCGGCGGCGGAGGTTCCGGAGGACATTTGCAAGAACGTGGGAACGAACGCCAGTGCGGCGAACATGCCCATGCCCAGGACAAAGCCGATGGCCGTGGAGTTCAAAAAGATCGGGTTCTTGAACAGTGAGAGCGGGATGATGGGATCTGCCGCGCGGGATTCGGTGAAGATGAACAGCGCGACGGCCGCCAGCAGGAGGGCGCCCCACGACCAGGTGGTCATGGAGGTCCAGCCGCCTTCATTGCCGCCAAAGTCGGTGAAGAAGATCAAGGCCGTGGTGGCGATGGACAGGAACAGCACACCCATGAAGTCAATCTTCTTGGTTGCCTTCTTGGAGGGCAGGGTCAGGGTGAAGAAGGCAATGATGAACGCTGCAATGCCAATCGGGATGTTGATGTAGAACGCCCACTCCCAGGTGAGGTGGTCAACAAAGTAGCCGCCCAGGAGGGGGCCGGCAACGGCTGACAGGCCGAAGATGGCGCCCAGGGGGCCCATGTACTTGCCGCGCTCATTGGCGGGGACAATGTCGGCAATGATGGCCTGCGAGAGGATCATCAAGCCGCCGCCGCCCAGGCCCTGGATGGCGCGGAAGATCACGAAGCCCCAGAAGTCGGTGGCAAAGGCGCAACCAATCGAAGCCAGCGTGAAGATGGCAATGGCTGCCAGGAACAGGGTGCGGCGTCCCAGCACGTCACCGAATTTGCCGTAGATGGGCATCACAATGGTGGTGGCCAGCAGGTAGGCGGTGGTGATCCAGGTCTGGTGCTCCACGCCGCCCAGCTTGCCCACGATGGTGGGCATGGCGGTGGAGACGATGGTTTGGTCGAGGCTGGAGAGCATCATGCCCGCGATGAGCGCGGAGAAGATGATCCAGATTCTCTTTTGGGTCAGCAGGAGCGGTTCGCCTGCTTTGATGGCGGTACTCATGGGGTCCCTTCGAAGGGTAAAAGTGAGAAATTGAAAAGTTGTTGGGCCATGCTCAAATTGCCGGCCAGTAGTTCGCCGTAGCTGGCGGTGTTTTCTTCCGAGAAGAACGCCTGGCTGGCACGGTGCGAACACGTGCCAAAGAGGGCGGCCACCATGTTGACCAGGGGGTCGCCAGGCTCCAGGTGTTCCCGCTGGGCTATCAGGAATGCGAATTCTGCTTCGCGGATCTTGCTGCTGCCCATCATTTTCATCATGAGGGCAGGCTCCATCTTCATGACAGCTATCAGCTGATGAATTTGTTCCTTGGTGAAGTCCAGCTGCGCCGCCATGGCGCAGGTGAGTGTGTACAAATCGCGCAGCAGCGTGGTGGAGAGCCCATGGGGCCCGCGTTCAACGCCTGCCTCTTGTGCCCCGCCGGCCTGGAATTCTCCAATGGCGTCAGCGGGGAATTCATCCAGAAGGTGGCCGATGATGGCGTCTTCCTTGGAGGGAAAGTAGTTGAAAAAGGTGCGGCGGGAAACGCCCACGTCCTCGCACAGCTGCTCAATGGTGAAACCGTTCAGGCCCTGCTCAGCGGTAAGGACCCGGGCCCGCGCGGTGATGGCGGAACGGGTTGCCTCACGCTTGCGGGCACGCAGCCCACGGGGCTGGCAGGAATTTGCACTTTCAGTCACAAAGTAAAAGTTTGCACTATCTTTGCCAAAGTGCAAAATGTTTGTCGTGTGGAATTAATCACTTGAAGAACGACGGCGGGCGGACACCTATCTCCGGTTAGCGCCGAGTTTCCCGGTGTGGCGGCACGCCGGGAATCGGCTGCACCCCAGGAAGTCACCGAACTTTCCCTTCCGCGGCACCAGTTGCCCCTCCCCGCAGGCCGGGCAGCGCACGGCGGTTGTCGACTTTCCGGCGGAGTCCAGCACAGCAATGTTGTGGTTCTGGACGAGTTCGTGCAGAAACGGTGATTCCCTCCGGGCCACTGTCAGCAGCAGCACGGAACGTTTGGCGCGGGTCAACGCCACATAGAAGAGCCGGCGCTCTTCCGCGAATGGAAAGGTGTCGCCGCCCGGCCTGGCCAGCCGCAACACGGGGTCGTCGGCCACGGTGCTGGGGAACCCGTAGGATCCCTTCGTCAGCCCCGGGATGATGACGTAGTCGGCCTCAAGCCCCTTGGAACCGTGGATGGTGTGGAAGCGTATGTCCAGGCGCTCCCAGCCGGCCGCAGTGCGCGCACTGGGCCTGGCCGCTGCCCGCACCTCCGCCAGCAACTTCCGGTAGCGGCACAGGACAAGGACCGTCACCTTCTTGGTGGCGACAGCAGGGATCTCGCCGGCTCCAATGCGGGCGGCCAGTTTTTCGAGGTGGTGCTGGACCGTGCGCTGATAGTCGTCAGCATTCTCGAGCGCCACTGCAACGATGGATGGGGAGTGCTCCGGGGCTGAGGACACAACGAGCTTGCGCAACTGCACAGGGTTTTTCAGGACAAAGGCGCCGGAGACGCTGCAGATGGACTGCGGGGAACGAAAGGTCCGTTCCAGCCTGATGGTTTCCGCTTCACCAAACCACCGGGCAAAGTCCGTCATGACCGACAGATCGGCCCCCGCAAAGCCGTTGATGCTCTGCCAGTCGTCCCCGACAGCAAAAAGCATCCGGCCGGGTGCGTCCACGAGGGCGCGTGCCAGCCGTGCCCGGGCACGGCTGGCATCCTGCATTTCATCCACCATGACCAGTTCGTACCCGGGATCCCAGTGCCCGGCCTCAAGATGGTCCGCCGCGAGTGTGAGCATGTCTTCGAAATCGATGACACCGTCCTGGGCAAGTTCCTGCTCCCATGCGGCCCTGATGGGCTCAAAAAGGTTCAGAAAGGCGGCGTGCCGAAATTGCGACGGCGTCCCCGACCACGCCCCCAAGCGTGCGCGCAGCTGCCCGCCGTCGAGCCTGTTGCTCTTGGCATGGATAAGAAAAGTCCGGAAAGTCCTGATGAGTTGTTCGTTCTTCATCGGTGCCGGGCCTGCGCCCTTGCGGTCAGGGTTTGGGTCCAGCATGATTCCCAGGGCCGTGAGTTGTTGGGAAAGGCGTTCGAATGCCAGCCCATCCCACAATTCGGACATGGTGGTTTCCAGCAACGTGGTGCCGAACTTCCGGTGGACGGAACGCTTCCATGTGACGCCGTCGAGGTAGCCGACGAATTCCGGCGGCGGTTGTCCCTTTCGGTCCAGGGCAAAGTGTTCGTGGTAAGCATCTATGCCGGGGTAGTAGAAATCCGGGTGGTACTGCACATGCGTGGCATCCACCGTCTCATGCTCATACGGCCGCTCATATTCGTAGTTGACGCCGTTGTAGAACAACCAGTCTGCGATGAGCCGTTCACCGTGGCTCTTAACCACTTCGCCCTGGAGGGTCCTGAAACCGGCGGACTTGCTGGCGGCGTCCCAGTCACTTGGATCCTCGCTTTCCTGGCCGAACTCCGGGAGGCCACGGCTGAGGACAAGCCTGAAAAAATCCCATTGACGGCGGAATGATGCCTGGGTGTCCCGGAGCCTGTCCACCAGTTCCATGAGTTTTTCAAGGTCGGCACCGTCACTGGCCCAAGGCGCAAGGGAGGGCTTGCGTCCTGTTGCCTGGCCAATGACTTCCAGGCCAAAGGCGTGAAAGGTCTTCGCCTGGACACGGTCTCCATCCAGACCCAGGGGTGCCAGCCGTTCCCTGATCCGCTGGGCGAGCTCCTTGGCGGCGTCGGTGTTAAACGCCAGCAGCAGGATCTTCTCGGCCGGCACCAGGTTGCGGTGCAACACATACCCGGCCTTTGCCACCATGGTTGAGGTCTTGCCGGAACCGGCCGCAGCAATGACCTGGACCCTGTCGTCCAGACACATCACGGCGCGGACCTGTTCAGCCGTCAGGGGCGAGCGCTCAACCCGGTCAAAAAAGTCCTTGGCGGCTGTTGTCTCGTTCAGCACGCGCTGCTCGTTGAGCCGGCCAAGGTAGTCGCGCAGTTCCGTCTTCCACAGCACGAGTGCGTCGCGCACTTTCCCCGGCGGCGCACCGAGGCGCTCGGCGTGGGCGGGGGATTCCAGCGCCTCGGCAGGGGCGCCGGCAGGCTTGGCGGCCTGCCAACGGTTCCTAAAGTCGCGGCCCAGCCATCCCCTTGCCGCGAATTGCTCCTCGATGGCTGCCTGAAGCCCTTCCGCCCAGGCCAGGACAGCTGCAACCTGCTGCAATTGTTGGTGGTTGCTGACGGCGGCGTCGAGGGCAAGGACCAGACTGGCGGCGTCCCGGTTCCGCATCCCGGCCAGGGCGATGGTGCGCCCGCCCAGTTTGTAAGTGACGGTTCCCCAGAACAGGCCCCTGCGGCGGGCCGGATGGTCCACCTCGGCAATGCTTGTGCTCGTGGAGGTCCCCGCGGCGCTCAGGTGCAGCGTCGTGCCGTCCAGGCGCAGTTCCCAGCTCCCGGATCCGCCAAAGCGTTGGCCCGAGGTGCTCGGTCGCCAGATTCTGTCCATTGCGTTCCCCCTGGGTCCAACCATCATCTCGATACTCGTGTGCCGCTGGGGGCGCTTCCAGCCGGCTGCGACGCGAGGTGTGGCGCCGGCATCATCCTGCCGGCGGCAGTCCACGCCGGGTCGGCCGCAGCGACCATCAGGGGGCCATCATCTGCAGGACAGTTTCGAGGATGGCCGGGAGGGCGGCGATGGCAGCCCACGTTGCGGCAGCCATGGCTGCCATCCCGGCAAAGCCCCAAGTCCTCTTGCGGCGCCGGGCCGCCTGCACTCCTTTTTGAACCTGCCTGAACCCGTCCTGAAGCTCGGCGGGGCTGCCGGCCTCCCGTGGCGCCCGGTGCCAGGTACCCGGCTGCTTGGCGGCAGCTGCGATGTGGGCCACCGCGGCTTCTGTAAGCACCGGCGGGCGCTTGCCCAGCCAGCGCAGGAGCTGCGGAGCCGTCAGCACGGTGACGCCGATGGGTGCCTCCTTGACGCGCAGATTTTTGGTGCCAACCAAAGCTATGACTGCCGCGACAGGCACGTTGAATCCCACGGCCGCCGACAGGAGTTTGCCGGCACGGCTCGCTTCATGAATCGAATTTCGAATGTGGCCCTGCTTCTGGCCCGAGACCATCAGCGTCCGGCCGGCCACCCAGACGGCCTTGCCGGCATGATGCTTGGTGTTGATGGTGAAAATACCTGGGGTGCCAATCACCACATGGTCAATGTCTGATTCGCCGGACCCCACGGGAACCGCATGCAGGACCGTCCAGTCTGGGCCAAGCCGGGCAAGGAGTTCTCCCACCTCGATCTCGCCCAGTGCGCCCTGGTACCAGCGCCGGCTGTCAGGGCTGAGGGGGTCGGAACCAAAGAAGCGCCCAAGGGTGGAACCCTGTGGCTGCTTTTCCAAGGCAACCAAGAGCTCGGTCACGACTGACTGGCCGGGAACCCGCTGGTCAAGGAGCGCCGGCGAAGCGGGGCTTGGGGCCTCGTTTGGTTTATTGCTCGTGTGCATGAGAGCGATCCTAGGTTCTCAGGCACGGGAAGTTGGGAGGCACGCCCAGGGCCCCGGAAGCGGCCGGACTATGACGCCTGGGAACGGCGAGTTCCGGGCACGGCCACTGTTAAAGCACGACGGCCGGTGGCCACCGTCGACCA
>JBDTQM010000230.1:0-6280 GCA_039932175.1 Specibacter sp.
CCGGCAGTACGCCAGCGTGCCCCGAGGCCTCAGGTGTTGTCGGGCCGGAAGGGAACTTCGGGAAGAGATCGGGGATTGGCGGCACTCCTGCCCGGACCTGCGGATTCACAGTAACGATTCAGCCTCGACACACCGGCTAGGAACCGGTAATCCTCTAGTAGGGCGCCTATAGTCGTTATGCTGACGGTTTCTTTCCCCAAACCACTGCCCGGCCGCCAGTACGCCAGCAATTTTCGCTGGTCGGGCAACGAAAAAGTCATGATTCGTTTTGAAAATGTGAGCATTGCTTACGATCGCAAGTCCAAGCCTGCGCTCGATGACGTCTCCTTGGATGTGGATCGCGGCGAGTTTGTGTTCCTGGTGGGGTCCTCCGGCTCCGGCAAGTCAACCCTGCTGCGCCTGGTGCTCCGCGAGTACAAGACCCCCCATGGGCAGATCTACGTGGCCGGCCAGAATGTGGCAAACGTGCCCAGCTGGCGCGTGCCCAAGTTCCGCCGCGGCATTGGCGTGGTCTTCCAGGACTTCCGCCTGATCCAAACCAAGACTGTCTTCGCCAACGTGGCCTACGCCATGCAGGTGCTGGGCAAGTCCCGCGCAGCCATTCGCACTGAAGTGCCCCGCGTGCTGGAGCTGGTGGGCCTGGCGGACAAGGGCCACCGTAAGCCCACTGAGCTTTCCGGCGGTGAGCAGCAGCGTGTGGCCATTGCCCGCGCCATTGTGAACCAGCCCGGCATTCTGCTGGCGGATGAGCCCACCGGCAACCTGGACCCCATCACCAGCGCCGGCATCATGGCCATCTTGGACAAGATCAACCAAAACGGCACCACAGTGGTCATGGCCACCCACGATGACGACATCGTGAACTCGATGCGCAAGCGCGTCATTGAGCTGCGCCACGGCAAGGTGGTGCGCGATGAGCATGCGGCGCAGTACACCTCCATGATCCCCATTGTGCCGGCGGCAGGTGCGGCTCCCGCCGTCGTGCCGGTGAAGTCGGACGACGCCGAACCGCAGACCCGCCGCCAGCGGGCAGTGAGCATCGCGGCCGCCGGAGACGATTCATCCGCCCGGGACTCCATGCCACCGCGTCTGGAACGCAGGCGTGAGCGCGAATTCCCGCTGGGGGACGAGCCGAAGACCGGTACGCCAACATTTATGAATGAGGACCAACTGTGAGACTTGCTTTCATTATGAGCGAGTTGGGGAGCGGCCTGCGCCGCAACCTGACAATGGTCATTTCGGTGATCCTGGTGACCTTTGTGTCGCTGACCTTTGTGGGTGCTGCCGGGCTGCTGCAAATGCAGATTGGCCAGCTCAAGGGCTTTTGGTATGACAAAGTCCAAGTCACCATCTACCTGTGCACCGACATACCGGCCAACACCAACTGCGTGTCCGGACCTGTCACCCCGGATCAAAAAACCGCCATTGAAGGAATGCTTGAATCGCCGGCCGTGAAGCCGTATATCGAGAACTGGACCTTTGAAACGCAGCAGGAGGCGCTGGCCCATTTCCGTGAGCAGTTTGCCAACTCGCCCATGGTGGATTCGGTGGAAGCCGGAAACCTTCCCTCCTCGTTCCGCATCAAATTGAACGATCCGGAAAAGTACCAGATCATCAACGAGACATTCTCGGCCACGCCGGGGGTGGATTCGGTGGTGGATCAGCGCAAGGTGCTGGAGAAACTTTTCTCGTGGATGAACATTGCCACCTACGTGGCCATGGGTGTGGCGGGCCTGATGATCATCTGCGCCGCGCTGCTCATTGCCACCACCATCAGGCTCTCGGCGCAGTCGCGCATGCGTGAGATTGACATCATGCGCCTGGTGGGCGCATCAAAGACGGTGATCCAGCTGCCGTTTGTGCTTGAGGGGGTCATCGCCGCCACCATCGGTGCGCTGCTGGCTTCCGGGGCCGTGTGGTCCATTGTGGTGTTCTTCATGGGCGGCTATCTTGCCGATGCCAACACGGGAACCCCGTTCATTTCCACCCGGGAGGCGCTGGTGATCTACCCGGTCCTGATCTTGCTGGGCGTGGTGTTGGCTGGCGTGGCATCTGCTGTTTCCCTGCGGAAGAACCTAAAAGTGTAGGGTAGGTGGGGGCCTTGTTCCCCAAGGTACTCGTGTGACTGGTTTATGGGCGGCAAAAATCGAGGAGCTGTACGGCATGAATTCGAAATCAAGCGGGGGAATTGGATCTGTGAAATCCTCCCGACTTGGGCGTACCATGCCCAGCCCACGCCCTCTTGTTCGCCGCCTTGGCGGTGCTGTTACCGTGATGCTGGCGGTGGCATTGCTGGGGCTGGTGCCGCCGGCACAGGCTGAGGATCTCAACGACAAGGCTGCAGCCTTGGAGCAGCAGGCCAACGACGTGCATTCGTCCCTGGAATTTGTTGATGCCGGCATTGCCCAGTCGGCTGCCGACCTGGTGAAGTACCAGGGCCAGCTGCCAGGTGCGCAGGCCGCACTGTCGCAGGCACAGACACGTGTCAGTGTTGCAGCGGCTGAGTCGAGTTCCTTGGCGGCCCGCGTTGACCTGGCCCAGCAAAGCAAGGACAAGATCACTGCCCAAATTGCTGCGGATGCCGAAAAGGCAACGGCGACCAAAGCCCTGATTGGGCAGATTGCTGCCCAGTCGTACAAGGCCGGCGGGCTGCCGGCGAATCTGACCCTGATTTTGGGTGCCGGTTCCACCACCGATCTTGCCAATTCCATTGACTTGGCCGAACAGGCCCTGCGCAGCCAGACGGCGGCCCTGGAGGCGTTGACTGCGCAAAAAGCCACGAACCAGAACGCCCAGGCACGGCTGGTTGCCGTTGAGGCCGAGATCAAGGACCTGAAGCGCCAAGCCGATGCGGCTTTGGCCGCCGAGCAGGTGGCCCGTGATGCGGCCGCTGCGCAGAAGGCCACAGTGGACAAGCTGATCGCCGATTCCGCCACCTTGAACGCCAAGCTGGCCGCCGAAAAGCCGCGCATCCAGGCCAAGCTTAAAGCCGTTGAGGCGCAAAAGAGCGCTGTGGCAGCCCAAATTGCGGAGATTCAGCGCAAGGAACTTGTTGCCGCGCAAGCTGCCGCAAAGGCCGAGGCCGAACGCGTTGCCCGCGAGCAGGCAGCCGCAAACAACAACAACAACAACAACAACAACGGCGGTGGTGGCGGCGGGTTTGTGCCCCCGCCCTATGTTGCCCCGGCTCCCGGCAACCCCTCAGCCTTTGGCCTGCGCTCCCCGTTTGCCGGCAACATCCCCATCACCTCACCCTTTGCCAGGAACCGCCCGGTTCCCCCGGGCACTGCGGACTTCAACGGCACCGGCTACTACGACCACACCGGTGTGGACTTCGGCGCCCAGTGCGGCACGCCCGTTTATGCCCCCGCTGACGGAACCGTCCAAATCGCCGGCCAAACAACTGTTGTTTACGGTGGCGGAAACGTGCTGTACATCAGCCACGGTGTCGTCCAGGGCAACGCCCTGATGACTGTTTTCTACCACAACTCATCCGTGCTTGTTTCGGCCGGACAGCGCGTCAAGGCGGGCCAGCTGGTGGCGTACTCCGGAAACACCGGAAACTCAACCGGCTGCCACGCCCACTTTGAAACCTGGCTCAACGGAGTTCCCGTTGACCCCATGGGACTGCTCTAAACGCACCTGCCGGTGCTGCCCCTGCGGGTAGTTGCTACACTGGGGTTTCGCGTCCTGGCCAGGCAGTCCATGCCAGTGTGAACACAATTATTCTTATCAAAAGCCAAAGGAGTCAGCTGTGCCCAAAGAAAGTGGCCGTAAGGTTGTGGCCACCAACCGCAAGGCCCAGCATGATTACCACATCATGGACACCTACGAGGCCGGGTTGGTGTTGATGGGCACCGAGGTGAAATCGCTGCGCGAAGGCAGGGCCTCGCTGGTTGACGGGTTCGGCACCTTTTACAATGACGAACTGTGGCTGGAAGCCGTCTACATTCCCGAGTACCTCAACGGGAGCTGGACCAACCACACGGCCAGGCGCCGGCGCAAACTGCTGCTGCACCGCGAAGAGCTGAACAAAATCGCCTCCAAAACCCGCGAATCCGGCTACACCATCGTGCCGTTGCAGCTGTACTTTCTCGATGGCCGCGCGAAAGTTGAAATTGCCATTGCCCGCGGCAAGAAGGAGTACGACAAACGCCAGTCGCTGCGTGAAAAGCAGGACAACCGCGAAGCGCTGCGGGTCATGCGTGAGAAGAACCGCGGCTAGTACCGCCCAATTAGCGGGGCCGGGCCGGGTTCAGTGCCTGTGCGTTGGTCTACGCTGAAATCAGCATCGTCTGTGATGGGAAGGCAGCTTGTGGAGGCACTGAGAGGAAAACGCTGGTGGATTGCAGGAATCTGCCTCGTGGTGGTGGCCCTGGTTGCCGCCTTTGGCCTCGTGTATGCCAACCAGCAGCGACCAGAAGCCGGCCCGGGCGCAACCGGGACAGCCGGCAGCCAGCACGCACCATCCGTGCAAGGGGGTACAACCACTACGGCGGCCCCCAGCGGGCCGCCCAGCCAGGCTCCGACGTCGAACACTCCATCCGGGGGAGCCGCGGGAACCACACTGGCGGCCATGACCCTTGAACAAAAAGTGGGCCAGGTGCTGATGGTGTCCTCGTCGGTTACTGGTGCCGACGCAGATTCGCTCTACGCCGTGGACACCTTGCATGTGGGCAACATTTTCATGAAGGGCCGCAGCACGGCCGGACAAGCCGGGATAGCTGCGCAGGTGTCTGCCATTGCGGGCCACATTTCAGGGGCGCGCACAGCGGGTGCCAAGCCCTTCGTGGCCACCGACCAGGAGGGCGGCCTGGTACAGATCATGCGGGGCCCCGGCTTTGCCGACATGCCCCAAGCCATTGAACAAGGCCAGCTGGCCGCGCCGGCGTTGCAGGCCGAGGCCACCGAATGGGGGCAACAGCTGGCAGCCGTGGGCGTCAATGTGAACCTGGCTCCCGTGCTGGACACCGTGCCCAGCGCAGCATTTGCCCCGCAGAACGCGCCCATTGGCGCCTTCGGCAGGCAATTCGGCTATACTCCGGCAGCGGTGTCCAGCCACGGGATTGCCTTTGCCAAGGGAATGCAGGCTGCCGGCGTTGAGGCAACCGTCAAGCATTTTCCCGGGTTGGGGCGGGTCACGGCAAACACGGATGTCGATGCCAGCGTGGTGGATGCGCTCACGGTTCGCAACGACCCCTACATAACCCCGTTCCGCGATGCTGTGAACGCCGGCGTTCCATGGCTGATGATCTCCAACGCCTCTTATACCAAGATTGACGCAACCGTGGTGGCCCCGTTCTCCAGTGTCATTGTTACGGACATGGTGCGCGGGGACCTCGGCTTCAAGGGAATTATTGTCAGCGACGACATTTGCGACGCCGTCCAAGTCTCCGGTGTGCCCGTGGCGCAGCGCGGCGTTGAGTTCATCGCGGCCGGGGGCACCATGGCATTGTGCACCAATCAGTCTCTGCTCCCGCAGATGTATCAGGGGCTGGTCGCCGCGGCGCAGGGCGATCCCGCCTTTGCGGCGAAGGTGGATGCCGCCGCGCTGCTGGTGCTGGCGGCAAAAGCGGACAAGGGCCTGCTTGAATAGACCGGCTGGGAATAAAATCCCCGGACTATGCGCTAGCATGGATAGTCCACGGTGAAGTTCCTTGCGAACCAGCCGTGGTTTGAAAAAACAATAGGGGATGATCGGTTTCGACGGTGTTAGTCGAGACAGGTGAAGCGGGTCGAGGATACAGGGTTAACTCGTAAACGATCTCTGTAAAACATAAGTGCTGAATCAAATCGCACTGACTTCGCTCTTGCTGCCTAAGCAGTAAGACAGTCCGTCAGCCCGGGAATGCTCTCGTCCCGGATCCTGGCGTCATCTAGAGGGCCACTGCTCTAAGTGCTTGTTGTAGGCGCTTAGGGGACTCTTATACAACTGGGCTTGGCAGCTACTTGTTTGCGAGATAGCTGGGGCCGAGAAAAACCGATGCAAACTGCACCCGGAGAAGACCTGACAAAGCAACATCGGACGGGAGTTCAATTCTCCCCATCTCCACATCCCTATTGGGACCTGTTCCCCGCCCTAGTGGTGGGGGACGGGTCCTTTTTGTTTGCCCGACGCCGGCCACAGCGGTATCTGTTTCGTTCTGCGGTGGACTTGTGTTGGGGTTGGCGCAGAACAGTGTTGTGCGGCAAACTCAGCGCCAGTTCAGCGCAGAACAGTGCAATTTAGCATTCGACGACGTTGACGGCGAGGCCGCCCATGGCTGTTTCCTTGTATTTG
>JBDTQM010000231.1:0-6177 GCA_039932175.1 Specibacter sp.
TGGGTGCGCGGCAGCCCCAGCCCGGGTCATGGCCAGTTCACGCTCGGATAGCCAACTGGGTCCTTGCCTCGCGGCTGCGCAGGATTACCGGTGCGCCCCTGACAGATCTGGGCCCAATGCGCGTGGCCCGCCGGCAAATGCTCCTGGATCTTGAACTTGCAGACAGACGCAGTGGCTACCCCTTGGAAATGGTTCTCAAGGCACACCTTGCCGGATGGAGAATCACCGAACTCCCGGTTGCGTACCTGCCCAGAAAAGGGCGCTCGAAGGTGACAGGAACCCTGAAGGGCACCTTGACCGCCGCAGCGGACATGTCAGCGCAGCTCCATCTGGCCAAGCGGGTCCACCCATGAGCCCGCAGCAGAGCAAACTCACCATTGCCGTCATCGCCAAGGAATGCCTGCCCGGCAAAGTAAAGACCAGGTTGTCACCGCCGCTGACTCTTGACCAGGCAGCCGAACTGGCTCAAGTGAGCCTCAGCCAGACGCTGAGCACCGTGCGCAAGGTGCCCGCCAACCGCCTCCTGGTGATGGACGGGACCCCCAAGGCTTGTGACAGTGCCGGATTCAGTGTGGTGCGCCAAAGCGCAGGCGGTCTCGATGAACGGCTTGCCGCCATCTGCGACGGCGTTGACGGTCCTCTGTTGATCTTGGGCATGGACACGCCCCAATTCACCCCCGAACTTCTGGCGCCCATGCTTGCAGATTGGGACACGAACCACGCCTCGTTCCACTCGTGGTTGGGGCTGGCCCATGACGGCGGCTACTGGGCCATCGCCTTGCACAGGCCCGACGGCCGGCTCATCCGCGGCGTACCCATGTCGACCCCGCGCACAGGATCGGAGCAACTCTTACGGCTGCGGCGGGCCGGTCACACTGTGGGGGAGTTGGGGTCGCTAACAGACGTTGACACCTATCCCGCGGCACTCCAAGTGGCCGAACAATGTCCCGGAACGCCGTTCGCGCACGCCGTTGGCGCTCTGCCCGCCCGAAAGGAATCGATATGAGCATCCAGGCCAGGCAAAACAATGTCCGACCCGAGCCGCCCCGCCATCCCCTGTTCGGCCAAGGGGCACACGAGCCCTATGCCAAGGCGCTGCGACACGGCCTGGGTACACTGTCACTGGAGCCTGCTTATGACGACGTCGAGGCATCCCCGCTGCGATTCAAAGTTCAGCAGTGGTGCGAGTCGTCCACTCCGGCCGAGGTAGCGCTTTTGCGGGCAAGCGGTGGGCCGGTGTTGGATGTGGGATGTGGGCCGGGCCGGATGCTGGTGGCCGCGGCCGGCCTGGGGCTGCGAGCCCTGGGGGTCGATGTCAGCGGCGAGGCCGTGGCCCAAGCCAAATCTCGGGGAGCCCTGGCCATCCGGCAATCCATTTTTGATGCCGTCCCGTATGAAGGGCAGTGGGAAACCGTCCTGCTTCTGGACGGAAACATTGGCATCGGCGGCAACATTGCCGCCATGTTGCGGCGTTTGGGGCAGGTACTGGCACCCTCTGGCAGCGTGTTGGTTGAGGTCGAACAGGAAGCAGCCCTGGATGTTAGCTATGCCGCCATCTTGCGTGGCTCGGGACGTGAAGCCAGTGAACCCTTCCCTTGGGCGCGCGTGGGTTCGATGGCACTGGACACTTATGCTTCAGATGGTGGTTGGACGGCAGCCCAATGGACTACTTTTCCCCCCACTGATTGCTTGGGTGGATCGCTGGAGGCGGAAGCTGGTCAGGAACGGTTGATCTGCCGGTTGACGCGCCGTGGATATCGCTCGACGCCGGCCACGGACAGTGCCGCCACCGCCACCAAGACGCTCCACAGAATACCTAAGGCGAGGGCGTAGTCTCCCTGCAGGGCGGTTGAGTTGATCGACGGGTCACCGGCCACCTGCTGGGCCGTCATCAGCGGCGCTACAACAAGGGTGAATACTGATCCGAGCACCAATGAACCGCGGATCACATGGCATGAGAGTGGCCGCAGGTTTCGGCCTACATGGCGAAGTCCGTGTCCGGTCGCCGTGACCAGGGGGACCAGAACGCCGTCGTGCAGCAGCAAGGCCACCGCCAGCCATGCTGCCAGTCCCAACAAGGCTGCCGGGGTCAGATGGGTCAGCAGCGAATATATGCCATAGGCTGCGCCAGCAGCGCCAAGAACGCCCACACTGATCCGAACTGCAGCCATTGCCCTAACTCGATTCGTTTTCACAATATCTCCATGCTCTGAACCCATTTGGTTTGCAGGACCCCGGGACGTCCCGGGGCCATGATTCGTGCCGGAAAGCCGTGGTCCAGATCTAACGGGGCCCCATTGAGGTCCAAGACCAGTAGGGTTTGATCATCGCGTGTATACGCTGCAGGCATGGTCATCAGGCGGTAGTTTCCGCTTTTTTCCATGCTGGTGATCTGTAGTTTGGAATCCGGTGGCGCCCCGGCGGCCGCCAGCAAGTCCTTCATTCGGATGCCCCGCCACAACGCCGATTGACTCCAGCCCTCCACGCAGGCCACCGGCAGGACTTGTTCGGTCTGCGGCAATGCCCTGAGCTGCGGCAGGGAGAATGTCCGAATACCATCCGTCGTGTGGATGCTCAGGGCCCAATCCGTCCCGACGTCGCTCGCCGAGACGTGTGCCTCTGCGGCGGTACGATTCACGGGCACACCCTGAGGGCCGGTGTTCTTGCGTCGAGGTGCAAAGACATTGAACGGGGCAAGCCAAGCGAACGATTGGCCGGCAGTGGCCAGAACCACCAAGGCGGTGCTGGCGGTGATGGTGACCAGGAAGGCCCTGCGGCTCACTCCCGTGCGTCGCCCGCCGTCGAGCTCTTTGTTGGGCATCTTTTCTTGGGTTTCGGGGCTTGTCCGGCGCCAATGGCGGGCGATGACCGGCAGCTTGACAGCTATATGTAAAGCCAGCGAACCAACTATCACCCAGCCCATCCAGTAGTGGGTTTGACGGAACGGGAACGTCCATGGATACCACTTGTACGTGTTGAGCAATCCAGTGGCGAGTTGGAGCAGCGAGGCGGCTACAAAGATGGCAATGGTTGCCCGTTCCAACGCCTGGACCAGGGACTTGACCGGTGGCCATTGAAGCAGCAGCGGGAACACCGACCAGAGCTTGGCCAGCAGAAGTGGAATGGCGGCTATCCCCGTGGCCACGTGCAGGCCTTGGGTAAATTGGTAGATCCAGGCAGGCCAGGTGGGAAAGAGCATCCAGCCCGGTGGATCCTGCAACAGGTGACTAAACAGGCCCGTTCCGAAACAGATAATAAACGCCGCCCCCAGCCACCGGCCCACCACCACTGTGAGCCGTTTGCTTCGCACGGGGGAGGCAAAATTTGCGGCAGTCGCATCAACCCTTTTCTGCAGAAATCTGGTCATTCGATCCATACTAAGATTTCAGCACTTTCGGGTCGGGAAGGGAGCTTCCAAACCTTACGAAAGCCGAACGATCAGCCCTGCGGGCTCCCCAATGGCGTATTTCCGGGGCAGGATCAGTGTTGTGGATGTACTCAAGAAAGCTGCGTCACCGACCGGCCATGGCGCCCTCTGGCTTGCTGCAACTGCATTTTTGCTTGGTGGGCTGGCTGCCCTGATTTGGTGTTTGGTGGCATTGCCTCCTGCCTACCGTTGGGCACCCCTGGCTGGAACAGTGTTCTCGTGGGTTCTCTTTGGCGCCGCAATCGTTTCCTTGCGCCGTATCCCGGCGAAAATGATGACCGCCGTGGTGGTTTCCGGCGCACTCCTTCTGGGCGTGGCCGCCGTCTCCGGCCCTCCCGCCACCAGCAGCGACTCCGCCCGCTACGCATGGGACGGCATTGTCCAGAAGAACGGCATATCACCGTATCGCTATGTTCCAGCCGATCCGACCCTTAAAAGTCTTCGGCCTTCCTGGCTGTTTCAGGACAGGGACTTGGGTGGCCCGTGTCCCAGGGGACTATATCCGGCAAATACCACCGCCGAGGGTGCCGCGAACCCAGCGGACCTCCCGGGAAGTGCCGGCCTGTGCACCGCCATCAACAGACCTCAAGTTCCCACCATCTATCCGGCCGTGGGAGAGATATATTTCCTGACCGTCAGGCTACTGCCTGGGCCCAGCGTTGGTTACATTGCCTTCCAGTTGACAGGGTTGGCCCTCAGCTTGGTATTGACGGCGGGGCTGCTCATCTTTTTGCATCGCACCTCGCGCGCACCTCATTTTGCGGCTTGGTGGGCGTGGTCCCCTTTGGTGCTTTTTGAGGCAGTGAACAACGCCCACGTGGACGTGCTGGGGGCTGTGCTGGCCACCGCAGCAGTTCTCCTGTTGTTTCGCGGTAAAGTCCATTCCTCTGCCCTGGTGTTTGGGGCAGCCGTAGCGACCAAACTTGTCCCCGTCATTCTGGCGCCGGGACTGCTTTATCGTCGTCCTTTGCGCTTTACACTCACTGCCGCATTGACGTTTGTGATCCTTTACCTGCCCTACATGCTCATCAGCGGCTGGGCCGTGATCGGGTATCTTCCCGGCTACCTGACAGAGGAGGGATACAACGGCGGAGAAAGTCGCCGATTCACCCTGTTAAAAATTGTGGTTCCGGATGGCTGGGCCACTCCAACCGGCGTGGTCCTGCTGCTCCTGATATCCGCCTATGTTTGGCGAACGGTTGACCCCGCACGCCCTTGGGACAAGCAAGTCGTGATGGTCGGAGCAACGTTGTTGATAGCAAGTCCGGGCTACCCATGGTACGCACTGCTACTTGTCCCACTGATAGCCCTGAGCGGACGATTCGAATACTTCGGGATACCCGTCGCCTTGACCATCATGTATCTTTCGGCCGGGCAGCTTGACGGCGAAAGCACGGCCAGAGCAGTCCTCATCGCTGTGAGCATCATGATTTTGACCGCTGCGTGGTTTCGGAAGCACCGCGCTGCGCCGCCGACGAGTTTGATGTCGCCATGAATGCCGGGAGCCTCCAGCTGGGTGGCGATTTCATGGCGCTGGAGCCCGATTAAGCTTGCCGGTGTGTCGGCCGGCGCTCATGCTGTGGTCACGCTGCGTTCGCTGATGCCCCTGCAACTTGGCGGGCATCGGGGCCTCTTTGAGGGGTTTGGGGCGCATGCTCCAGACCGGGGCGGGCTGGTCGAGACGCTGCGCGATGTCGCTGGTGATTCCCGCCTGCGCCGCAGACCATTGTGGGTCTCTTTGCTGAGGGCCTAAGACTATGGACACCCAACTTAGCGGGATTTTGAGTCCTGCAGGGAGGATGTTCAGTGATGAGCGAGCAGAAGAAGCAGCGGCGGTCCTATGCCGAGGAATACAAGCGGGAGTCCGCCGGACTCGCGATAGATACAGGCAGGTCGGTCGCTGCGGTGCCTGGGGTGGCTGACGTGAATTTAGGGATCGGAGGGCACCGCCTCAGAGGCCTTGATGGCCGCTGAGGCGGTGCGCTGTTATTGAGTGCTTGGCCAGAGAATTGCACTCCACCCTTCTTGAGTTCAGAACATGTTCTGAGTTAGAGTTGGGGCATGAGAACACTAGCCCCGTCCCGAACGACGTTTCAGTCATCTGAACTGAGCCGTGCATCTGCCGATGTGTTTGCAGCTGCGGCGGATCATCCTGTTAGGGTCACCCGCCGTGACGGCGAGGCACTTGTGCTGATGTCGGAGAGCGCGGATCAGGCCCGGGTCATGCTGTTGGAACTTGCTGCTCAGCTTGTCGCGGTGTCAACGAGCACGGATGGAACTCTTACATCTCGCATGAGCGATCGCTTTCCGTGGATGCTTGCTCTGAGTTCAGCTGACCAGGAAGTCTGTGCGATCAATATTTTGACAGCGGCACGTGCCTCCTTCGCAACGAACCAACCCCATTTGGCGATTTCAGAACTCACGTCGTGGCGTGAATCTGCGACTGCTATTGCGGCTGGTCTTGGCAAGGGGCCGGTGGAATGGCTCGATGACTCTGAAGCCGTCGAGCGTCCTTAAAGCATGGCAAAGTTTGAAAGGGTTGAGCGGCCGACGAAGAAGAGCGAACACAAACTTCGGTTTGCTTCTGTTCAGGCGAAGCGTGGCTGGACTGATCTGAAAGCTACTACCAAGAATTCTTGACGGATGCGTGGGATTTTCTGACCAGAACGCCTCAGACCACAACACCCAACAACTACCGCCTACGAGGTGATCTGGGTGTTGTGACCCGGGACGGTTCTACCCATGAGCGA
>JBDTQM010000232.1:0-6084 GCA_039932175.1 Specibacter sp.
CCTGCGGCCTCGTCGTCCCGAACGACGCGCGCTACCAAGCTGCGCCACACCCCGATCCGCAACTTTCCCAAGACCAGTGAAGGTCTGAAAAAGCAACCTCTCAAGAATAGCGGACAGGGGCCGATATCGCGAAATCGAGTGGCCGGGCCCGGTAAAATTGCTTGTTGTCTATGATCCTGCGGGCTTGAAAGCGACCGTACCGGCGTTGTTGCGCAGGACCAGTGAGTCCGCGTTCAGCGTGTAGTCCAGTGGCGAGGAGAAGAACTTGACCACCCACTTTTCGTGGTCAGTTTGCGGGCTTGGGCAGCCCATCTGTGTCAGGAATATGTCAGGACCCACCACAAATTGGGTGTTGGTGACGGTTACCTGGCTCCTGAGTATGTTGCAGGGCGTTTTGGAAGAGAAGGACAAGGCGCCGTCCGTGACCATTGTCACCACTGTAAACGGGTCAGAGCCCAGCCATGCCAACTCACCCGTGGCGTCGCTCCCGCTCACCGAGCCGAGATTGAGACACTCAAAATCTTTGATGGTGCGGGGAACCCCGCCACCTGCGGGGGTGCATTGGACGGGCGTTTCAAGGGGAATGCCGGGGCTGGCCGTACCAGTTTCAGGAGTAGCGCCGCCGGGGGTGGTGCAAGCACTCAACAGCAGCAGCGATGTTGCCGACAGGACCAAACGACGTTTCATTGCAGATCTCCTGGCTAGTTGGGGCCTTGATTCCGGCCACGCTCTGGCGGTCAGGCTTTGGCTGTCAACGTCAGGACAACAGCCTCGGGGCGGCACGCAAAGCGGAACGGTGCCGTGCGGGCCGTGCCAATCCCTGCCGAGACGTTTACCGGGCTGCTCAGGCCGTGGGCGTCCCAGTCGTTCAAGCCTCTGGCACGCCATGTGGGCAGATCGCAATTGGTGACCAGGGCGCCGTACCCAGGCAGGCAAACCTGTCCGCCATGGGTGTGCCCGGCCAGGATCAAGTCGGCGGCTTCGCCGGTGAAATGGTCCAAAACGCGTTGGTAGGGGGCATGGACCACCGCAATCTTCACGTGCGGGGCACTGTCCTGGCTGACAGAACCGCGCGGCCAACCGGCATAACGTTCGCGATTCAGGTGCGGGTCGTCCACGCCGCTGAAGTCAAAGCGAATGCCGTTTAACGGGATGGACTGTGCCCGGTTGGTCAGATTCACCCAACCGCCCAGACCGAATCCCGCATGGAGGGCGTCGGTGTCCAGGGCGATGGGTGCACGTTTCTTGCCGGCGGGAAGCTTGGAGGGCCCGGTAAAGTACGCCAGCGGGTTCTTGAAAGTGGACGCAAAGTAGTCATTGGAACCGGGCACAAAGACGCCCGGAAACTCCATGAGGGGGCCCAATGCGTCCAGGAGCGGGGCAATGGCCGCAGGATGGCTGAGGTTGTCGCCCGTGTTGACCACCAGGTCCGGCTGAATTGACGCGAGGTCCCGCAACCACCGGGTCTTCTTGTGCTGGCCCGGGCAGAGGTGGATGTCTGAAATGTGCAGCACCGTGAAAGGCGCCGACCCGGGCGGCAAAATGGCAAGTTGCTCTTCCCGGATGGCAAACCAGTTGCGTTCAATTAAGGCGCCGTACGCCACGGCACCAAGGCCTGCGGCAACGGCAAGCCCCGCCGCAGCTCCCAGGGTTGGGAAGTTGGACGGGGCTGTGCGTGTGCGTGACATGAGGGCCGTGCTCTAGTCTTTCTTGTCTTTGTTGGCCGGCTTGTCATCCTTCGACTTGTCCGAAGCGCCGGATTTTTCCGAGTTTGGCTTCGCCGGGGTTTCGGTCTTGGGAGTAATGGTCACAGGTGCGTTGACCATGCTCTCCGGCGGGGCAGGGAAGCTGCCCACGTCAAAGCCGCCTGCCACCTGGTTCATGTAGTTTTGCCAGGCCTTGCCGGCATAGGTGGCGCCATCCACGTAGGGGATGCGCTGGTTGGCGATCAAGAGGCCGTTGGAAGAACGAGCGCCCTGATCCGGATTGCCAATCCACGATGCAGTGGCCAGGCCCTTGGTGTAACCCACAGTCCAGGTCTGTTCGGAATCGTTGGTGGTACCGGTCTTGGCTGCGGCCGTGTATTGCAGCGGGATCTGGTAACCGGAACCGCGCACCAGGACATCCTGCAGCACCGAGGTGACCCCGGCAGCAACCTCCGGCCGCACCGTCTGCTTGCAGTTGGCCGAAGGTACCGGGAATTTGTCTCCCTTGGCGTTGGTGATGGAGACCAGGGCGACGGGGTCGCAGTGAATGCCGCCGGCACTGAACGTGGCAAAGGAAGTCGCCATGATCAGCGGCGACACGGGGTCGTTGCCAATCAAGTTGCGGGCCACTGACATGTCGTACTGCTTCTTGGGGTCCTTGCCATCATGAATGCCGGCTGCAGTCATCATTTTTTGGATGTTGCAGAAGTCCACTTTTGAGGCCATGGCAAACGTTGCCGTGTTAATCGAGTTGAAGAGGCCTTCGCGGGCCGTGAGGGTCCGGTAGAAGGCGCCGTTGGGGCCGTCGGCGTTTTGCAGGTCTTGGGACCCGTTCCCGGCATTGCTGTCGTAGTCACTGCTGGTGGAGCCGCAGCTGTTGATCCAGGGATATGACAGCGGATACTTCCGCACTGACGCATCCACCGTCTCATTGATCTTGTGCCCCGCATTGAGCCATTCGGCGAAAGTGAACGGCTTCATGGTTGAACCGGCGGCAAAACCTCCGGCGCCGCCAAGCTCATTGCCGTTGGCATCAAACATGTCAACGTTGAAGTTGTAGGTGTTTTCCCACTGCCCCTCGGGGGCAGTGAGCTTCGTGTTCTGTGCCATGGCCAGGATCTTGCCGGTGCCGGGCTGGACGGAAACCATGGCTTGGCCAACCCTGTCAGGGTTGTTGTTCATGGGCAGAAAATTGTTGATTTGGGCTTGCGCCGCATCCTGCAGCTTCGGATCCAAGGTTGTCTTCACGGTCAAGCCACCCTGCTGGAGCAGCTTGAGGCGGTCGTCCTTGGTCTTGCCGTAGGCGGGATCGTTGAGGAAAGTGTTGGTGACGTACTCGCAGAAGTACTCCGCGCGGACAGCGGTTGTGCAGCCATTGCGGCTGGGTTGGAGGTTCAAGCCGATTTTTGCCTTGACGGCTGCGTCGTGCTGCTTCTGATCGATCATGCCCTGATCCAGCATGTTTGCCAGCACCATGTTGCGGCGGGAAATTGCGTTGTCCGGGTTGGCAATGGGGTCGTAGTAACTTGGCCTGTTGACCACCCCGGCCAGAAGGGCCGCCTGCGGCAGGGTGAGGTCCTTGGCGTGGACGCCAAAGTACGAGTAGGCAGCGGATTCGATGCCGAAGTTGCCATTGGCAAAGAACACCCAGTTCAGGTACCCCTGCAGGATTTCATCCTTGGAGTATTTCTTTTCCATGGAGATGGCGAGCTTGATCTCCCGCACCTTTTCACCGACACCCTTGTCGGCGCCAAGCTTAATCTTGTCCGTCTCGCCGTTGGCAGCGTACGTCTGGATGATGACGTTGTTGACGTACTGCTGGGTAATGGTGGAAGCTCCCTGGCGGCCACCGCCTTGCGCCATGGCGGCAACGGCACGAACCAAACCACGGGTGTCAATGCCGCCGTGCTCGTAGTAGCGGGCATCTTCCACAGCAATCACAGCGTTCTTCATGAACGGGGAGATGCTTTTCAGTGCCACTTCCGTGCGGTTTTGATTGTAGAAGGTGGCCAACACGGAGCCGTTGGCAGCAAGAACTTTCGATGACTGGGCCGGGGTGCCAACGTTCATCTCATCCGGGAGGTCATCAAAGAATGAGATGGATGAGGTGGTGGTTGTGCCCGCCAATGCCACAGCCGGAACCATGAGTCCGGCCACCAGGACACCACAAATGGTGCTGACGCCCAGGAAGGCGACCAATTTGCCCAAGGTGGTGGCGGTATCGAAAATGGGGTGTTTTTTTGCTGCCATTTTCCCAGTTTACCGGCAGGGGATACGCTTTGAGGTATGACCAAATGGGAGTACTCTACGATTCCGCTGATTATCCACAACACCAAGGCGATCCTGGACAGCTGGGGTGACGACGGCTGGGAACTGGTCCAGGTTGTCCCCGGGCCCGATGGCAGGGGCTTGGTGGCCTACCTTAAACGAGAGAAGGCGTAGCCGTGGAAACCGTATCAAGTCAAGGATCCTCGCACATTGAGGCCCGCCTCGCCGAGTTGGGTTTGACCCTTCCCCCGGTGGTCCCCCCTGTAGCGGTCTATGTGCCGGCCGTCGTCTCAGGCAACCACGTGTACACCTCCGGGCAGCTGCCTTTTATTGACGGCAAACTCACAGGTACGGGCAAGGTCGGGGCTGAAGTTTCAGCTGAGGACGCAAAATCCATGGCCGCCACCTGTGCCATCAACGCCATTGCGGCGCTCAAAAACGTCATTGGCGACCTTGACCGGGTGACCCGCATTGTCAAGGTCGTCGGCTTTGTTGCCTCCGATCCCTCGTTCACGGGCCAGCCGGGCGTCATCAACGGCGCCTCCGAACTGCTCGGCGACGTATTTGGCGACGCCGGTGTCCACGCACGCTCCGCCGTCGGAGTTTCCGTGTTGCCCATGGATTCTCCCGTTGAGGTTGAGCTGATTGCCGAATTCCAGTAGCAGTCCCGCGGGTGCGCGGCCCATGGGCAAGCGCAGCTTCCCGCTGAGTGCAGATCAGCGGGAAGCTGCGCAGACCTGGGTTGAATTTGGTGCCCGCACACCCAGCAAGCCGCGGCAGGCATCGTCGGTGGTGCTGTTGAAGGACAGCCCCAGCGGTTTGCAAACTTTTTTGACGTACCGCCCCGGGGGTTCCCCCCTGGGTGCTGTTGCGTTCCCCGGCGGCACCATTGAGGCCGCGGACGGCGACGTCACCGACTGGGTGGGCCCCTCACCCACCGTGTGGGCCAAGAACCTGGGCATAGCCGATATCGGACTGGCCAAGCGTCACGTGGTGGCTGCCATTCGCGAAACCTTCGAAGAGACGGGCATCTTGCTGGCCGGTCCGGATGCGTCCTCGCTTGTGGAGAACAATTCAGGGCCCGAATGGATGCGCGCACGCGAGTCCATTGCCGGACAGGAAACCACCTTCGCCACCTTGCTGGGGCGTTATGGTTTGGCCTTGCGCACGGATCTGCTCAAGCCGCTCAGCCATTGGTTGAGCCCGGACTTTGCCCACAGGCGCTTTGATACGCGCTACTTTGCCGCCGCCACGCCCATCAACCAGCAGCCGTCACTGCTCACCAGCAAGGGTGTGTGGGGAAGGTGGGCCAGTGCTGCCGATATTTTGGCCGACCGTGCCACCACCGCCCTGGGCGATGAAGTGGCACAGCCGCTCACGGTGGGGCTGACCCTGAGTGAGTTGGTGGTTCCCGGCGTGGAAATCATTTTGGAGAAGATTGCTGCTGCGCGCGGGTGCATTGCGTACTTGAATCACAAGCGCCCCATCAACGAATACCAGCCTCGCCTCATTGGTGAAGACCCGCAGACGTTTGCCCTTGAAGTCTTCACAGCTGCCGAAGGCGGCGCCTGCCGCGAGCGGTGACACCAGCTTTCACCGGTGTTGACGACTGTGCTGACCTTGGCCGCCAGATGCATGGTTGCACAGGGTTTTTTGCGGCGAAGCTCAGCAGTCGCGGCCAGGCACCGTTCTCGTGACAAAAAACGGGCCCGGCCACCCCCGTGAGGGGTGGCCGGGCCCGTTTTTTGCGGGTGGGCACACAGCTCCGAGGGGCCCAAATTCAGACGCGCCAGCGGCTGGAATTGGGGAGGAGCTGGGGATTAGCGGCTGCGCTGACGCAGACGGTTGACGTCCAGGATGACAACGGCGCGGGCTTCCAGGCGGAGCCAGCCACGCTGCACAAACTCGGCCAGGGCCTTGTTGACTGTTTCGCGGGAAGCACCCACCAACTGGGCCAACTCTTCCTGGGTGAGCTCGTGGGCCACCAGGATGCCGTCGGTGGCCGGGCGGCCGAAACGGTCTGCCAAATCCAGGATGGCCTTGGCAACACGGCCGGGCACATCGGTGAAGACCAGGTCGGCGAGGTTCTCGTTGGTGCGGCGCAGGCGGC
>JBDTQM010000233.1:0-6078 GCA_039932175.1 Specibacter sp.
CTGCGCTAACCAATTCTGCGCTAACCAATTCTGCGCTGACAGCCACGGCGCCAGTTCAATCCGCGCCAACAAATCCAAATGAAGCCAGATTCCTGAAGCAATGCACCACTCAACGATGAGGACACAACTTGAAGAAACCATCACCACGACGGGGCCGCCAAGGCCGCGCTGCCGGCGGGGCAGCCGTTCTGACGCTCGCCACCTTGCTGGGAGCGGCCACGCTGCCCACGGTCCTGGCCGTCCAGCCGGCTGCGGCCGCGGAACCGCCGTCGAACAACAGGGTGTTGACCGTTGACGCCGATGCCGCCGGCCCGGACATTGACCCCACCCAGTACGGCATCTTCTATGAAGACATCAACCAGGCGGCCGACGGCGGCCTATACGCCGAACTGGTCCGGAACCGGTCCTTTGAGTTCTCCCGGGTGGACAACGCCTCCTTCAACGCACTGACGGCCTGGGACATCTCCCAGCGCGGCGGTTCGGAAGGCACCGCAGCAGTTGTTGACGATGCGCAGCGCATGAATGAGATGAACCGCAACTACCTCTCGGTCAAGCTCACCAAGGCAGCAGCATCCGGAGGCACTGCCATCCGCAACACCGGCTTCAGCGGCGGACAGGCCTACGAAGCGGGGAAGGCGTACAACTACTCAGTGTTTGCGCGCAGCAGCGCACCCGACGGCACCCCGCTGACCGTCAACCTGGAAAACGCTGCCGGCGCTGTCTTGGGCACGGCCACCATCACCGTCAAGGGTGACGCCTGGACCAAGTACTCCGCGACCATCACAGCCACCCAAAGCACCACGGCGGGCAGGCTGACCACTGTGGTGGCAGGCATGGGCGACGTCAGGCTGGACATGATTTCGCTGTTCCCAAAGGACACGTTCAAGGGCCGGGAAAACGGCCTCCGGGCCGATCTGGCCCAAAAGGTGGCCGATCTTGACCCCGGATTTCTGCGCTTCCCTGGCGGCTGCGTCACCAACACCGGCGGCAGTTACGGCGCCTACACGGCGGCGAACAGCTTCCCGCGCGACAGGGTATACCAGTGGAAGGAAACCATTGGTCCGGTGGAGTCCCGCCCCACCAACAAGAACTTCTGGG
Source organism: Specibacter sp. (assembly GCA_039932175.1). Taxonomy (GTDB): domain Bacteria; phylum Actinomycetota; class Actinomycetes; order Actinomycetales; family Micrococcaceae; genus Specibacter. The sequence goes on from JBDTQM010000233.1 coordinate 1,099, forward strand.
GCTACAACCAGACGTACGGGCTGGGCTACCTGGAGTACTTTGAATTTGCGCAGGACATGAATGCAGAGCCGCTGCCTGTGGTTTCGGTGGGCCTGACGGCCTGCGGGCAGGAACACTACGCCGCCGACGCCGACGTGGCCCGCTACGTCCAGGACACGCTTGACCTCATTGAGTTTGCCAACGGCGGCACCGACACCGTCTGGGGTGCCAAGCGCGCGGCACTGGGGCACCCGGCGTCGTTCAACCTCAAGTACATCGGCCTGGGCAACGAGGAGGGCTATGCCAAGTACTTTGAAAACTTCCCCAAGTTCCGTGACGCCATCACCGCCAAATACCCGGACATCAAGATCATCGGCACCTCCGGCGCCATGTCCTCGGGCCAGTGGTTCGACGACCTCTGGGACTTCTCCAAGGAACAAAAGATGGACCTGGTGGATGAGCACTACTACAACGATCCGGAATGGTTCCTGAAAAACACTAAGCGCTACGACAGCTATGACAGGGACGCGCCCAAGGTGTTCCTGGGCGAATACGCCTCAAAGGGCAACGGTGTGAACAACGCCCTGGCCGAAGCCGCCTACATGACAGGCCTGGAACGCAACGCCGATGTGGTCAAGATGGCGTCGTACGCGCCGCTGCTCGCCGCCCAAGGCAACACCCAGTGGACCCCCGACATGATCTTTTTCGACAACGGAAAGTCGTGGACCACACCGAACTACGACGTCCAGAAAATGTTCATGACCAACGTCGGCAAGAAGGTGGTCCCCAGTTCCATGACTGCCGGCGCCGTGGTCCAGCAGCCCATCGCGGGCAAGGTTGGCCTGTCCACCTGGCTCACCAGTGCAGCGTACGACGACGTCAAGGTCACCGGCGCTGATGGCACGCCCCTGATGGCTGATGACTTCAGCAACGGTGCCGGCCAGTGGACCAGCAACGGCAACGGCAGCTGGGCTGTCTCCAACGGTGCCTACGTTCAAAACAGCACCACCGCCGAGAACACCATGATCACGGCGGGGGACAGCTCCTGGAACAACTACACCTTTGAAACCAAGGCCACCAAGCTGGCGGGGGCCGAAGGCTTCCTGGTCGGCTTTGGCGTGAAGGGCACCGACGACTACTACTGGTGGAACCTGGGCGGATTCAACAACACCCGTTCGCTGGTTGAGCGGGCCACGGCCGGCGGCAAGACCAACGTGCTGGAAAGGAACACCCGCATCGTGACGGGCCAGAGCTACAACATCAAGGTTGAGGTCAAGGGCCGCACAGCCAACCTCTACCTTGACGGGGTCCTGTGGGGAACCGTGAACGATGAGGCAGTTGACCCGGTCTACCAGGTGGTCACACACGACGACGCCACGGGCGACACCGTGGTGAAGGTCGTCAACGCCGCACCGTACTCGGCCAAGGTTGACGTGAAGGTGGACGGAGACGTCACTGTTGCCTCAGATGCTGCCATCACCACGCTGGCGGGGACAAGCCCCACCGTCATGAACAGCAGCGAGTCGGTGTTCACCGGGGCGTCGAACGCCTTCACATACCAGTTCGAACCAAGCTCGGTGACGTTCCTGCGGCTGAAGGCGGCTCCTGTGGTTCCGGAACCGAGCGCTTCGCCCGGGCCGAGCGCTTCGCCCGAGCCGAGCGATGAGGCGACTGTGCCGGCAGCGACCAAGCCGGCAACGACCAAGCCGGCAGCGACTGTGCCGGTCGGAACCACGCCGGCAACGACTGTGCCGGGCGGAACCACGCCGGGGCAGAGCAGGCCGGCCGGGGCAGCGGGGGCCACCTCTGCCGATGACACATTGGCCAGCACGGGCACCACGGCAACAGCCCTGCTCTGGCTGGCCGGGGGACTCGCGGTGGCGGGTCTGGGCACTGTGGCGATTGGCCGGCGTCGCAAGTCACGGCACCAGCACTAGCCTGAAACAACGCAAAAAGGCATGAAAAGGCGGGCCGCAGTTCAACTGCGGCCCGCCTTTTCACGCCCTTGTGCCGCGAGAGCTAGAGGGCGCCAATCAACCACTGGGCACTGTGGCGCTCGCCGAGTGCAAGAACCACCAGGTCTTCGCCGGAATTAAAGGCATCAGGAGGGCAGCTCATGGGTTCCACCGCCAGGCCAATGCGGCTCGGATGGGGAGCCGGACGGTCGGCGGTGTGGATCTGCACCCACGGCAAGTTGCCCGGGGTCCAGCGCATGCGCACGCCCGTTCCTTCCCGGGTCAGCAGCTGAACCTCAACCTCGCCGTCGGCCTCCTCGGCAGTCAGCGCCGTGTAGGCATGGTCAATCTCGGTGGCACCCAACGGCCGGGCCTGCTGGAAATCAAAGTAACCGCCGCGGTGGGTGTCAACGGTCTCCACGGTGGTGGGCAGCAACCTGTCGGCGGTGACCGCCAAAACTTGCTGCGCGGGAAGGTGCAGCGTCCACTCGTCAACGGTCCCCTCGCCGGCCACAAGGTAGGGGTGCGGGGCAACACCGTAGGGGGCCGGCTTGGAATCAGCCCCGGAGCCCACGTTCAGCGCCGAGATGTTCCACGTCAGGCCCTCAGTGCTCAATGAATAGCCCACCTGAACGGCCAAACGGTGCGGGTACCCCTCCTGCGGCTCAATGACAGCGCCAAGGGTGACACTGGAAGGCGACTGCGCCGCCACTTCCCAATCGTTCCAAATGGCCAGCCCGTGCAGGGCCGTCATGCGTTCCACCTCGTTGATGCTCAACTGCTGGCGCTCGCCGTTAAAGGTGTAGGTGCCGTCGGCAATGCGGTTGGGCCAGGGGACCAGGTTGGCGCCGCGGTACCCGGGCCTGATCTCCCCGGCATCGAAGGGCACCACCAGATGGCGTCCGCCGTGGGTGAGCGATCGCAGGCTGGCCCCGACTGAAGCGATCTCGGCGCGGTAGTCCCCGGATTCGATGACGAACTGGGTGCCCGACGCGGGGCGGGTGGAAATGCTTGACATGTGTTCTCCTCTGCGAGAATGGGCGTAGATGTTTTACGGTTGAACGTAGCAGTAGTTGTAGTGAAGCACGCCACTTGTGAACAGCTTTCAAGGGGTGTCAACCAGACCGGGCACCACCGGAGAAAAGGCTGGCCATGACTGAGAATGTTTCGTCGAACCCGCGTCCCCCCGTCATGGAGGACGTGGCCGCCAAGGCGGGCGTTTCGCATCAGACGGTTTCACGGGTGATCAACAACCTTCCAAATGTCAGCGCCAAGACCCGCACCCTGGTGGAGGCTGCCATTGCCGAGCTTGGGTACAGGCGCAACACGGCGGCCCGCCAGCTGGTGACCCGGCGCTCTGAGACGTTTGGCGTGGTGGCCCACAACATGGAGCAGTACGGGCCCGCCCACATTCTTTTGGGCATCCAGGAGGCCGCGCACGCCGCAGGCTACGCCGTGAACACGGTGGGCCTGCCGGAAGTCAGTGAAAAGTCCATCATTGAAACAGTTGACTACCATCTGGCCCACCAGGTGGACGGGCTGGTGGTCATTGCCCCGCATGAAGAGATTGTGCGTGCCATTGAGCGCCTGCAACCGGGGGTCCCCATCGTGGCCATCGGCGACATCGGTGCGGCAGGGGTGCAAAGTGTTGGTGTTGACCAGCAGCGCGGCGGCTGGTTGGCCACGCAGCACTTGATTGACCTGGGACACCGCAATATTGCCCACATCATGGGGCCCACCGACTGGCTGGACGCACAGGCCCGGCGACGGGGCTGGGAAACCGCGTTGGCGGGTGCAGGCCTTGAGCCGGGGCCGCTCCTGGTAGGGGACTGGAGTGCCGAATCCGGCTACCTGGCAGCCATTGAGCTGTTGGACAACAGCCAATGCTCGGCCGTCTTTGCCGGCAATGACCAGATGTCCCTGGGCGTGCTGCGGGCCGCCTATGAGCGGAATCTGCGGCTCCCGCATGATTTGTCCGTGGTGGGTTTTGATGACAGCCCCGAATCCGGTTTCTATTTCCCGCCGCTGACCACCATCCGCCAGGACTTTGCCGAGTTGGGCCGCCGGTGCGTGGGCATGATGCTCGATGGCATCTCCGGCAATGACCCTTTGTTCTCTGTTCGCATTCAGCCCCACCTAATAGTGCGGGCCAGCACCGGGCCGAGGCCTGTGGCGCTGGCCCGCAGTTAGCTCGGGGCAGTTGGTGCAAGCCGACGCGTCTGAGCCTTTCTTGCGGGTGAAAATACGCTGCAGCATGATGAAGACCAACAGGAGCGAACCTATGACGATCTTGGTCCACCAGGAACTCAAGGTGCCGTCGTAGGAGATGAACGTTTGCACAATGCCCAGCACCAGCACGCCCAGCACCGAACCCACAACAAATCCTGATCCGCCTGTCAGCAGCGTCCCGCCAATCACCACGGCGGCGATGGCATCCAGTTCCATGCCCTGTGCAGCCAGGCTGTAGCCGGAGAGGCTGTAAAAGGAGAACAGGATGCCGGCGATTGCCGAGCACAAGCCGCTGATCACATAGACCAGAACCTTTGTCTTGGGCACAGCCAAACCCATCAACACGGCCGACGGCTCGCTGCCGCCAATTGCGTAAACTGTGCGGCCAAAACGTGTTTGGTGCAGGACAACCACTGCAATGGCCACCACCATCAGGGCGATGACAACGCTGGGGGAGATGAACAACCCGCCTGGGAGCTTGATCCGGGTCTGCGCCATGGTGGTGAAGAAGGGGTCGGTGATGGTGATGGAGCTGAGGCTGATGACATAGCAAAGCCCGCGTGCCAGGAACATGCCGGCCAGGGTGACAATGAAGGGTTGGATGTCAAAGTATTGGATGGCCAGCCCCATGAGCAGCCCAAACACGGCTCCCACCACCAGTACCAGTGAGATGGTGACGGCCGGCGGCCATCCGACCTGGAGCATGCTGGCCGCAACCATCATGGACAAGGCCACCACTGCACCCACCGACAGGTCGATGCCGCCGGTCAGGATGACGAACGTCATCCCCACGGCCAGAACCAGCAGGAAGGCATTG
>JBDTQM010000234.1:0-6057 GCA_039932175.1 Specibacter sp.
GAGCTTGAAACGCAGCTCCTGCTGGAGGATCCCGCAGCACCCCAGTGGACCCCGCCCTATGATCTGGCCCCCTTGCCGGAGTCACTGCGGGAACGGGCTGGCGCCTTGGCCCGCGCCCAGATCGTGGCCATCAGCAAACTGCGCAACGCCCTCGAGGCGGCCTCGGCCGAACTGGCCGCACTGGTGCCCGTGCGGCAGGCCACGCAGCCTGTCTATCTTGACGTCATGGGCTAGCCTCAGCCACCTTGCGCAGGGGGCTGAAAATTGTTGTGAAACTTTCTTACCGCTCAGTAACGGCGTCCGATAGTCAGTGGTGAGCATGGATCGCTCCACCATTTGGCCAAGGACAGGCCGCCGAATCTCGTCAAGAAAGAGCACAGTGCTGGATTCTGTGGTCACAGTGGCGCTCACGAGCGCCCTGAACGGCTTGTCCCTGCGCCAACGCGCCATTGCCGACAACATTGCCAACGTCAACACCCCCGGCTACACAGCCCAGCGGGTGAAATTTGAAGAAGCGCTGGCCGAGTCCGTGAGCCGCCGGGACGGTGACGTGCGTGCCACCACCGAACGGTCGCTGGAACCCACCCAGCTCAACGGCAACAACGTCAACCTTGACACCGAAACGCTGTCAAACATTGAGACAGTGCTGCGCTATCAGTTTGCCGCGCAGGCAGTCAACAGTGAATTCAACGGCATGCGCACAGCGCTGAAGTCCCAATAATGAGTGACGCAATCGGCATCGCCTCCACGGGCCTGACACTGCACCGCAAATGGCTTGATGCGGTCTCGGACAATTTGGCAAACGTCAACACCGTCACAGCCACCAGCGGCGACGCATTCCGTGCCCGCTACGTCATCGCCCAAGCCGGCGAAGGGGACTCCGGCGTATACATTGCCGGAGCCGCCTACGGCGACGTAGAAGGCCGCATGGTGCACGAGCCGGACCATCCCTTGGCCGACGAGGCCGGCTATGTCAGATACCCCGACATTGACCTTGCCTCCCAAATGGGCCAGCTCATCATGGCCCAGCGCGGCTACCAGTCCAATGCCGCAGTGGTGGACCGGGCCAAGGCCATGTACGAATCCGGATTGCAGATTGGAAAGTAGCCCATGAGTATTTCGGGAATTGAAGGCGTACTGGCAAGCACAGGCTCAAGCTACCTGCCGGCCGTAGCTGAAGGCAGCGGCGGGGGCGCATTTGGCGCGTCCTTGGGCGACGCCCTGGTAAATCTGCAGGGACTGCAGTCCACCTCCGGTGCCCTGACCGTCAAGGCGGCAACAGGCAACCTTGACGACATCCACCAGGCAACCATCGCCTCCACCCGGGCCGCTGTCACCTTGGAGCTGGTCTCAACACTGCGCATCAAGGGCGTTGATGCGTTCAACGAGATCATGAGGATGCAGGCCTGATGCCGCCATTCGTAACGTCCTTGGCGGGTCGGGTAAAAGGTATCGCGGGGGGCTTCACCATGGCCCAAAAGACGCTTGTCATCATCGGCATTGCCGTGCTGGTTCTGGGCGGCGTGGCCCTTGCCAGCTGGCTGAGCAAGCCAAGTTACTCCCCGCTGTTCTCCGCATTGGCCCCGGCTGACGCGAATGCCATTGTCACGCAGCTGAAAACGGACAACATCCCCTACCAGCTGGTCAACGGCGGCTCCACCATCTTGGTGCCCGATGCCAACGTTTACGACGAGCGGCTCAAGGCTGCCTCGGCCGGATTGCCCGCGGCAACCACCTCCGGCTACTCCCTGCTGGACAGCATGGGTGTCACGTCCTCCGAATTCCAGCAAAATGTCACGTACAAGCGCGCCATGGAGGGTGAACTGGCCCAAACCATCATGGCCATGAACGGGGTCACCACCGCCTCCGTCAAGCTGGCCGTGCCGGAAAAAACAGTGTTTACCTCAACCAAGGAAGACCCCACGGCGTCGGTTTTCGTTGAGACTACCCCCGGGGTCAGCCTTTCAGATGAACAAGTCAACGCCATTGTGCACCTGACGTCCTCCGCCGTCGAGGGACTGAAGCCCGTCAACGTTTCTGTGGTTGACTCCAGCGGTGCCGTCCTTTCGGCGTCAGGCACGGGCACCACCGGCAGCGGCGACAAACAAACCCAGGCCTATGAGCAACGCGTCACCGCAGCAGTGCAGTCCATGCTGGACAAGGTTGTGGGCGCAGGCAATGCCACAGTCTCCCTGACTGCCACCATGGACAAGGCCTCAACCGACAGGGTGAAGGAGGCCTTCACCTCCCCTAAAGGGGCCCCGGCCCTGAACGAATCAACCTCCACGGAGACGACCACGGGCGGAACCTCAACCGGCACAGGCGTGCTGGGGCCGGACAACATCGCCGTCCCCAACGGTGCCGGCACCACGGGGGCCACCTCGGATTCCGAGAAGACCACCAAGAACAACGCCGTTGACAAGGTCACCGAAAACACCACCATTCCGGCTGGTGCGCTGCAACGCCAGTCGCTGGCGGTTGCCGTTGACACGGCAGCGGCAGCCAAAATTGATGCGGCAACGCTGACCGAGATGGTCTCCGTGGCGGCGGGCATTGACGCCGGGCGCGGGGACACCGTCAGCATGCGGGTGGTGCCGTTTTCCACAGCCCAGGCCGACGCCGCCAAGGCCGCCATTGACGCGGCCAAGGCTGAGGCCGGGGCGGCTGCCACTGCCCAAAACTGGCGCAACATCATGTTTGGCGCAGTGTTGCTCCTGTTGGCGCTGATTGCTGCCGTGCTGTACGCCCGCAAGAACCGCCGCCAAGTGCGTGAACTGGTGGATCTCGGCGAGCAGGCCCCACCCATGCTCACCATGACCAAGGTGACGGCCGAGCCCGCGCCTGACACCACTGCCATGGCCGCCATTCCGGTGCGAGCCGCCCTGCCGGTGGCCGAAAGCACCGACACGGACACCAAACGGGCCTCCCTTGAAGCCATGGCCGGCGCGGATCCCAAGAAAACCGCAAGCCTGCTTCGCTCGCTCATGGATGAGCGGACGGGCTCCTGATGGCCGGTCCAGCCCTGACAGGGACGCAAAAAGCCGCTGCCCTGCTCATGCAGTTTTCCCAAACCGCGGCGGCCGCCGTCATGTCGCACCTCAGTGACGCCGAGGCCGAATCGATTGCCGCGGAAATTGTTAAGATGCGCCGGGTCCAGCCCGACGTTGCCGACGCCGTTGTTGACGAGTTCCATGGCATGGTGGTGCGGGGCAGGCATGCTGCGCAGGGCGGGCGGGACTTCGCCGCAGGCCTGCTGGCCGCCTCCTTCGGCAGCGAAAAAGCTGCCGGTGTCATGGACAGGCTGGCCTCCACCATGGCCGGGCGGCCCTTCGAGTTCCTGGACGATGCCGAGCCCGGACAGCTGTTGTCCCTGCTGGAAGATGAGCTGCCGGCAACCATTGCGCTGGTCATGGCCCACCTGCGCCCGGACAAGGCATCCGCGGCCCTTGCCGGCTTGCCGGGGGACCTGCGTGCCGACGTGGCACAAGCCATCGGCACCATGGGGGCCGCAACACCTGAAGCCGTTGGAATTGTTGCCGCAACGTTGAAGCAGCGCGCCCTGGCCGTGGTGGCTCCCCGCGAGCAGGCAGCTGTCATCGGCGGTGTCCAGCCGCTGGTGGACATCATCAACCGTTCGGACGTTGCCACGGAACGGGCCCTGTTGGAGGAGCTGGCGCTGCGCGATCCGGAGCTGGCCGAAGAAGTGCGTTCCCGCATGCTGACGTTCGCGGACCTGGTGAAGCTGGACAACCAGGACGTGCAGCTGGTGCTGCGTGGCATCGACGCCAACACCCTGGCCCTGGCCATGAAGGGTGCGCCCGCGCCCGTCCTGGACACCATCCGTGCCAACATCTCCGAACGCAACCGTGAACTCCTTGAATTTGAGCTGGAGGCTCTGGGGCCTGTGCGCAGCTCCGAGGTGGAACAGGCGCGGGCCGACATTGTGCGGATCATCCGCGAGCTGGAAGCCGTGGGCGAGATAACCATCCGCCGCGGGGATGAGGATGACATTGTCTACTAGGAACACCACGCCTGCGAACTCTGCGGCGCGTCCGGCGGTATTCCCCGTGGTCGCCACCCCCACACAGTCCCAGGCCCACGCGGATGCAAAGACCCGCGGATTCACCCAGGGCCACGCGGCAGGGTATGCCGCGGGGTTGCAGTTGGCTGGCCGGGAAACGGCTGCCGCCCGCGCCCGCCACGACGCCGAACACGCCGGGCGGGTGAGTGCGCTCGAAGCCCGGCATGCCGCCGAGGTGGCATCTGTGAGGCTTGCCGGTGCTGCCCTTGAGGGGCGCACTGTTCCTGTTTTGGCCGACTCCGAACAGGCCTTGTTCAGCTGCGCCCTGGAGCTGGCCGAGGCCTTGCTGGGACACGAACTTCGTTACGGGGAAACCTCCGCGCGGGCAGCCCTGGCGCGGGCATATGGGACGGGTGAAGTGGAAGTTCCCGTGGCCATTCGCATGAATCCGGCAGATCTGGCAGTCCTGGGCAGTGTCACCGGGATACTCCCGGAAACCCTGACACTGGTGGGGGATCCCACCCTCAACCGCGGCGACGCCGTGGCGGAATATCCGCACGGTTTTGTGGACGCCCGGCTCGGCACCGCCGTTGCCCGGGTCAGGGCAGCCCTGTCCGGCGGTTCCATGCCGGCACACCCTGCACCGGCACACCCTGCACCGGCCGCATCATGAAAATCCCCGTCGTGCCCGGGGCCCGGAAATTTTCCCTGGCCACCCGCGCAGCAGCCCCGGAGCGCGTGGGAGTGGTAACAGGCGTTGTCGGCCTGGCCGTCCAGGTGCAGGGCCTGCGCTGCGCCGTGGGTGACATGGTCACGATCGGCGGGCGTACGCCCATCGATGCCGAGGTGGTGGCGGTCGGTGCCGGCAGCATCAAAATCATGCCCCTGGGGCCCATGGCCGGGCTGGGGGAGGGCGACCCCGTCCGGGCCAAGCTGGAACCCATGCTGGTTCCCACCGGCGACGGCCTGCTGGGCCGGGTCATTGACGGGCTGGGGCGCCCCATTGACGGCTTGGGGCCGCTGGTGGGCGTGAGCGGTGTTCCGTTGGAGAACAAGGCGCCCAATTCCATGGACCGGGCCCGGATAGCAACACCTCTGCAGACAGGGGTGCGGGTCCTGGACACCCTGACCACCACGGGGCGCGGGCAGCGGCTTGGCCTGTTTGCCGGTTCCGGCGTTGGCAAGTCCTCCCTGTTGTCCATGATCGCCCGCGGCACCGAAGCAGCCGTATCCGTCATTGCCCTGGTGGGGGAGCGCGGGCGCGAGGTGCGCGAATTCCTGGAGGACGATCTGGGGCCGGAGGGACTGGCCCGTTCAATTGTTGTTGTGGCCACGAGCGACGAGCCGGCCCTGCTGCGCCTTCGTGCCGCCTTCACAGCCACCCGGATTGCCGAGTCCTTCCGGGAACGCGGCGTGGACGCCATGCTCATGATGGATTCACTGACCCGCGTGGCCATGGCACAGCGTGAAATTGGCTTGTCGGTGGGCGAGCCGCCAGCCACCCGCGGGTACCCGCCGTCGACCTTTTCAATCCTGGCCCGGCTGCTGGAACGGGCGGGCACCGACAAGATTGGCTCGGTCACAGGCCTGTACACAGTGCTGGTGGACGGGGACGACCACAACGAACCCATCGCCGACGCCGTCCGGTCCATCCTTGACGGCCATGTGGTGCTGGAGCGAAAAATGGCCGTGGCGGGACATTTTCCGGCCATCGACGTGCTGGGCTCCATCTCCCGTGTGGCCTCCAAGGTGTGCACCCGGGAGCAAAAGCACGACGCCGGGACCTTGCGCAAGGTGTTGGCGGCCAGGGCCGCGGCCCAGGACTTGATAGACGTGGGCGCCTACCAGTCCGGCAGCAACCCCCTGGTGGACGCGGCAGTGCGGCACGGGGCGGCGATCAACAATTTTCTGCAACAAGGCATGGACCAGCAGGTTCCGGCACGGCAGTCGTGGGCGGAACTCAACGCCTTGACCAACAACATTTTGGGAGCATAGATGGGCATGTCATTCCGCCTGGCCGGGCTCTTGCGATTCCG
>JBDTQM010000235.1:0-6045 GCA_039932175.1 Specibacter sp.
CGCGGACACACAACACACCGCGGCGCGCTTTACCGTAGCTGGGGTGCAAGGTACCGCTCACGGTTGGGGGTCTCGGCAAGTACTGCGTTGGAGCCAGGAAAGGAGCCCCCTGCCGTGCCCGCTGTCCCGACAGCATGCCGGTGAACCAGGTCCATTGTGTGGCCGGTTACTGCATGTTAGCGTTGGTCCTCTTCGGCCACTGGACCCACCGGAGGGGCTACCGTGACTGTCACATCGTGCTGCACCTGTTCTTTCGAAGGGGCGGCAACCAGCGGAGGTACGAGCCATGTCGACGTCGAGCACGTGCACGTTTACCGGCGACCACGGGCACCAACTTTCGGCCCGTTTGGAACGCCCGGACGGACCTGTTCGGGGCTCGGCACTGTTCGCACACTGCTTCACCTGCTCCAAGGACCTGCGGGCCGAACGCCAACTGACCCAGGCGCTGACAGCGCAAGGCTATGCGGTGCTGTCCTTTGATTTCGCCGGGCTCGGTCGCAGCGGCGGCGACTTCGCCGACTCCTCCTTCTCCGCCGACGTGGCCGACCTCCGGGCAGCCGCCGGCTATCTCACCGATTCGGTGGCAGCCCCGTCCCTGCTGGTGGGACACTCGCTGGGCGGTTCAGCCGTGATCAGTGCCGCTCCTTCCCTGCCCAGTGTCCGGGCTGTGGCGACGATCGGCGCGCCGGCGGATCCTGCGCATGTCCTCCACCTTCTCGACGGCGACCTGGACGCGGTACGCCATAACGGATCCGCGCCGGTCACCATTGGTGGCCGGACCTTCACGATTGGCAGGGCCTTCCTGGACGACCTCGAGCGAGGCGCTCCCCTGGACCGGATCACCGGTTTTGATGGTGCCACGATGATCATGCACGCTCCCCTCGACGCCTTCGTTGGCATTGAAAACGCCGAGCGGCTCTACCGTGCAGCCCGCCATCCCAAGAGCTTTGTCTCTCTCGACGACGCCGACCACCTGCTCACCAAGGAAACCGACGCCCACTATGTAGCCGCCGTGATCGCCGCGTGGGCACAGCGCTACCTTCCCGGCACGACCCCATCCGTTCCCATCGAAGGCGGTGAAGGCTACTGCCGTGCCGGGGCTGTCGCCCACAACGGCGGTGGTTTCGTCACCCGCCTTCAGAGCCGTGGTTTCGTCCTCGCCGCCGACGAGCCCTCCGAGGCCGGCGGGACCGAAACCGGGCCCACACCCTACGACTATTTGGCGATGGCGTTGGCGTCCTGCACCGTCATGACCATGCGGGCCTACGCCGAACGCAAGGGGTGGCAGACCGGGGAGCTCGGGGCCCAGGTCCAGCACGACCGGATCCACGCTGACGACTGCCAGGACTGTGAGCACAACAGCGGGCGCATTGACCGGCTCCACCGCACCCTGGAACTGCCCGAGGACCTCAGCGACGATCAACGCCACGCGCTGGTGCGCATCGCCGACCGGTGCCCTGTACACCTCACCCTCGAAGGACAAATCGAGGTCCACACCAGCCTGCGATCCCCAAGGAGCAACTGACATGCCTGCGAACGATCCGGACTTTTCCGAACTGAGCGCATTGTTCATCAACACCACCCTCACCCGCTCACCGGCCCCCAGCCACACCCAACTGCTCATCGATGCCAGTGCCTCAATCATGGCCAAGCAAGGCGTGCGCGTTGACGGGTTTCGTTCGGTGGATCATCCGATAGCATCCGGGGTGTATCCCGATATGCGCGAACACGGCTGGGAGGTCGACGCCTGGCCAGAGCTGTTCCCCCGGGTACTCGCCGCCGATATTCTCGTCATCGCCGGTCCGATCTGGCTCGGGGACAACAGCAGCGAAACCAAGAAAGTCATCGAGCGGCTGTATGCCCACTCCGGGGAACTCAACGACCGCGGCCAGTGGCTCTACTACGGCCGGGTTGGCGGTTGCCTGATCACCGGCAATGAGGACGGCATCAAACACTGCGCATCCAACGTCCTCTACAGCCTCCAGCACATCGGCTACTCGATCCCACCACAGTCTGATGCCGGCTGGATCGGCGAGGCAGGCCCGGGGCCCAGCTACGGCGACGTACAGGACGACGGCACGCGGGCGGGACTGGGCAATGAGTTCACGAACCGCAACACCACCTTCATGGCCTGGAACCTGATGCACCTGGCACACACACTGAAGTCGATGGGAGGATTCCCCACGCACGGCAACCAGCGCCGGGAATGGGACGCCGGAGCGCGCTTCGACTTCGAGAACCCCGAATACCGCCCCTGACCCGCCCACACCCTCTCTGGCCCGCGACTGTCCAAATTCGCACCATACATTCGACGAAGTGATCACCGCATGAAGGACCCCCTCGGAGTCCAACAAACGATCATGACAGCACTCAATGCCGTCATTGCCTCAGCTACTCAATGTGAACCGCCTGCTGGTGGGCCGCTCCCAACAGTTGCCGGAAATACACAACGGCCGTCCGTGGCTGGCCGGGAGAAAGCAGCGATATTGGCCACCACGGAGCGGATGAGCACACCGAATGAGGAAAAGCCGACCGTGCATCTCCGCGACGGAAACGACCGCGCCAATCACCACGGCCAGAATCGCCTTGGCCAGGTATGCACCTTGTAGCGCTGGCGCACCACGGCAAGGGCCGTGGTCAAGACCGGGCCCTTGTGTGATCGACATTGCTGAACCGCCGCCGGCGTCACCGTACCGTAGAGGGGACAAACCGGAACGAAATGGAGACATCATGCCCACCTATCAAGCACGTTGGAACGGTGTAATCCTCGCCGAATCCGAGCACACGATCCAGGTCGAAGGCAATCAGTACTTCCCAGCCGAATCCCTCCACCGTGAGTACTTCACCAACAGCCCGACCACATCACGCTGTCCGTGGAAGGGGCTGGCGAACTATTACACAGTCACCGTTGGCCAGGCCGCCAATCCGGACGCGGCCTGGTATTACCCGCAACCTTTGCAAGCGGCAGAGAACATCAACGGACACGTCGCGTTTTGGAACGGCGTCAAGGTTGTCAAGGTCCCGGCCGCGGACTCGGAGGCGAACCAGCCTGGAGCTTCCTGGTGGTCGAAGTTGACCGGACGTCGATGACCGATTCAGCACCAGCCCCGGCCGAAACGACAACAACTCCCACTCGCTCGATCGCGGTGCAGTTGTGGCTGGGGACGGTGGTTGCCCTGGCGGTCGCTGCCGGATGGTTCCTGCTCGCGGTGACCCACCCCACGACCACCTACCATTTCGACCCGTTCCTCGTCGTGCTCGCCCCCTTCGCGCTCCTGCGGCCCCGACGCGCGGCATCCCCGTGGCGGCTGGTGCTGGCCGGCAGCGCCATCGGTGCAGCTTTGGCCCTGGCCGTGACCCTGCTGCTCGACGGTGTCGGCGCCCTACGGGGCCCTGCCCTGCTCAGGTCCTTGAGCCCGACACCCGAGGCCTTGATCGCCATCGTGCTGGGCATCGCCGTCGTCGTGGCGTCAACCCGCATCCGTCAGGCCCGCAGTGCGCACTAAACGCCAAGCCGCGAGGACCCTGAACACGTCGGAAGGGGACAGAATGAACGCGGGCCCTGCAGATGCGACAACACGAACCGACCACGATGGAGTCCTGGACGAACCAGATAGCCGGGCCGCAACCAATGAACTCCTGTCCACGCTTCGCGCCACTCGCTACACCCCGGCGGCGTGGTCTCGATTTCTTGCCCGGGCAACCAGGCGCTCCGTTCGGCAGGCACTTCACCATCGGCGGGCCCTGCTTGAAGCGACGGTGCTGCATGCCGGACTGGCCGTGCTGGCAGATCCGCGTCACCGGACCTGGGTGGCAGGAAGCTGGCTTCTGACCATCAGTCACCTGGGAATGTTGGAGGGCCGGGGCAGACTTGGGGCCGCCAACACCCTCACACTGATTCGGGCGAACCTTCCGGCACTGGAGCACCGCCTGGGAAAAGCAGTGCCGGTCCTGGCCCTGGCCACTGACTGGCTCGACGGGCGTATTTCCCGAGCAACCGGCACCCAGACCCGGTTCGGCCGGCAGGCAGACTTCCTGGCCGACACCGCCGTGTGGACCTGGTTCACCCTCCGGCATGAGCCCAACGCCTGGCTGCGCACAGCGACGTTCGCAGCATGGGGGGCGAGCGTTGCCGCCGTCACTGCGGCAAGTTTTGCCGGTGGAGCGATGAAGGACTTGCCACGGTCCCGCTGGATCCGTCCGGCCGCAACACTTCAAGTCATCATCGGCGTGAGGATCGTGCTCAGACGGATCAGCGACACCAGGCGCAAACTGCATGGATAAGTGCTTCCGACTGGACCTTGTCCCCACGGCAGGGTTGTAGCCTTGCCCCACCAGCGTTTCCCGCTGGATTCTTACTCCCGAGGAGGAACGGTGGTGGACCTGGAGAAAGATAAGTGCCCTGTCGATGAGGGGCTCCCAACATGCTCGACAGGACCGGGAGGTCGGATCATGTTTGTGATCCGTGAAATTACCCAAGCCATACGCTCTCAGCGGGCTTGTAGAAAGGAACGGAAGCGGTCGTGACAGTGTTTTCGATTGCGGGGCAAAGCCTGCTCGAAGGATTCTTCATGTTCTGGGGAACGCTGTGGGCGCTGGTGCTGGGCTTCACGCTCTCCGGCGCGGTCCAAGCGTTCGTCTCCAAACGCGAGATGCAAAAGGTGATGGGCGATCACCGACCGCGCACCATTGTGCGCACCGGATTGCTGGGAATCGCCAGCTCCAGCTGCTCCTACGCTGCAACGGCATTGGCGAAGTCATTGTTCCAGCGGGGTGCCGATTTCTTCACCGCGATGGTCTTCATGATCGCTGCAACAAACCTGGTGGTCGAGCTCGGGATCGTGCTGTGGTTGCTGATTGGCTGGCAATTCGCCCTCGCTGAGTTTGTCGGCGGGACGATCATGATCATCCTTTTCCTCGCACTGGCACCCCGGATCTTTCCGGCCAGCCAGCTCGCCGCGGCCCGCGAACGGTTGAACGCCCGGGCGGCTGCCACCGGTGCGAAGCAGCAGATGGATGAGGACGTGGCCGAAGCTGAGCCGCTGCGGA
This sequence comes from Specibacter sp., assembly GCA_039932175.1. Classification (GTDB taxonomy): domain Bacteria; phylum Actinomycetota; class Actinomycetes; order Actinomycetales; family Micrococcaceae; genus Specibacter. Next base: position 5,050 of record JBDTQM010000235.1, read on the forward strand.
AAAGGCTTCGCTCCCGGGCAGGCTGGACCGACGCTGCCGGCTACGCGGTATCGGACCTGAGCATGCTCCGAAGGGAGCTGATCATCGGATACCTCGTCGCCGGAGTACTCGCCGTCGCCGTCCCACCCTCGGTATATCAAGTCATCTTCTTCTCCGGACACGGACTGTGGACCGACCTGGTCAACGTCATCGTCGGACCGTTCATCGCCTTCATCAGCTTCGTATGCTCCATCGGAAACGTTCCGTTGGCCGCCGCGCTCTTCAAGGGCGGGCTGAGCTTCGGCGGGACCATCGCTTTCATCTTCGCGGACCTGATCACACTGCCACTCGTACTGATTTACAGCAAGTTCTATGGCTGGCGCCTGGCACTGCGCCTGTTCTTTTCGTTCTGGGCCATCATGAGCACCACCGGCCTGGCCGTCGACCTCCTCTTCCGCGCCGTGCACATACCCCCACCTGCCATCCCCACACAAATCATCCCCACCCATTTCGAATGGAACTACACCACCTACCTCAACATCGCCTTCATCATTATCGGCGCGATCGTGTGGCGGACTTACCGCAGCGGAAAACGACAAGGACCCAGCAGCCACTATGCCAAGGACCCCGTTTGCGGGATGCAGGTCGAACGGGCCCACGCCCCAGCCACACACACCCACGACGGCACCAGCTACTATTTCTGCTCAGATCGATGCCACGACCGCTTCGTGGCCGATCCGGGCAAATACGCCGTCGAGTCAGCCGGAGGGAAGAGTCAGTAAACGAACCATGGGCCCACCGGCCCCAAGCAGCTATTTTAATACTGCTTATTCTGATGGCAATGAGCGAGGTTCTCAACATCCTCAACACCAGACACTGTCCAGTCGTACACAAAGCACGACGACGGGGCGGCCTTCCAGCCCCGGGTCAAACACCCGCTCACAACTGACATAAAAGTTGTTGACATCCACCAGGGCGATCCGGTTGTTGCTCACGGAGCCGGCCTAAACATGGTGC
>JBDTQM010000236.1:0-6033 GCA_039932175.1 Specibacter sp.
GGCATCGAAGACTCCGGCCACACCCGCCAAGAAGCAGCCTCACTCATAGCCGCACGGTAGTTCCATCACCCACCAAGGGAAGGGCTCGACCATGTTCCCCGCACGCCTGGAAATCATCCCCACGACTGACATAGTCCCCGCGGTGCTGGCCCACGTTCCCACGGACGCAACCATCACGGTGACCTGCCTGCCCCAACACGGCGTGGCACGCACCATGGAAACGGCTGCCGTGCTGGCCGGGCACGGCTTCACAGTGGTCCCCCACCTGGCGGCCCGATCCCTTGCCTCCCGCGAGCAGCTGGCCGGCATCCTGCGGGAGTGCAACACCGCCGGGATCACGGAACTTTTCGTCATTGGCGGCGACAGGGGGCAGGCGGCAGGGCCTTTCGAAACAGGGGAGGCCCTCATGCGTGAGATCGCGCATCTGAGCGGCAACAGCATGCGGATGGGCGTTGCCGGGTACCCGGAAGGGCACCCGGTCATCAAGGACGCGCAGCTCTTGGAGTCCCTGCGGACCAAACAAGAGCTGGCAACCCATATCGTCACCCAGATGTGTTTTTCGCCAGCCAAGATCGCCGGCTACATGGACGGCCTGCGCCGTGAGGGTGTGGTTCTGCCCGTATGGGCGGGAGTTGCAGGTGCCGTCCCGCGAGCAAAGCTGCTCCGCCTGGCCACGAAGATTGGTGTGGGCAGTTCCCTGCGCTTCATCAGCGGCAAAGGGGCGCTAGGCAGGACACTGTTGGGTGGCAGCCGCTACCAGCCGGAACAGTTCATCGCGGACTTGGCTGAACTGCCAATTCGTCCGGCCGGCATCCACCTCTTCACTTTCAACAGCTTGGACTCCTTGCCGGCAGCTGGTGGACTCGTGGCCACACCAAGGACCTTGGCCGGCGTTAAACCCCTGCCTTGAGTGCAAGCGCCGTCCTTTCCCCGCCTAGTGTTACTGTGGCTGTCGACTATCACCCACGCCTGCGACGGCGTCGTACTCCAGCTGCCCGCGCCGGGGGTCAAATTGGGGACGCTGGGGGCGGGCAAATTCTCCCGCCGTGCGCCCACCGAAGGGACGTCCATGGTCGGCGTACTCCTCCCGGAAAAAGACCAGCCTCCACGGTCCCAGCACCAGCCGTGCGCCGGTGCGCAATACCTGCGCGCGACCTTCCGGGTTGTTTGGCTCGCCAGCGACGAACACGTATTCGTCGTCGTCCCTGTGCACTATGTGTGCTTGAACTGGCGCCAATTCCGGCAGGACAAACGTGGCGTCGCCACCACTGCCAATCAGAGTGGTTTCCTGGAGCAAGTTGTATTCGCTGGGCGGACGGCCGTCCCACGTGTCGCTGTCCCGGACAAAAATCAGCCGGGGCCGCCCACCGCCGTAGGTGTAGTGCGTGGTGGTGGGTTTCAACCGGTAGCGTCGCTGGAACGTGGGTGCAAGCGGTAGCGGAGTGCCGGGCGGCAAAAGGCTGCCCTGGAACTCTCCGCGAGTTTGGGCTTTGAGCAGTGCTGCCCAAGTGTTTGACTTGCCCGGTTTGATGTGTGGTGAATTGGTGATCAGCCGGTGAAGTGCTGAAACTTCCACGTCACCCAAGCTGACTATTGTGCCTTCCGGGACGGAAACCGTCACCACGATTCCGTGCTTTGCCAAGTAGTCTGCCGTCTCCCGGATGGCCGGCAAATTTCGGCGTGACCCAAGCCGGAACAGGGCCGCACTGTCGGTGAATATTTGTATTTCCCGGCCGGAGGCTTTGATGCTGCCATGCACCACTGTGGGCTCGCTGCCAGCCTCAAAGGGGAGCTCAACAGAGAAATCCAGATCAATATCGAAACGCATGGCCCGCCACCTAGGGCTTCGGTGCCGGGGCGGTGATGCCTTCATTGTCACTTGTGGTCACGCGCAGTGTGCCATTGAACTTCCACGTGGCTCTGGGGGCGTCCGGTCCAATGTCGCGGGGGACTTCAACGCTCATGTCCACAAAGCTATAGTTCACCTCTGCTCCGCGTCCAGTCAGGTACGACCACAGCTGTTGGCCCAGATCGGACCAATCGCTGATGGGTACTGAGCGGAAGTCGTCGGCAAGGTGTTGATTGTCAGTCATGGCAGTGCCTTCCAAAGAAGTAGCTGGTGGTGACCAGCGCACCGCCAGAAGTGCAGAAAATCCGAAAAAGCCTGTTGCTTTCCTCTAATGGTGCACTTGGTGCAACCATAGTGACTGTTGCCGGTGAAAGATAGAGATACTACAACAATCCAAATATATTATTCACCACTCATTTTGTTCCGCTCAGGGCGCGATCCCTGGCTCCAGTGGGGGGCTGAATGAATCCAGGAAACCCCTTCTGGGCCAGCTCAGAAGGGCGTAGCGTTTTGCGCATGGACTGGAAACTTGAACTCGTATTTGTCCCCGTGTCCGATGTGGACCGCGCCAAGGATTTTTATGTCAACAAGGTTGGTTTCAACGCCGACTATGACGAGCGGCCCGGAGGTGGCATCCGCTTTGTCCAGCTGACACCACCTGGCTCCGCCTGTTCCATCTGCATTGGGGAGGGCATCAGCGATGCCGCGCCGGGCACTGCGCCGAACCTGCAAATGGTTGTCAGTGACATCCAGGCCGCGCATGATCAGCTGGCGGCCAACGGCGTGGAGGTCAGCGACGTCGACATCCAGGACTGGGGCCACTTTGTGTACTTTGCCGACCCCGATGGCAATAAATGGGCAGTCCAGTATCTGCCGAACCGCCCCAACGGTTAGATCCTTCCACCACGTCGTTTCGACCCTCGGATGCCACCTGGACCGGGGCGGTTCTTCAGCGCCCGGAACGGGGCGCCGGATCACCGGGGCGGGTGCAGCCTGCCCTTGAGAGGAAATTCTGTCATTTGCGCTGTCACATTTGAAAAAGGAAGCAACGCAATAAGCGGCCGGCAACTCCAATCGTCTTGAGGAAAAGGGCGAACCATCCGGACGGTACAGTGCTGACGGTTCACCCTTTTTGCGTGTAATACGGGCCCGGTAGGGCAGCGCATTCGGCCTTCCCTGGCTGCTCGAATATCGCCGATGACGCCAGAAGTTAAATGTGACGTGGGCCGTGAATGCCCTTGACAGTGGATCTTTGGCCATCCATGATGGTACCCACAAGCTAATTGTTAGCGCTCACAATTTTGCGTCAACACAACTTCCCCTATTCACCGCACTGGTTTCCGGTGCGTGCAACAGGTGTCCACATCCATTGGGGGAGGGCCCCCAGTGGGAGAATCTGGCGAGCTTGTAATGTCCTCCTGCAGCCACTCGTTCGCGACGGCTGCAGACCTGTGTCAAGTACAACGGAGTTCAAGTCAATGAGATCTAAGATTGTCGCTACAGTGTTGGCGGGGCTGCTGGTGCTGGGATCACTGGGCCTGATGGCACTGCCCGCCCAGTCCGCCGATGACAGCACCGATGCGGTCCCGGCCGGCCTTACCGCCTGGTACAAACTCGACGAAGCGTCGGGAACGCTCGCCGTGGATTCAACTCACATCAATGCCGACGCGCAATTGGAGGGCCAGGCTGCCTTTCAGCCTGGTGAGGGCGTGACGCTCGACGGTAACAACTCCTATGTTGCCCTGCCCAATGACTTGTTGGCCGGCCATGATTCAGTCACCGTTTCTTATGATGTTTGGGTGGACGCCGACCAGGCAACGCCTTACTTCATTTACGGCCTGGGCAACACCACCGCTGGCGCCGGCAACGGGTACCTGTTCAACACCGGCAACTTCAACCGGGCAACCATCGCCTCCGGTAATTGGTCCACGGAACAAGTAACAGGGACGTCGGGGAAAAACCTTGACCGCGGCCGCTGGGGGCACAATGCTTACACGCAAAGCGCCGGCACAGCTGTGCTGTACGTGGACGGAGTGGAGGTGGCCCGCAACACTGCCGTCACCATCACCCCCGGTTCCATTGGCGGGGGCAAAACCAGTGCCAACTACCTGGGCAAGTCCGTCTATAACGGCGACAAAAACCTGAAGGGAAGAATTCGGGACTTCCGCATTTATGACCGGGCAGTGACCGCAGCGGAAGTAGACCAGCTGGCACTGCCGGTCAACAAGAGCTACGTTGCCGCCGACACGTCGGCGCTGGACTTGGGTGACCTGTCCGCCGTCGTCAGCTCCATCAATTTGCCAACAAAGGGGGCCAAGGGATCCAGCATCACCTGGGCCTCCAGTGATCCTTCGGTGATTTCCGCAGAAGGCACAGTCACCCGTCCTGCACCGGGAAAGCCGGACGCCACGGTAACTTTGACGGCGGCGCTCAAGCACGGCTCCCTGACGGAAAATGCAACATTCCAGGCAACGGTCAGGACCGGCTCCGGAGCCGACGCCGACGCCGTGGAGGAAGCCGCAGCAGCGTTGGCCGTGGTCAACCTTGACGATGTCCGCGGAAACCTCAACCTGCCCGGTCAAGGTCTCAATGACACCTGGGTGAGCTGGGCGTCCGCAAATCCGGCAGTGATTTCCGGTGACGGAATTGTTGCCCGCCCCGTCCACGGCGCAGGAGATGCAACGGTTGTGTTGACGGCCAGCGTTGACCGCAACGGAGTGGAAGGCACCCGGGAATTCACCGCCACAGTCCGTCAGGCACCCGCCCCGGTGGAATATGCCGGCTACGCGTTCAGCTACTTCAAGGGCGAGGGCACCTCCACGGGCGAACAAATCTACTTCGGCAAGAGCGTGGGCAATGACCCCCTCAAGTGGGAAGACATCAATGACAGCAAGCCCGTGCTGACCTCCACACTGGGCGAGCTGGGAGTCCGTGACCCCTCCATCATCCGTTCCCCGGAAGGCGACAAGTTCTACATGATCGCCACCGACCTGAAAATCAACGGCAGCGGAGACTGGACCAAAGCCCAAAAATGGGGGAGCCGCTCATTGATGGTCTGGGAATCGACGGATCTTGCCACCTGGTCCAAGCAGCGTTCGGTGCAGGTGTCCGATGAAAGCGCCGGAAACACCTGGGCGCCGGAGGCTTACTACGACGACGAACTCGGCGCCTATGTGGTGTTCTGGTCCTCAAAGATCTACACCACGGCCGACCATTCCGACGGCAACAACAACCGGATCATGTACGCCACAACCCGTGACTTTGTGACGTTCTCGGACCCGCAGGAGTACTACAACCCCGGCTACCAGGTCATCGACACCACCATGATCAAGAACAATGGCAACATCTACCGGTTTACCAAGGATGAGCGGAACCGCTCAACAGCCACGCCCGACGGCAAGACGATCTTCATGGAGCGCGGCGCCGGAATCCTGGACGCAGAATCGTTCAAGATCTTGGCTACCGGCATTGGGGCCGGAACCATCAGTGCCGGCGAAGGCCCCACCATTTTCAAATCCAACACCGAAGAAAAATGGTATTTGTTCATTGACGAGTTCGGCGGCCGCGGCTACGTCCCGTTTGAAACCACTGATCTGGACAGCGGAAAGTGGGTGCCCTCGGGCGACTACACCATGCCGACGGACCCGCGCCACGGCAGCGTCATACCCGTCACCGCGGCCGAGATGGCGGCGTTGGTAGCAATCGGCGAACCAGCCGTGATGCCGACGGCGACAGCCGGTCCCACAACGAAACCCACCGCGGTGCCGACAACGGCCCCGCCCACCACTGTGCCGGCCACCGACCCGGCAACGGCCGCTCCGACCACGGTGCCGACCACGGCCGTCCCGACCATTGACCCAACCACAGCCCCGCCCACCACTGTGCCGGCCACCGATCCAACAACCGCCCCGACAACTGAGCCTAGCGGACAGGCCGCGGGGACCGCTCCTGCAAGCGGCGCGGCAACCAACCCGCCGGCGGCAGCACCGCCAGCAACAACCCCGCCGGCTGCAGCAGCCGGCAGGACCGGACCTGCCAGCGAACTGTCCAATACCGGCTGGAGCCAGTTCCCGCTTCTGGCCGCGGGCGGAATGGCCGTACTGGCCGGCCTGGTGCTCGCATTGGCGAACCGCCGCCGCAGAAAGCACCAGCACTAAGGCTGAAAACAGTGGCGGTGTGGGCCG
>JBDTQM010000237.1:0-5911 GCA_039932175.1 Specibacter sp.
ACAGCCTTCATGTTTTCCTTCACCTCGGGGGTGATGACGCGCGGGCCGGAGACGTAGTCGCCGTATTCTGCGGTGTCGGAAACGCTCCAGCGCTGCTTGGCAATGCCGCCTTCCCACATGAGGTCAACGATGAGCTTGAGCTCGTGCAGCACCTCGAAGTAGGCGATTTCCGGCTTGTAGCCGGCTTCGGTCAGTACTTCAAAGCCGTACTGGACCAGCTGTGAGGCGCCGCCGCAGAGAACTGCCTGCTCGCCGAACAGGTCCGTCTCGGTCTCTTCGGTGAAGGTGGTTTCGATGACGCCGGCACGGGTTCCGCCGATGCCCTTGGCGTAGGACAGTGCCAGCGCCTTGGCGCCGCCGGTGAAGTCCTGCTCAATGGCGATCAGGTCGGGGATGCCGCGGCCGGCTTCGAATTCGCGGCGCACGGTGTGGCCCGGAGCCTTGGGGGCAACCAGGGCAACGTCAACGTCTGCCGGAGGCGTGATGTAGCCAAAGCGGATGTTGAAGCCGTGGCCGAAGAACAGGGCGTCGCCGGCCTTCAGGTTCGGTGCAATGTCCTCTGCGTAAACGAAGCGCTGGACCTGGTCCGGGGTCAGGATCATGATCAGGTCGGCTTCAGCCGTTGCCTCGGCCACGTTGAGGACGCGCAGCCCCTCTGCCTCAGCCTTGGCGCGGGACTTGGAGCCTTCCTTGAGGCCGACGCGGACGTCAACACCGGAATCGCGCAGGTTCAGGGCGTGTGCGTGGCCCTGGCTGCCGTAGCCAATAACGGCGACCTTACGACCCTGGATGATGGACAGGTCGGCGTCGTCGTCGTAGAACATCTCGGTCACTGTGTAACTCCTTGAATAAATGGTGTGCTGCTGATGGTGAAAAGCATGTAATGGCGGCCCAGGGGGCCTGTGCGCTAAGAAGCGCGAAGTGCCCGGTCGCTCATGGAACGGGAACCCCGCCCAATAGCCAAGGTGCCTGATTGCACAATCTCCCGGATCCCGAACGGTTCCAGAACGTTCAGCAATGCTGCAAGCTTGTCCGCGTAGCCTGTGGCTTCAATGGTCAATGAGTCTGTGGACACATCCACCACCGAGGCCCGGAAGAGATCTGCAGCTTGGGTGACTTGCAGTCTCGTGGCGGCATCCGCACGTACCTTGACCAGGATGTGGTCCCGTTGCACGGAATTCTCTGAAACAAGTTCAACGATCTTGATGACGTTGACTAGTTTATTCAGCTGTTTGGTGACTTGTTCAATTAAGTCCCCGTCGGCGTCAACCACAACGGTCATGCGGGAAATCCCGGCAATCTCTGTGGGGCCCACGGCCAGGGAGTTGATGTTGAAGGCGCGGCGGGCAAACATGCTCGCAACACGCGTCAGCACGCCCGGCTTGTCTTCAACCAGTACGGAAAGAGTATGTCGGGTCATTTCTAGTCCTCCTCGTCCCACACCGGGGTCATGTTCCGGGCTACCTGAATTTGGTCGTTGCTGACGCCCGCGGGCACCATGGGCCACACCATTGAATCGGGGCTGACCACGAAGTCGATGATGACAGGGCGGTCATTGATCGCCAGTGCGGCCTCAATGGTGGCGTCAAGGTCCTCAACGCGTTCGCAGCGCAAACCAACACAGTCGTACGCCTCCGCCAGTTTGACGAAGTCCGGGACCCTGATGGTGTCGTGGCCCGTATTTAGGTCCGTGTTGGAGTAGCGGCTGTTGTAGAACAACGTCTGCCACTGGCGAACCATGCCCAGGGAGGAGTTGTTGATGATGGCAACCTTGATGGGGATTTTGTTGATGCGGCAGGTGGCCAGCTCCTGGTTGGTCATCTGGAAACAACCGTCACCATCGATGGCCCACACAACGCGGTCCGGGTTGCCCACCTTGGCGCCCATGGCAGCGGGCACTGAGTAGCCCATGGTCCCGGCACCGCCGGAGTTCAACCACGCCCGGGGACGCTCGTACTTGATGAACTGGGCGGCCCACATCTGGTGCTGGCCAACGCCAGCAGCATAGACAGCTTCGGGACCTGTGAGGGCACCGATGCGCGAGATGACGTGCTGCGGAGACATGAGCCCGTCTTCGGGCTCCGTCCAGCCCAGCGGGTAGGTGTCGCGCAGGTTGCCCAGGAACGCCCACCAGTCGCCCAGGTCCGGAGCGCCGGAGGCATCGAATTCCGCCTTCACGGCGACTGCCAGGTCCGGAATGATCTCCTTGACCGAGCCAACAATCGGCACATCGGCTGTGCGGTTCTTGGAAATTTCCGCCGGGTCAATATCGGCGTGAATGACCTTGGCATGCGGGGCAAAGCTGCTCAGCACACCCGTGACGCGGTCATCAAAGCGTGCGCCGAGGGTGATGAGCAGGTCCGACTGCTGCAGGGCTGTGACGGCGGAAACTGTGCCGTGCATGCCGGGCATGCCAACGTGCTGGGGGTGCGAGTCCGGGAAGACGCCGCGGGCCATCAGCGTGGTGACAACCGGCGCGCCGGTCAGTTCCGCCAAAACCATGAGCTCCGCAGCCGCATTGCCCTTGAGCACGCCGCCACCAACATAGAGAACAGGCTTTTTGGCTTCGCGAATCAAGCGGGCCGCTTCACGCAGCTGCTTGGAATGGCCGCGGAACACGGGTCGGTAGCCGGGCAGGTCAATGACCGGCGGCCAGGAGAAGGTCATCGGCCCGACCTGGGCGTCCTTGGCAACGTCAACAAGCACGGGTCCGGGGCGGCCGGTGGAGGCGAGGTGGAATGCCTCGGCCAGCACGCGGGGAATGTCATTGGGATTCGTCACCAGGAACGAGTGCTTGGTGATGGGCATGGTGATGCCAACAATGTCCGCTTCCTGGAAAGCGTCCGTGCCAATCACGGCACTGGACACCTGGCCGGTGATGGCCACCATGGGCACCGAGTCCATGTGGGCATCCATGATGGGCGTCACCAGGTTCGTGGCACCGGGGCCGGAGGTTGCGATGCAAACGCCAACCTCGCCGGTGACCATCGCATAGCCCTGGGCGGCATGGCCGGCGCCTTGTTCGTGGCGCACCAGCACGTGGTTGAGGGAGGAAGCCATGAGCGGGTCATAGGTGGGAAGAATGGCACCACCGGGGAGACCAAAAATGTCCTTGACACCAAGCTCTTCAAGTGAACGCACGATCGCCTCGGAGCCGGACATCTGAATGGGAGCCACAACGTTGTTGGGACCCACGACGGCGGAGACTGGGCTAACGGTGCTAACGGCACCTGAGACGGGGCTAGCTTGTGTACCGTGTCCGGAGGACTTGGCTGCCATCAGCGCTGGGCTGGCGGGCGTTCCTTTACTCATCGGTTCTTCCTTTGGGGAACTCATGTTTCTGGGTAAGTCTTCTTCAGGTGCGTGGAAAATCTGGATGGTTCACGCAGTGGTACGAGTTGCCGCTGGTAGTGGAAACAAAAAAACCCCTCAGCCCATGAGGCTCTCATCGAGGGGTATGCACGTGTTGCGACGCTCTCTCATTGGAGAATCGCAGGGCCATGACCATGGGTGCGGTCATTTTGCGTCACGCGCTAACGTAGGACGACTAGGAGCTTTCGTTGCATATGTGTAGTCTCCCGTTTTCAGCTCTTGAGTGTCAAACGAGCCACGCGGGCATCTCACTATTTGGACCCAGTGTCCACAGTCTGGTCAACACGTGAAATGTCGCGGCAGACGGGCCGGCGGGAGCAGCCCGCTCACGCTGTTCCCACCTGGAATTTCCGCTGTTTTGGCGGCATTACCCGCAATAGGCGCCCGTTGAGGCACTGTTGACCAGCTTGGCGTACTTGGCAAGAACGCCCGTGGTGAATTTGGGCGGCAGCGGCTCCCAACCAACCTTCCTGGCCTCAAGCACCGCCCCGTCAACCAAAAGGTCAAAGCTGCGGGCAGCGATGTCCACGCGGATCGTGTCCCCGTCGCGCACAAAGGCGATGGGTCCGGCGTCGACAGCTTCCGGGGCGACATGGCCAATGCACAGGCCCGTGGTGCCGCCGGAGAAGCGGCCGTCGGTCAGCAGCAGCACATCCTTGCCCAGGCCGGCACCCTTGATGGCGCCGGTAATGGCAAGCATCTCACGCATGCCGGGGCCGCCCTTGGGGCCTTCGTAACGGATCACCACCACGTCGCCGGCGTGAATCTGCCCCTTGTCCAGGGCATCGAGGGCACCCTGCTCGCGCTCAAAGACGCGGGCTGTGCCCTCAAAAACGTCAAGGTCGAAGCCGGCGCTTTTGACCACTGCGCCCTCCGGGGCCATGGAACCGTGCAGGATGGTGATGCCGCCGGTCTTGTGGATGGGGTTGTCCATGGCGCGCAAAACCTTGCCATCAGGATCCGGCGGGTTGATGTCGGCCAGGTTCTCCGCAACCGTCTTGCCCGTCACGGTGAGGCAGTCGCCATGGATGAGTCCGGCGTCGAGCAATGCCTTCATAATGACAGGCACTCCCCCGATCTTGTCCACGTCAAACATGACGTAGCGGCCAAACGGCTTCAAATCGCCCAGATGCGGGACCTTGTCCCCGATCCGGTTGAAGTCGGCAAGGGTCAAATCAACGTTGGCCTCGCGGGCGATCGCGAGCAGGTGCAGCACGGCGTTGGTTGAGCCGCCGAAGGCCATGGTCACGGCAATGGCGTTCTCGAAGGCCTTCTTGGTCATGATGTCGCGGGCGCGGATCCCCTCCTTGAGCAGGTTGACCACGGCCATTCCGGACTTGCGGGCAAACATGTCACGACGGCGGTCGGCGCTGGGCGGGGCGGCCGAGCCGGGCAGCGACATGCCCAGGGCCTCGCCGATGCACGCCATGGTGTTGGCGGTGTACATGCCCCCGCACGCACCTTCGCCCGGGCAGATGGCCCGCTCAATGGAATCCAGGTCCTTCAGGCTCATCTTGCCGGCGGCGCAGGCACCCACTGCCTCGAAGGCATCGATTAGCGTGACCTCCTTCTCCGTGCCGTCCTCCAACTTGGCAAAGCCGGGCATGATGGAGCCGGCGTACAGGAACACGCTGGCGAGGTTGAGCCGGGCGGCCGCCATGAGCATGCCGGGCAGCGACTTGTCGCAACCGGCCAGCAGCACGGAACCGTCCAGGCGCTCGGCCATCATGACGGTTTCCACCGAGTCGGCGATCACCTCACGGGAGACCAAGGAGAAGTGCATGCCCTCGTGGCCCATGGAAATGCCGTCGGAAACCGAGATGGTGCCAAACTGCATGGGGAAACCGTCGGCGGCGAACACACCCTCCTTGGCTCCCTGGGCCAAGCGGTTCAGGGACAGGTTGCACGGGGTGATCTCATTCCACGAACTCGCCACACCAATCTGCGGTTTCCTAAAATCGTCATCCCCCATTCCCACCGCACGGAACATGCCACGCGAGGGACTGGCATGGATGCCGTCGGTGACAACCCGGCTGCGGGGCTTGATGTCCGGGCGCCCGTCAGCTGTTCGGACGACGGCGTCTGCTGGCTCTGCTGAATTAGTCTCGACACTCATGGGGGCAGTCTAAGGCCCCAATGGTGACTCGGGCCACATATTTGCGATTCGATTCCTGCGCACGCCCCGCCGCCCATGCACAAGCACCTCCGCTTTTGCTGACCGCGAGCCGCCAATGGGCCGCCCGTGGAGGTTTTTCCCCACCAAAAGCCGCCCCCGTGAGCCATGGGCGCTCGCGATTCAAGGAGTTTCGGAAGGAATTTTTGCGACAAAAACCGCTGAATTCCGGAGTTTTTTCGCATCATGACTGTGATCTGCGCCGCAAATGGCACTTTCGATTTCACACCGGCCAAAATATCCCGTATAGTTTCATGTCGTTGCGAGGAACACAACGGACACAAACCAGAGCGTTCCACTGCAACAAAGAGATGCACCTCTAGCTCAATTGGCAGAGCAATTGACTCTTAATCAATGGGTTTCCGG
>JBDTQM010000238.1:0-5908 GCA_039932175.1 Specibacter sp.
ACACCCTGATACTCAGATGGTGAGACTCTCTTGGTCGTGGGTTCAATTCCCGCCCGGGGCACAACATGGTCCTGACCTGCGGTTATATTCCGGGGGTCAGAGTCATTTAAGGCCAAAAAGGGGCTAAGTCACGTTTTACTCCCGTTTTTGAACGAAAAGTTGGTCACGTTTTTGACGTGGTTGGGGGCCGAAATAGGTTCAATTTCTGCTCACGTTTTTGATTTCGACGGCGATCGGTTCACTGAACCACGCCGCGATGTCGACAGAGGCACCCAGCCCCGCTCGTAACTGCAATGCGACGTCTAAGGTTCGCGCTCCAATCGCCAAAGGAATCCGTCAACCGTTTGTCCGCGTTGGCAGCGCCTAGCTCGACCATTCAAGCGAAAAGATCACCAGCAAGCACTACGTCCAAAAAACTCACCAGGCGCCAGAAAATGGCGACGTACTGCAGGCGTTTGGGCGGTTTCAAACCAAATAGGCGACAAGCCGGTCCATGTAATCTTGTGGCTGGTGGAAGGAGAATAGACACATGCCCAAGATCGTGCACCCAAAAGGCCCAGCCTGGACAGCCGATGTAGAAGCCGCAATGGACATCATCGGCAATCGGGCGCGGAACGAAATAATTCGTTACCTGAACGGACATGGCCCGCTGAGGCGCGGGGACATCGTTGAAGCAGTGAGTGCCAGCGAGGCCAGCGTTGCCCAGCATCTTATCTCGCTCGAAAAGTCGGGTGTCATCGTAGTGGACGTCGTCCCTGGTCAGCGGCAAGGCCGCGCGCCGCGATATTCGATCGATGTTGACCGCGTCAAGGAACTAATGGAGGCACTTAGGGACTATCTCCTTATTCGATAGGCGCCTCTCCCCCGGGATTCGGCGCATTATCGTGATCGTGGAACTCAATAATGGCTTCCAACGACTCTGGTGAGATATCACCAAGGTTTCGTGCAGCCAGGGACTTCACCCCCGGCGCTCGGAAGGCATTCACGACCTCGAGCTGCAAGCCGATCATCTCAGGAGTTGTAGACGTCGTCGACTCCCAGCAGATAGTCCGGGGCCACGTTGCCACCCCAACAATTGTTTGTTGTGCTTTTGGGCAAACAAGGCATGGCCGACAGCTGGCAAAATGCGAACTCCCACATGTTCGTCGTGTTCACGGATCCGATTCGGAACGCGCACCTCGGCGGTCTCCCACGCCACAGTTTGTGGCACTACGTAGTTCTCCAGCGAGCACTCCCCAACTACTCTGCAGGAATGCCCGCCCACCACGAATCCGCGAAGGCCCGCAGAGTGGACTGTTCCAAGGCGATGGTCGCCGGAGTCACGGCTCGATGATGCCAGCTGACCCGGCGTCGCTCAGTGACGATAGCGCCCACCCGGACGGACAACGTCTTGAACCCCGCATACGCAACGCCCCAACCTGGGCCGACTTGGCTGGCCCTCCAACGCATATCATCGGCCGAATTCTTCGTTCGCAACTCAGTTCCAATTTCAATCGACTCACGCAGGCATTGCTGAGCCTCCCGGAACCTTGCCAGGATCTCAAAGTCGGGCGCTTCCAGTCTTCGCTCGATACACATCTTGGCGAGCAGCGCTTGGTAATTACCCTCCGCGTCGCTGGCACGCCGAAGAAGCTCGCTGCGGATCTCATCCGGTACCTGCCGAAGTCCCTTCTTCGCCGCATCAAGGGCGCTTTGCCACAATTTCCACACAGCGTAGAATTCGCCGTAGAGCATGAAAAATTGCTCCACGGCGGCTAGGTCGAGCTCGCGTTGCTTCAGATAGAAATTCCATCGTGAGGCAATCCAAGGACCGAGAACAGCAGCCAACAAGGCCGCGAAGAATGCTACTGTCACTCCGGAGAGGACTGTCGGCCAGAAAGTTGAACCATCCATAGAATCAGGCTCCAAGATCAAGAAACGTGCGTCGCCGGGAAAGAGCGGTATCCGAAACCAGCCACAGTGGTAACTTCCGCAGTCTCCACTGAATTCATGCCCCGCCCGCCCATTCCATTCCATTCACCATCAGGATCAGCGTCACATGCTGCGTTGGTGGTGGTGGTGAAGACTCTATGCCGTCAGCGTCACTCCGGTGTTGTTGCGGGAGATCGTATGCCAAAAAAATCGGACGCGCCCAACGAATGATGAGCTATAACTGGCACTGACTGGTGCCCGAACCCACGCTGGTCAATCCCGTCGAATCTGTCGCTGCCGCGCGATACGCCGACGCCAAGCGGTCGTGTCAGATCTGGTTCGGCCCCATCGTACACCGGCCTCAGCGACTGTAATGGCTGATTAGCGACACATCATGTCCCTGCTGGTGCAGGGCTACTCTTATCGGGAGGTCCAGGCGTTGGCGGGGTGTTCGCATCGCCCTGCCGACCGAGGAGCGCGGGTCGTAGTGACGCCGCCGTGGCAGCCGCCGAGTAGGGTGGCCACGTCAGAGGAGGAACAGTGCGAGACTGGCATATCGCGCCCGCGCCGAGGTCCGTGGTCGTACCGCGTGCAGCCTCAGAGGCGGTTTCGGGCCGGGTTCACCACTCCCGGAGGATGTCCGGTCCCGCATGGAGCACGGTTTCGGCGAGGATCTCTCCGACGTCCGGGTGCACACCGACGCGGCCGCGCGGCGGGGGGCGGTTGGGTCGTTTGCCCAGGCCCTCACCGTCGGGGACCGGATCGCCTTCGGTCCTGGTGCGACCCCGAGCGACTCCCGCCTTCTCGCTCACGAGCTGGCACACGTGGTGCAGCAGAGGCACTCTACAGGGTCGGTCGCTCCGGGCAGCGCGCCGGCCCTGGAATCAGGTGCCGACGCCGCCGGGGACCGGGTGCGGGCCGGTGGACAGGCCGGCAGGGTCGGCGGAGGTGGAGTGCCCGCGGTTCAGCTGGCACCGCTGAAGTTCGGTGCTGGATCCGTGCTGGTCGTGGTCGACAAGGCCGCGGTGACGGTGAACGGCGTGGCGATCCGCGCCACCGCAGGGCCCGACGAGCGGCTCAGCTACAACAATCGTGAGATCGTCCTAGACCGGTCCGGCGTGTTCCGCTACCGCGACCGCTACACCGTCTGCAGGACGTGCAACCCCGACTACTACGAGCCGCCCGGCTGGACGAAACGCGCCGGCATTGCCATCCCTGAGACCGTTGGCAGCTTCTACGACCCGACCACGCGGTCCTGGGCACTCCGCAGCGAACCCGTCGTGACCGAGGCCGTGCTGACCCCGTTGGCACCGGCGGGCGTGACACCGGGACCGGTGAACCCGCAGCTCCAACAACGGGTGGAGATGGCACAGCGGGCCCGCCAGGAATTCGAGTCCCGCGTCGAGGTCGCCATGGAGAACGGTCGCTCCCGGGCCGAGGCCGAAGCGCTGGTCCGGAGTCGGATGCAGGAGTCGGTGGGCGAGTCGGGACTCGGCGCGTTCGAGACCGGCCAGACTTACGCGATCGTGGAGGAGGAGATTGCCCCCGGTGTCACCCGCCGGACGACGACGGGTGCCGTCGCCAGCGGCGCGGTACGCACGGTCCGCGTGGGCCTCCCCCAGGTCCGCGCGCGGCTTGCCACGATCAACCAGGCCCTGGGGGAGAACTTCGAATTCATCGACCAGAACCTCCTTCACGCCGAGATCCGCGCGATCGTCAACAATCCTCATGCCAGCACCTACTACGCGACCCGCGACATGTGCTCGATGTGCCAGAGGTTCTACCTGATGGAGGCGCGGGTGCAGGGTCGACCGATCACGGTGGTCGACCCCACGACCTCGACGTCGCGCGTCTTCTCCCCCGACCTCACCATCACCGAGGTCTCCCCGACCACGGTCTACCAGCGCACGGGCGCGGTCACTCGCACAGGGGGCGTCTCGCGTCTGGAGATCGGCAGAGAGCCGTCTGTCACGCACTCGGTTCGGATGGTTCCGCGCGAGGGCCCCCTTCCCGAGCCCTCCGCTCCGGTAGGGACGGGTGCCAGCACCAAAGCAGCGGCGGCCGAGCCCCACATGCCCGCTGGGACGCCGCGCGCACCGGGAGCTGTGGTTGAGCCGGAGTCCGCGGGAGGGCCGGCACGGACCGCTGGCGCCAGTGAGCCCGGACCGCACGTTCCCGGCCCGCTCGAGGCGCCCAAGGTGCGCCCGGGTGTCATCAAGCCGGAAGCGCCGGTGCGGGCCGGGGGAATCGGACCCAGGGGCTCGGGGATCCGCCGCTTCGGCATGAGCGCGGGACGGGTCCTGGCCGAAGGGTTGCTCACCGTCGCACTCCTGCTCTTCGAAGTGATCATCCAGCTGATCGTCATCCCCTACCTCGAGCGGCTCAGACAGCGGTTGGAGGCGAAATACCGCGAGATGCTCCAGCGCGAGATCCAGGAGTACTACGACCGACGGCTGGCGGGCGTGCTGGAGAACCTGGTCCTGCGCATGGCGGAGACGTTGCGGCGGATCGAGGACAACGACGAGCAGCCATACGTCAACACGACCCTGCGGGTGCACTTCAAGCGAGCCTGGAGCTTCTGGACCGGGCCGCAGTACGGCCGCCCGGAGTCCATCACCGATCTCGACTTCGTCAGCATCGAACTGCTGCAGACCGATATCAGCTCGTCCCCCGTGGAGGAGTCGTCGGACGAGCTGGTGGCCGACGACCCGAACTTCATCCTAGGTGAGAGCCGGGCGACTGAGTGGAGCCAGGTCGTGAGGTTCCCCGCCATCCCGCCCTCCTACCAAGAACTGGTTCGGCAGTTCGGGGAGCACCCGGCCCAGCGGGCGAAGACAGAGTGCTTCATCGCGACCGCCTGCTACGGAACCCCGCACACCCCCGCCCTCGACACCCTGCGCGCGTTCCGCGATGGGTACCTCAACCGGAGCCCTCGGGGGCGGCGCCTGATCGACCTCTACTACCGGTCGTCACCTCCTGTGGCGGACTTCCTGCGACGGCACGCCGTCGCCCGCTGGGCGGTCCGGTTGGGCTTCGTGGCTCCGGTCGTGCGCGTCGTGCGCCTGCTCGGTCTCGACCGCCGGACGTCGATCCATCCGCTCGAGCCCCAGCAAGGCGGTCGGCGAAGTTGTTGAGCGGTAGCGCGAGGTCGGGCAGGGGACGGCGCGTCCTGGAACAAAACATCGCCACCACCGCCGAAGGACGGGCCATGTTCGGGATGCTCTACGACGGACGACACCACACCGTCCAACAAATCGGCGACCTGCTCAACGTCCCCCGATCAACAATCTACGGCTACCTCAACCACACCCAAAACCGCTAACCACACAAAACCGACCCATTATTACTCAGACCCCTAACCGGCACAGACAGCGTCGCTTGATCCCTCTTAGCGTAAATTTCCGCACCTATGATCCTCGGACCCCGACTCAAAGCCGTCATCTACGTCGTGGATGGCGTCGTCACCCGAATCCTAGCCGTCGAGCCTGACCTAGCAAAATGGGGCACCGACGACCGTGGATACGCAGACATCCCCGTCACCGCACCGCTAACCCAATCCGAAATCATCAAACAACTTCCAACGATCAATATCAGCCTGGGCACCTCTCGTCCACACCAAAGAGGGAAGCTCCGTGAGTACTTAGCCTCGAGATTTCATGGCCGGCGTGACCTGACCCCGTAATTAAAGCCTGAAGGGTGCTCTTGTCATCGCCATGATGCTACTGATGTTCACATCAGCACTCTCCTTGGTAAACGATGGCATTTGAAACTTCCACGCCTATGAAGGGCCACCCTGGGCAGCGTCAGCATAGCCTCAACAACCCTTCCTTTGTTGAGACCCGATGACGGGGTGTTCCCAGATGTTACAACTCGATGGGACGAGGCCACCTGTGGATCCGGTTCGTTGATTTCAACGACCCTGGAAGGGTTCTAATCGCTTCTGAACTGCCAAGATCACAGGGCTGCCCCAATTTCTGGGGGCGAGTCAGTGCCGTCT
>JBDTQM010000239.1:0-5847 GCA_039932175.1 Specibacter sp.
GCCTGGCCGAACGTGGCCGCCTGCTGGTCGCCCAGGATGCCGGCGACGGGAACTTCGCGCAGCAGCTGCGAGGTGTGCACGTGCCCGTACACCTCGGAGGAGGATTTGATGGCAGGCATCATGGACTTCGGGACACCAAAGACGGCCAGAATCTCATCGTCCCAGGCAAGTGTTTCCAGGTCCATGAACATGGTGCGGGAGGCGTTGGTGACGTCGGTGATGTGCACTCCGCCGTCCGGACCGCCCGTCAGGTTCCAAGTGACCCAGCTGTCGGTGTTGCCAAAGAGGAGGTCCCCTGCCTCGGCGCGGGCGCGGGCACCCTCAACATTGTCAAGGATCCACTTGATCTTGGTGCCGGAGAAGTAGGTGGCCAGGGGCAGCCCAACCTTGGCCTTGAAGCGCTCAACTCCCCCGTCGGCTGCAAGCTCGTCGACGATGGCCTGTGTGCGGGTGTCCTGCCAGACGATGGCGTTGTAAACCGGAACGCCGGTGTTCTTGTCCCAGACAACTGCCGTCTCACGCTGGTTGGTGATGCCGACGCCCACAATGTCGTGACGGGTCAGGTTGGCCTGGGCCAGGGCCGTGCCAATCACCTCACGGGTGTTGTTCCAGATCTCTGCTGCGTTGTGCTCCACCCAACCGGCCTTGGGGAATATCTGCTCATGTTCAAGCTGGCCGGTGGAGACGATGTTGCCGTCGTGATCGAAAACGATCGCACGGCTGCTGGTGGTTCCCTGGTCAATGGCAATTACATATTGAGACATCATTGTTTCCTTTACGTTAGAGCGTTGGGCGCGAGTGCAGTTTTTATGAAGCGGCGGCAGTCAGTGACGGCATCCACTGGGTCATCAAGCCACCCAGGGCGCCACCAATCAGCGGCCCAACAACAGGTACCCAGGCATAGCTCCAGTCGCTGGAACCCTTGCCCTTGATGGGCAGCAGGGCGTGGGCGATGCGCGGGCCAAGGTCACGGGCGGGGTTGATGGCATAGCCGGTGGGCCCACCAAGGGATGCGCCGATGCCGACAACCAGAAGCGCCACTGGCAGCGGGCCAAGTCCGGCAACTCCGCCACCGAAGTGGAGGATGACGAAGACCAGGACAAAGGTGCCGATGACTTCGGTGACAACGTTCCAGCCGTAGCTGCGGATGGCCGGGCCGGTGGAGAAGACACCCAGCTTGCTGGCAGCATCCGGCTCAGCATCAAAGTGCTGCTTGTACGCCAACCAGCACACCACGGCACCGATGAAAGCGCCGAGCATTTCCGCACCAAAGTACGTCATGGTCGAACCGAAGCTGATGGGAACATTCGGTGCATAATCCGTTGCTCCACTGGACAAAATTCCCACGGTTACTGCCGGGTTCAAGTGAGCCCCGGACTTGGCAGCGACAAAGACACCGGCCATGACGGCCAGGCCCCAGCCCCAGTTGACCATGAGAAAACCACCACCGTTGCCCTTATTTCCCTTCAGGGCCACGTTTGCCACGACGCCGCAACCCAGCAGGGTCAGCATCATGGTTCCCATCACTTCGGACAGGAACACAATTCCAAGAGACATCTTTGACTCCTATTGCTTGGTATTTCACGTTAGGGCGCACACCTGTGTGTGGCCCTCTTGAGCCCCTTTACCTCAGGGGCTTAGGCAATCAAGCTTTGTACCTGGACACCGTGGAAACGGGCCAGAATCTCAATGCTGTGGCTGATTTCAGCTGCCACCTTGGCTCTGTCCCAACCCAGCGGGCCGGCCAGTGCCGCCGCCGTCTCAGCCAGCAGTTCGCTGGTGACCAGGCCGCGGAAGGCCAGTGATGTACGGCGAATCATGACATCAATCAAGTGGCCGATCTGTTCGTTCTCCACCATGAAGGCAACCTCGCGGCTGCTCAGTTCACGGGTGGAGTCAAAGACCGTGTCAACACCTGCGTTGAGGTATGCAAAAACTTCCCGTGCACGGGTGCCGTAGCGGGTCAGCAGCACCCCGGCCCGGGCGGCGTCAACCGATTCGCTGGTGTGGGCTGCAATCCATGCCTCAATGGCTTCATCGGTGGCCGGGAAGTTGGCGCCGCCGCCGATGGGCAGCTTCGCCGTGCTGATCTTGCGGCTCTTGCCCAGGATCGCCAGGACGTCGTTGGTCATGTGCTCGGACAAGGCACGGAACGTGGTCCACTTGCCGCCGACAAGGCTCAGCACCGGAACGGCGGAGCCTGCGATGGTGCGGTCTGCGCGCTCAATGCGGTAGTCGCGGGAGACAAAGCCCGGGGCCGTCTCGTCGTGGCGGGGCAGGGGGCGCACACCGGCAAAGCTGTACACAATGTCTTCGCGGGTGACCAAAACATTGGGGAAGACGTGGCCCACCAGGTCAAAGAAGTAGTCAATCTCTTCTTCAGTGCACACCGCATCCGCTGTCATGTCGGCGTTGACGTCAGTGGTGCCCACCAGGACCCTGTCACCCATGGGGTAGATCAGCACGATGCGGCCGTCCGTGTGTTCGAAGAAGATCTCGCGGCCGTTGCAGGCTGCCAACAGTCCGGGGTGGTCAAGGACAATGTGGGAACCCTTGGTGCCGCCCATGAAGCGTGTGGCCGCACCCATGTCCGCGTTGGTCATGTCGACCCAGGCGCCGGTGGTGTTGACGATGACGTCGGCATTGAAGGTGAACGACTCGCCCGTGAGCTGGTCGGTGAGTTCGACGCCGTCGTCCGTAACTGAAGTGACGGCCAGGTAGTTGGTGGCCCGGGCATTGCTTGCGCCGGTCCCGGCCACACCGGCCTTTTCGCCGTCCTGGAGGACGTCCAGTGTCAGGCGCTCGGGGTTGTGCACCGAGGCGTCGTAGTATGTGGCGGCGTACTTGATGCCCGGGTGCAGCTGGGGAAGCTCCGTCAGGGCCTTCTTGCGGCCCTTGAAGTCGTGGCGGGGAACTGTGCCGCCGTCACGGGAGAAGGCATCATAAAGCGACAGGCCAACCTTGATCAGGAAGGCGCCGCGCTCCTGGGGCTTGCCCTGCTTGTGGGTCAGGAAGCGCATGGGCGCGCTGAGGATGCCGGAGAAGGTGCTGAAGATGGGGATGGTTGTCTGCAGCGGCTTGACGTAATGGGGGGCGATCTTCAGCAGGCCGTTGCGCTCCATGACCGATTCCTTGACGAGGCGGAACTCACCATTTTCCAGGTAGCGGATGCCGCCATGGATCATGTGCGAGGAGGCCCCGGAGGCCCCTTGGCAGTAGTCGCCACGCTCCACCAGGGCCACGTCCACACCCTGCAGGGCGAGGTCGCGGAACGTGCCAACCCCGTTGATGCCGCCACCAATGATCAACACGCTGGCGCGCCGACGCTCTTTCAAAGCCTCCACCTGGGTGCGCACCGCCGGGTGCACATCCTGTGAATCGTCGTTCTTGCCAGCGTTGCCTAGGATTCTCACATCGACCTCATTCGAGTCCTGTTGGTTTGCGCCTTGCGCGCCTATTCCCATTATTGTTTGAACAGATGGAAAATATAGTCAACAGTGTTGCACGAACGTGCAGAAAGGGCTGGCTTCCCATGGCTTCCAAGCGAACAAGGCAGCAAGACGCGCTCCGGGCTGCACAAATGTACTACTTGCAGGACCAGACAATGGACGCCATTGCGCGTGAATTGCGCACCTCCCGATCCACTGTTTCCAGGCTCCTGTCTTCTGCGCGGGAAAGCGGTTTGGTCCACATCCAAATCAAGACTCCCTCCGACCGGGCGCCCGAGCTGGAACGCGTCATCCGCAACCGCCACCAGGTTGAGGTGCACGTGGTTCCCGTCTCGGACATGCTCAGTGAGGTGGAGGTGCTGGAACGCGTCAGCATGCAGGCGGCGCGCACCATTGGCCCGCTGGTGGGATCCAATGCCGTCATAGGTGTCGCCTGGGGGTCCACGGTGAGCACCGTCAGCCGCCACCTCACCCGCAAAACCACCCACGGCACCACTATTGTTCAGCTCAACGGGGCGGGCAACACCCAAACATCGGGCATCACCTACGCCTCTGAGATCATCCGGCGCTTTGGCACAGCCTATGGGGCCAAGGTGGAACAGTTCCCTGTCCCGGCCTTCTTTGACCACGCCGAAACCAAGAACATGATGTGGCAGGAACGCAGCGTCCGGCGCATCCTGGACCTGCAGGACCGCATGACCATCGCCATCTTCGGCGTGGGCTCCATGGATGCTGAAATCCCCAGCCACGTCTACACCGGCGGCTACCTGGACACCACCGACCTGGACGCCCTGGATGCCAGCGGCGTGGCCGGGGATGTGGCGACAGTCTTCTTCCGCTCCGATGGCACTGATGCAGGCATTGTACTCAACGACCGTTCCAGCGGACCCAGCCTGGAGAACCTGCGCAAGGTCCGGCGTCGAATCTGTGTCGTCTCAGGCCCCAAGAAAATCACCGGACTGCGCGGCGCCCTCGCCGCCGGACTCGTCACCGACTTGATCCTCGATGAGATAACGGCGCGGGAGCTGGTGGAGCAAAGCAGCCCGTCCTCGGACCCCATCTTTGGCTTCCTGCATGGTCTGGACGGACTCTAGGCCGTGCGGCAATGCACAGGCACGCGCCCTGACTGGGTAAAGTCGTAACCATGCAACGCTCCCCCAAATACACGCTCAATAATGGTGTCAGCATCGACGTTCTTGGCTTCGGCGTTTACAAGGTCCCGGCCGAGGATTGCGCCGACCTGGTCTCCACGGCCCTGGACATCGGTTACCGGACCGTGGACACCGCCGCGCTGTACGCCAACGAGGAAGGTGTTGGCGCCGCCATCTCCGGTGCAGTAGCCGCCGGGACCCCGCGCGAGCAGCTCTTTGTCACCTCCAAGGTGTGGAACACCGAGCACGGCTACGATGCAACCCTGGCCGCCTTTGACGCGAGCATGGCCCGCCTGGGCCTGGACTACCTTGACATGTTCCTGATCCACTGGCCGTGCCCTGAGCGGGAGCTTTTCATCCCCACTTACAAGGCCCTGGAAACCCTGTACGGGGAGGGCCGTGTGCGGGCCATTGGTGTGAGCAACTTCGAGGAAGACCATCTGGCGCGGCTTCTTGATGCCTGCGACGTGGTTCCTGCCGTGAACCAGGTGGAACTCCACCCGTGGCTGCCGCAAACCGAACTGCGCGCCGTGCACGCGTCGCTTGGCATCGCCACCCAGGCGTGGAGCCCCCTGGCCCGCGGCCAGATCCTGGACGAGCCCGCGCTGGCCGAACTGGCCGCCGCGCACGGCCGCACAGCGGCGCAAATTGTGCTGCGCTGGCATGTGCAGTCGGGGCATTTGGTGATCCCCAAGGCCAGCACCGCCGCGCGCATCCAGGAGAACCTGCACGTCTTTGGCTTCACCCTGGGCGAGTCTGACATGGCGCTCATCAACGCCCTGGAGAGTGGCCGGCGTTCCGGTTCCGACCCCAAGCTCATGAATTAGGAATGGCAGTGAAAAGAAGTACGACGCCGTTGACCCCGCGCATCGCCGCGGATCTGGCCGACCGGGTGAGCGCCCACGTTCTGGATCTTGCCGGCACCCCCGTGCACTATTGGGAGTATGCCGCCACGGGGCCAGAAGCTGAAACCGACGCCCGCACCATCGTCATGGTGCACGGTTTCCGTGGCGACCACCACGGCCTGGAGCGTGTCGTGGAGCTCCTCCCGGACTACCGCATCATCATGGCCGACCTGCCGGGGTTTGGTGTGTCCCCCGCCTTTGCCGGCGGCGAAAGTGCCAGTGGCGGCTCAGGCCACGCCTTGACAGGGCGCAAGCATGACATTGCCGGTTATGGCGAATTCCTGGACGATTTTCTGAGCGCCCTGAAGTTGGGTCCGAACACAGTGCTGCTGGGCCATTCTT
>JBDTQM010000240.1:0-5725 GCA_039932175.1 Specibacter sp.
AAATTCCTTCTGCAGCTTTTCCAAAGCCCCCCACTCCCGCACCTGGGACAAGGTGGGCGGCCTGAACGCCAAGGATGCCGACGAGTTCTTTGAAAAGGCCAAGGAACTGAGCAACCCCGGCAAAAAGCAGTACGCGCTGGAACCTGCCTACATCAACGTGCTGCACATGATCACCGAATGGCTCGGCGCACCCAACTCCTGGGCCGTCAACAAAGACCGTTCGCTGACCCACATTTATGAAACCGATGCCTACATTGCCGGCCTGGAATACGCCGCCAAGCTGTTCGCCGCCGGAGCCTTCTACCCGGACGCCGGCGTCACCAACACCAAGGCACTTATCCTCAACGGCACACTGGGGGCCGTTGTGACGGCCGGCCCGCGCGACGTCCGGGGCTTCCGTGCCATGGACAAGGACGTGACGATGGAAATCCTGGTTCCGTTCAGCTTCGACGGCACCATCAAGCCCACCTACGACATGGGCTACGGCACGGTGGGTTACACGGCGTTCAAGAAGGCCGACGAGAAGCGCATCAAGGAGCAGCTGGCCCTGATCAACTGGCTGTCCGCGCCCTTTGGCACCTCCGAATACCTCATGAAGAACTTCGGTGCCGAGGGGGAGGACTTCACTTTCGACGCGGACGGCAACCCCATCATGACCGATGAAGGCCAGAAAAACCTCCCGGGCGTCGTCAGCGCATTGAACATCATGTCCAGCCCCGAATCAGTGCTGTACAACCCCGGCTTCCCGGAAGACACCAAATACGTGCACTCCACGGAGGAGAAGCTGCTGGAATTCGCCTGGCGCAACCCCACCAACGGCAGCTACTCCGACACCAACGCCAAGGTCGGCCCGAAGATCACCAAGATTGTCCGCGACAAGACGATCGACATCATCACCGGCCGTGCCAAGGTTTCCGACCATGCCGAGGTGCTCAAGCGCTGGAAGTCCGAGGGCGGTGACAAGATCCGCGCCGAGTACGAGGCAGACCTTAACCCGGATGCCCCCGTGTTCACGCAGCAGCCGGTCAAGAAGTAGACTCCGGGGCGGACCGGCATGCCACCGCGTGCCGGTCCGCCGCACCCCCACCACGCACCACCACCCGCCGGGCACCAGACAATGAGGAAAGGACGCTGCCGGACATGATTCGACCGACCATTAAGACAGTGGCTGCGGAGGCAGGCGTCTCCACGGCAACGGTTTCCTACGTCCTTGCCGGGCGCACCAAGGGAAACGGTTCCGGAATTTCACCGGCAACCGCCCAGCGGGTCCACGCTGCCGCAACCAGGCTGGGCTACCGGCCCAACCAGGCTGCCCGGACCATCAGGACCGGCAGGTCCAACCTGATGATGCTCTCCCTGACAATGCTTTCGGACCCTTGGTCCCTGTCCGTCAGCAAGGCCGTCGGTGCGGCGGTTGCCCCCGCCGGCATCACCCCCATGATTCTCGCCGACACGGATTGGCGCACTGCCATCAAACGCCAGGGCGCCGATGTCATCTTCATTGATGCCGCGGAACGGCCGGGCGACGCCGAGCTCCTGGCCGAAATGGCGCGGGGGAACAACCTGGTGGTCTTCAGCGAAACGCTGGAACCGCAGGGCTTCGATGTGATCCGTTCCATGGCCGGAGACTCCATGGACCAGGCCATGGACCACCTGACAGCCGGCCACACCAAGGTGGCGGCACTGACGACGTCCGGCAGCCTGGCCTCATCCGGCCCCACCAGGTACCGGGCCTACGTGGCCGGGCTTGAACGGGCCGGCATTGAGTTCCGGCAGGACTATGTGGCCACCTTTGAGGGGGACGAGGTCAGTGCCTACCAGGCGGCCGTCGCCCTGCTGCAGCTGCCTGACCCGCCCACCGCCATCTTCGCCACCTCCGACTTTGCGGCCATCGCGGCCGTCCATGCCGCCGAGCGGCTCAGGCTGGCGGTGCCCGATGATGTGGTGGTGCTGGGCATTGGTAACACCATGGCCGGCGAGGCCATGACGCCGTCGCTGACCACCATTGGCCCCACTGATTTTTACGCCGGCCTGGCAGATTTTTTGGTGGCGCGGGCACAGGACCCCGACAAGCCGTACCAGGCACTGGAATTCCCGTGGCGGCTTTTTGTGCGCGATTCCGCCCCGGCCCACCCCTAATTTTCGTTTTTTGCCGAACAAGAGAGAAGTTGTGTTGTGACAGATTTGGTTCAGGCCCGCCCGGACAGTGAACAGGCCGTACAGGACATGCGTATTGGGATCGTTGGCTTTGGCTTGCGGGCGTCGCTGTGGAAGCAGGTGCACAAGCCCGGGCAGGGATCCGAAGTGGTGATGGTGTGTGATGTTTCCGAGCGTGGCAGGGCTGATGCTGCGGAAAAAATCCCCACGGCCACCATCACCGGCGACCTGGCTGAGCTGCTGGCCGCCGGGTTGGACGCCGTGCTGGTGCTGACCCCCGACAACCGTCACGCCGAGGTTGCCGTGCAGACGCTCAAGGCCGGCATCCCCACCTTCTGCGAGAAGCCCCTGGATGTGACCCTTGAGGCCGCCGACGCCATTTTGACCGCAGCGTTTGAGACCGGCACCCGCCTCTACGTTGGCCACAACATGCGCCACATGCCCGTGGTGGTGCAGATGCGCGAGCTGATCCAGGCCGGCACCATTGGCGAGGTCAAGGCTGTCTGGTGCCGCCACTTTGTGGGCAACGGTGGCGACTACTACTTCAAGGACTGGCACGCCGAGCGCGCCAACACCACCTCCCTTTTGCTGCAAAAGGGTGCCCATGACATTGACGTGATCCACTGGTTGGCCGGCGGCTACACCAAGCGGGTCTCCGCCATTGGCGATTTGGCCGTGTACGGGGACGTCACTTCGCGCAGGGACAACAGTGACAGGCGCATGTGGGACTGGTTCTCGCTGGACAACTGGCCCCCCACGGAGCAGACGGACCTGAACCCGGTGATCGACGTCGAAGACATTTCCATGATGCAGATGGTGCTGGACAACGGCGCCCTGGCGTCCTACCAGCAGTGCCACTTCACCCCTGACTACTGGCGCAACTACACGGTCATTGGCACCAAGGGCCGGATCGAGAACTTTGGTGACGGCCCCGGGGACGTCATCAAGGTCTGGACCACACGCAGCCAGACCGGCTATGTTGCCCCTGATGCGGAGATTGAAATCCGCGACGGCGAGGGCGGCCATGGCGGCGCCGACCCGCTGCTGATTGCCGAGTTCCTGCGCTTTGCCCGCGACGGCGGTGCCACCGAGACTTCGCCCATCGCTGCCCGCGCCTCTGTTGCGGCCGGTGTGCTGGCCGCCCAGTCGCTGCGGTCCGACGGTGGCGCCCTGACGGTGCCGGAACTGCCCGCCGAGCTCGTGGAGTACTTCAACGCCGGCCAGCCGGCGCGCAGCTAGGCGCCTATCCGCGTCCCAGCGTGCCGAGGACGATCCACGCTGGCTTGGGCGCATGAAATTTCATGCGCCCAAGCCGGGGATCACCCTCACTGCGTGGGTGGCCGGGCGCTGCTTAAGCCAGCGCGCCCATCGGGTCCCAGGCCTCAAGCACCACAGGTTCGGCCTCGAGGGCCTGGCGCAGTTCGGGGGAGAGCCGGTTCTTGTTGACCACCACTTCGAAGACGTACTCGTTGAACCAGTTATCGGCCATCGTGTAGAAGCCCTGGTCGCCGTTTTCCTCGCCCCAGCTGTTCTCCACACGCCAGCGCCGGGTCCGCCCTTCCAGCACGTCCACGCCTGTCAGCAGCATGGCGTGTGTCATGGCCGATTCCCCGAAGCGGACCCGGGCTTCCTTGTCCAAGTCCAGCTCCGCGCCGTACAGGCCGGAGTAGTCGTAGAGCAGGGCATCCCAGATGCCGTCCTTGCGGACCATCTGCGGTCCGACGTCGCAACCAAACCAGACGGGCTCGCCGTCGAGGATGGCATCCCTGGCAAGCCGCTTGGCCAGTTCAATGTCCACATTGAGGTAGCGTACCGGCGCCGCGCCCACCACGTTGCCCAAATGTTCCACTGTCAGGGTGCCTCCCTTGGGGTGTTCGGCTCGGGGATCGTCCACGAGGCACACATAGTCCTCCAGCGTGATGGTGGAGTACTTCGCCAAGAATTCCTGCGGAGTCAGCACGCCCTCACGGTGGAAGACCTTTTCCTCGTCCGTGTACTCCCATTCAAAGGATGTTGGCGGCGTGCCCAGATGCAGGGTCAGGATCCGGTGGACCTCCGTGAGGATGCGTCCGGCGGCCGCCTCAACTCCGGCTTCATCCCATGTGTTGTGCAGGGCGCGCAGCTCGCGGGCACCGCGGCGCAGCAGCGAACACAGCACCGCGTTCATCCGGCCCGTGTTGGAGGAGGACTCGGTTTCGGGCATGGCAGCCTTCGGCACGGCTCCGTACTTGTTGAAAATGTTCACCGCCATGTCCCACTGGCCGCCGTCGCCCATGACGTCCCGGAGCAGGTGGGCCACGAGCCGGTCGTCAACAGGGCGGTCTGCGGTTTCCAGGATGGATGCCAGGAAATAGTTGGCCCGCTCCAGCTTGTCGAAGTACATGGCGTAATTCTGGGAGAATTCGAACTCCTTCACGCCCATGGATTCCTTGGCCCCGGCCCGCAGCAGGTTCAGTGCGGCAAACAGCCAGCACCGCCCGGACTTTTTCTGGTTGGTGACCTTCCAGTCGTCGATGCGGTTCGAGACGGTGGCAGTCAGGGCGGTGGCACGCTGGTGGTCAATGGCGAGGTCGTCAACGCTGACCCGCGCTATGGCGTTCTGGGTGCGCTTGAGCACGGGGTCCGCGGCGAAGCCGTCATGCAGTGCCGCGACGTGGTCAATTGACAGGGGGGAAACGGTCACGGGTGTGATGGGGGTCATGCATTCTGTTCTATCGGTTTTCGCAGGCAGAGGCAAGGCGGGCAGGCCGTGGGGCCCCGCCGCGGGGGCCCCGCCGCGAACTTGTGAGCGGTGGGAGCGGCTGGGGAGTGCGAGTGGTGGGAGGGCGTGGGGATCAGCCGCCGGTCAGCTCCGCCATGACTTCCGCCAGCGCCTTGGCCACCATCATGACGGATTCGCGCTTCAAGTTTTCCGGGCGCACCAGCAAGTCAATGCGCCGCTTGGTGTTGATCCCGGCCAACGGGCGCAGGGCGACGCCGGAATTCAGGGCCGGGCTGGAGGTGAACCGGGGCAGCAGGCCAATCACATCGCCGGTGGACACGAGCGCCGCAACCGTTGAGTAGTCGTTGATCCTGTGCACCACGTTCACGGGCATGCTCGCCATGGCGCCGATGGCCACCAGCACATCTGCGGGGGAGTAGCCGCTGCGGCTGGTGACCCAGGGATAGTTGACCACATCGGCAGGGGCCAGGGTTTCCTTCCCCGCCAGCGGGTGGTCCACCGCCAGGGCCACATCCAGGGGCTCATGGGCCAGCGCGATGACCTTGATCTGCTGCGCGGGCCAGGGCGGGCTGTGGTCCATCCTGTGTGCCAGCACCAGGTCATACTTGGCGCACAGTGCCGGGAAGTCGTGCTGGGCCACGTCCTCATCGCTCAACCTGACCCGAGGCGCACCGCCGCCCGGAAAGCCCGCCGGGGTGCCGCCGTCGTCCGCGGCATCCGCGCCCGCGCCGGAAGAGGGCGCCCGCAGCTCGGCCAGCCGCCTGACCAGCGGTGCAAACAGCGCCTGCCCGGCGGAGTGGAAGCCGGAGATGGACACGGAGCCGTGCCGGTCGCTCTGGTACGCGC
>JBDTQM010000241.1:0-5709 GCA_039932175.1 Specibacter sp.
GAAGACCAGTCCCGCCACGGCACCCATCCCGAACACATAAGCCCACGACGCCACGTAACTCGGTTGGTCTTCGGGCAACAGCTTCTCCGGTGGCAGGTGCTTCAAAAACCAGCTGCGCGATTTTCCTGTCCACGTGTGCGCATCTGGATCGACGGCCGCCGATTCCAGGGCCGATCCGCCATGGCGGTTCATTTCCGCCTCTTTCCGCCTGGGAACGGCAACACCAGAGCCAGGCCAAAGAGGATGAGCATGGCCACTATGACCGCTAAGTTTCCAGACTGGATGCTCACATCCCCCCAGACAAAGTAAGTTCCATCAGTGATGGGTGAGGGAGCGGTAGTCAAGAGTTCATGCATGGTCTTCTCCGTTCTTTGGTGCGTGCACAATTACTACGGGGCAGTGGGCGTGGGCGGCACAGGCGGAGCTGACGGAGCCCATCAGTAGTCCCGTGAATCCGCCAAACCCCCGCCGTCCCAGGACCAGAAGTGTTGCGTCGCGGCTGGCTTCAATCAAGGTTGGGCGGGCTGAGCCCTGAATAAGGTCTGTAGTGAGGTTCTCCGGCCAATCCAGCCCAAACGCCCGCTCAATGGCCTTGTCCAGGATTTCTTGCGCGACGCCTTTGAAATCCACGCTCCCCAGTGAGTAAGGGACTTGATAAACGGTGGGGGTGTTCCAACAGGTAACGGCCTTCACCCGGGCACCCAGCGCAACGGCGAGCTTTACGCCCTGCCGCAGGGCCTCGATGGAAGACTCGGATCCGTCGACTCCCACCAGGATGATGGTGGCCGGTTCTTGGTCGATGCTCATGATGTATCCTTATCTGTGCTGCGGCGGGGTCCAGACCCAATCGCGAATTTCCGGCATATCCTCCAGATGCTCGTGAATGTACGCTTCGTGGTTGGAAAGCATCGCCTGGCAGTGGTCCGCCAGCTCCTGGACGCCATCAAAATGTCCGCCTACCCGGCCCAAGGCCGCCAGTGCAAGGTGGTATCGGCTCATCTTGTTGAGCACCACCATGTCAAACGGAGTCGTGGTGGTTCCTTGTTCGCTGTAGCCCCGAACGTGGAATCGGCCTGGGTTCAAGCGACCATGCAGGAGCTGATGGAACGCGCGGGCATATCCGTGCCACGCGACTATTACTTCGCCGTTTGCGGTGAACAGTTTTTCAAAGTCTGGATCGGTAAGGCCGTGCGGGTGCACGTCCGGGGGCGGCAGGACAAGAGCGTCCATCACATTGACCACGCGCACCCTCAGCCCCGGGACATGGTGTTGGAGCAACCAGGCCGCTGCCAAAGTCTCTTCTGTTGGGACGTCACCGGCACAGGCCAGAACAATGTCTGGCTCTGCGGTTGGTTCCTCATCCTCGTTTCCGGCCCAATGCCAGATGGATGCACCGGCGGCTGCGTGCTTGCGGGCGTCCTCCAAGTTCAAATACTGGGGGTGGGCCTGTTTGTCCACAACCACCAAGTTGACGTAGTCCTTGCTGTGCAGGACATGTTCGGCCACGGCGAGCAAGGTGTTTGAATCCGGCGGAAGGTAGACGCGGACTACGGAGCCAGAAAGGGAAAGAACAGTGTCGATCAATCCCGGCCCCTGATGACTGAAACCGTTGTGGTCATTGCGCCAACAGGTGGAGGTGAGCAGGATGTTCAGGCTTGGTACGGGTTGCCGCCATGGCAGTTCACGGGCATGCTGGAGCCACTTTGAATGTTGGATTGTCATGGATGCGCTCACCATCGCGAAGGCTTCATAGGTGGCGAACAGGCCGTACCGCCCGGTAAGTACGTATCCCTCAAGCCAGCCCTGACAAAGGTGCTCAGAGAGGACTTCCATGACCCGGCCATCCGGTGACAGGTGGTCATCGCCGTCCCGGGCCGGCACCATCAGGCACCTTTCGGTGACCTCAAAGACGGAGCCCAGACGGTTGCTGTTGGTCTCGTCCGGACTAAACAGCCTGAAACGGGGATCCTGCGCCGTGTCCGTGTAAATATCCCGCAGCATCTCACCCAAGGGTCGTGTGGTTTCGTGTTTCATGGACCCCGGCGTGCCTACCTCCAAGGCGTAATTTTCCAATGGACGCATTGGTAGAGGGGGCACATCCGGGCCGCCGTTTGCCCACGGGTTGGCGCCCATGCGCAGATCAGCATCTGGGGCCAAGGCGGCCAGTTCGGGCGCCAGCCGGCCATGGGAGTCAAAGAGTGTTTCGGGTTTGTAGCTGCGCATCCACGCTTCCAGTTGGGCCAGGTGGGCCGGATTTTCGCGGACTCCTGCCAGGGGTACCTGGTGGGCGCGGAACGTTCCTTCGATGGCAACACCGTCAACAAAGCCCGGGCCTGTCCACCCTTTCGGGGTGCGCAGGATTATGGCGGGCCAAGCTGCAGGGTTGTCGGCACCATGCTGGCGCGCCTGGGTTTGGATCTGGACGATCCGGGCGTGTGCGTTCTCAAACGCGCGGGCCAGCTGGGGGTGAACCACTGCAGGATCGTTCCCGGAGACCACCACGGGGTCCCAGCCGTGCGCGCGCAACAGCGCCATGACCTGTTCGTCTGATTGGCGGCCCAGCACGGTGGGGCCGGAGATCTTGTAGCCGTTGAGGTGAAGTATGGGCAGCACGGCTCCGTCCCGGCTTGGGTTAAGGAAGGCCGGTGCCTTCCATGAGCCCTCCAGGGGGCCGGTTTCTGCTTCTCCGTCGCCAACGACGCAGGCCACTATGAGCTCCGGGTTGTCCATGGCTGCTCCGGTGGCATGCGCCAATGAATAGCCCAGCTCCCCGCCTTCATGGATGGACCCGGGAGTGGGGGGACCCACATGGCTTGGTATGCCTCCGGGGGTGGAGAACTGGCGAATCAACCGGCGAAGTCCTGCAGGGTCCTGGCTGACGCGGGGGTAGATTTCAGAGTAGCTCCCCTCCAAATAGAGATTTGCAATCACTGCCGGTCCACCATGTCCGGGGCCGGCCACGAACAGGACTTTCGCCCCGGTATTGCGAATGAGACGGTTCAAATGTGCGTAGATCAAGGACAGTCCGGGGCTTGTACCCCAATGGCCCAGCAACCGCGGCTTGATGTGTTCCGCAGTGAGGGGTGAAGTCAAAAGAGCGTTCTCTTGAAGATAGATCTGCGCCACCGTCAGATAGTTGGCAGCATCCCAGTACCGGTTAAGGAGCTCAAACTCCGCCTGGACTTGTGCGGGGTCGGCATCGACTTGCGCTTCGTGGCTGCTTTGGGTGAGCTGGCTGTTCAAGGCTGTCTCCGTGTACTTATGTGGTGGATTAGGCCCAAGTCACGGGCCCACGGACGCAGTAAGACTGCGTTCGTTAGTTTAAGAGTGGCACTATCCAGGCTCGATGGTTAGGGCCTTTTGACCCTGTGCAGCGGCCATGGCCGGCGCTGATCATTGAAGTGGAAAGACTTTGGCAAGCGAAAGCGTGAGGAAGATGGATCAAGGCATGGACGAAAAGGCAATGCACGTGGGTTCTCGCATAGTGGTTGGGGTGGACGGATCGCCCGAGTCCGTGCTGGCCCTGAAGTGGGCACAAACGCTGGCGCACGCATTGGATGCAACCATCACCGCCGTCACGGCCTGGCACATGGAGACGGTTTTTGGCTCGTACATAGTCCCCGACTGGGACCCTGATGAAGGTGCGCGCCAGATACTCAAGGACGCCGTGGAGGAGGCATTTGGGGGCCGCCCGCCCGAGGGGTTTAGCGGGGTGTGCGTTCGCGGCACACCCGCCAAAGTGTTGATGGAGCACAGCAAGTCCGCGCAAATGCTCATTGTCGGCTCCCGTGGACATGGTGGGTTCGCCGGGATGCTGTTGGGATCAGTCAGTTCGGCCTGTGCAGAACACGCCGGCTGTCCGGTGCTGGTGGTTCATGGTGAGAGGGATGCACGGAAGGTGCCGGCGACTGTGGGTGCGAGCCACGAGGACGACGATGGGCCCGCCAGCAACAGCTGAAGCGGCCAAACCAACTCAGCGTTCCATCACAGGGGCCACCCACCTCAGCGTTGAGCAAGTTCTGGTGGAGCTTGGGTCATCGGATAGCGGTCTTGGCCGTGTCGAGGCGGCTCGTCGGCTGAGCGCAGTTGGCCCCAACGCGTTGCGGACGCACAATGCCAGCCCGTGGTTGGTGCTGGGACGGCAACTTCGCAGTCCCATCTTGATCCTTTTGATTGTCACGGCAGGGCTGTCCTTGTTCTTGGGGGATGCCACGAATTCGGTAGTCATTGCTGTTATTTTGGTGGTGAGTGTCGGTTTGGGGTTCAGTAATGAATTTCGCGCCGAACTGGCTGCCCAAGCTCTTCATTCACGCGTCACGCACACGGTTGTGGCACTTCGGGACGGAACCCCCTGCCAAATCGATGTTGTGGATTTAGTGCCAGGTGACGTGGTTCACCTGGGATTGGGCGCGATCATCCCGGCGGACATCAGGTTGCTCAGCGCCCAGGGCCTGCAGTGCGACGAGAGCATTCTGACCGGGGAGTCCTTGCCCGTGGACAAGGACACTGCGCCAATCGTGGCGGTGGTCTCCCTCGGCGAGATGGCAAACTGTCTCTTTATGGGGACCGTGGTGCAGTCAGGCAGCTGCACGGGAGTCGTGGTCGCCACCGGCGGCCGTGCCGAGTTCGGCAAGATCGCCCTGGGCCTGGGGGAGCGCCAGCCGCAAACGGAATTCCAAAACGGTCTTAAACGGTTCTCCTTCCTGCTATTGCAGGTGGCTGTTGCCCTGACCACACTGATCTTCATCGCCAACCTGCTGCTGGGGCGCCCTCTTCTGGATTCGCTGCTCTTTTCCCTCGCGATAGCTGTTGGCATTACGCCCCAGCTTCTGCCCGCCGTCGTCAGCACGTGCCTGGCCGCGGGAACCCGGGCGCTGGCCAGGCGGAAGGTTTTGGTCAAACGGCTGGTGTGCATTGAGGATCTGGGCGACATGGACGTGCTTGTCACGGACAAAACCGGCACCCTGACCGAGGGCCACATCAGTTTTACCTCCGCACGTCCTGTCCGTGCGGACGTCACCGAGGCCGGTCTCTTTGTTCTGGGACTGGTCGCCACGGAGGCTGACTACTCCCATGGGCCGGTCTCAACGCTGGGTGCGAATCCGTTGGACACGGCGCTCTGGGACGCCCCCGGGGCCCTGGAGTTTGCCCCTGGCGGCGAAGAGCGGCTGGATATCATTCCTTTTGACCACGAGCGTCGCATGACCAGCGTCCTGATGGTGGATCAAAGGGGGCGCCAGCGGATCGTCACCAAGGGTTCGCCCGAGGATGTCATGGCCGTATGTGGTGACATCCCGGCGCAGGCGCAGTCGCTCCTGGATGAACAGTACGACGCCGGGGCACGCGTCATTGCCGTGGCCTCACGGCAGGTGGTGGGCATGAGTGGGATTGCCCCCGTTGACGAGCAGGGGCTTGTACTGGCCGGGTTTCTGGTCTTTCTGGACAAACCCAAAGCCAACGCCAGGGAATCCTTGGTGGAGCTTGCGGAGCTCGGCATTGCTGTCAAAATAGCAACGGGAGACAACGCAAGGGTTGCTGCGAAAGTTTGCTCGGACCTGGGTCTGCTCTCTGGGGGAACACTCACCGGGATCCAGCTAGATGCCATCACCGATGCCGAGTTGGGGGCTGCTGTTGCCCAGGCGACTATTTTTGCCCGCGTATCGCCGGAGCAAAAGGCGCGAATCATCAGGGCGCTGCGCCAACAGGGCC
>JBDTQM010000242.1:0-5694 GCA_039932175.1 Specibacter sp.
GAAAGCGCTTTCTTTCGCGATTTTGCTGCAACAACTGCGTCACAGACGCGGGGGAGGGGCTAGATTTCGTGCAGAAGCCTGCGAATGAACTGTTGGGTGCGTTCCTCCTGCGGGTTGCGCAGCACCTGGCTGGCCGGTCCGCGCTCCACCACCACCCCGCCGTCCATGAACACCACTTCGTCGGCTGTTTGGCGGGCAAAGGCAAGCTCATGGGTGACGATCACCATGGTCCAGCCCTCATCGGCCAACTCCTTGATGACGGCCAGGACGTCGTCCACCAGTTCCGGGTCCAGGGCCGAGGTGGGCTCATCAAAAAGCAGCAGCTGCGGCTTCAGCGCCAGCGCACGGACAATGCCCACGCGCTGTTGCTGGCCGCCGGAGAGCTCAAAGGGGTAGGCGTCGCGCTTCTCGAACAGGCCCACGCGCTTGAGCAGGGCTTCGGCCTCCGCCACAGCCTCCGCCCGCGGACGCTTTTGCACCCGGACCGGGCCCTCGGTGACGTTTTGCAGCACGCTCATGTGCGGGAACAAGTTGTAGTGCTGAAACACCATGGCGCTGCGGTCGCGCAGGGCGGCGACCTCCTTGGCGCTGACCTTGGCGTTGAAATCAAGGGTCAGCGACGGCCGTTGGGGTGCGGCGCCGGTGCTTGTGCCGGTGCCAGTGCCGCCGCCGCTGGCACCCACGGTGACGGATCCGGCGTCGGGCAACTCCAAGCCATTGAGGGACCTGAGAATGGTCGTCTTGCCGGAACCGGAGGGGCCGATCAGGGCCACCACCTTGCCGCGGGGCACATCCAGGTCGATGCCGCGCAGCACGGTGTTGGTGCCGAAGGACTTGCTCAGGCCGCGAACCTGAAGAACTGCATCAGTGGGCGACATAGCGGTCCAACCTCTTTTCCACACGGGTCTGGGCGGTCGACAAAACAAGGCAGATGACCCAATAAATCATGGCCGCTTCAAGGTAGAGCAACATGAATTCCTGGCTGAACGCCGCCACCTGCTGGGCCACCCGGAACATCTCGGTGACAAGGATCAAGGACGCCAGGGAGGTGTCCTTGACCAGCGAGATGAACGTGTTGGACAGCGGCGGGACGGAAACGCGCGCGGCCTGGGGCAGGATGATGCGCAGCAGGGTCTGATTGCGCGACATGCCAATCATGTGCCCGGCCTCCCACTGTCCCTGGGGCACCGACAGGATGGCTGCGCGAATGACCTCGGCGGCGTAACCGCCTACATTGAGGGAGAAGGCGATGATGGCGCTGGGCCACGGATCGATCTTCACGCCCACGGCTGGCAGCCCGTAAAAGATCACGAACAGCTGCACCAGCAGCGGCGTGCCGCGGATGAGCGAGACATAGACCCTGCCCACGCCATTGGCCAGCTTGCTGGTGCTGATGCGCATCACTGCCACCAGCAAGGCAATCAGCAGCCCCAGGGCAAAGGAGGCCAGAGCCAGTGGAATGGTGCCCTTGACGGCCCCCAGCAGGAGCGGTCCAAGAGAACTCCAAAACAAGTCAAAGTCCATGGCTGAACCCTAACCCGCGCATCGTGGAACTGTGTTCAAGGCGGCCGGGCTTACTTGCTAAAGTCTTCGCCAAAGTACTTTTCACTCAGGGTGGTCAACGTGCCGTCGGCGGCCAAATCCTTCAATGCCGTGTTGACGGCGTCGTTCAGGGCCTTGGCGCCCTTGTGGAAGGCGAAGGAGGAATCGGAGGATTCCTCTGTGGTGGCGGCAATCTTCAGCCCCGAGCCGGGATTGGTTTTCAAGTAGTCGGCCACGGTGAGCTTGTCATTGACGATGGCATCGACGCGGCCGTCCTTGAGCAGGGACACCGACTGGGCCCAGCCCTCGACCGACTCCACCTGGGCGCCGCTCTCCGTGGCCAGTGTGTACCAGTTGCTGGTCAGCGACTGTGCAGCCTTCTTGCCCTTGAGGTCGGCAATGCTGGAGATGTCGGCATTGTCTTCCTTGGTCACCACCACGCCCCGGGACACCGTGTAGGGAGTTGACAACTCATACTTTTCCTGGCGTGCCGGGTTCACCGTGACCTGGTTGGCGACGGCGTCAAAACGGTTGGCTTCCAGGCCGGCAAAGATGGAATCAAACTGGGTTTCCTCAAATTTGGCTTTCACCCCCAGCTTCTGCGCCACAGCCTTGGCAACATCGACGTCGTACCCTGTGAGGTCCCCGGCGCCGCCTTCATGGAAACTGAAGGGCTTGTAGGTGCCCTCCGTGGCGAACACGATTTCGCCGGCGTCCTTGACGCGGCTCAGGGAGGCATCCGCGCCGGAGTCGGTGGTGGCGCCGGTGGTTCCGCCGCCGCCGCAGGCCGCGAGGGCGATCGATGCCGCTGCGAGCAGGCCGACGAGTCCAAAGCTCCGACGATTCATTTCTGTGTTCCTTTGCTGTGCAGGTTC
Source organism: Specibacter sp. (assembly GCA_039932175.1). Lineage (GTDB taxonomy): Bacteria > Actinomycetota > Actinomycetes > Actinomycetales > Micrococcaceae > Specibacter. Next base: position 2,418 of record JBDTQM010000242.1, read on the forward strand.
GAGTACCCGTGAAGTTGTTGGGTCACGGAGCGCCCATGAATGGACGCTATCACTGCCAAACGCCAAAACGAGAGACAATATTTCATGATATTACGTCATTGTTAAGAACGTGAATTGACTCACTATGGATATGTGGGCTAGCTGGTGACCCGGCGATTCCCGCCGTGGTGTTTGTTACACGGAATCACGGAGCCGGGAGTTCCCTGGCGCCGTTTGGAGGATTAGGCTGGTAGCTTGCCCTCTTAACTGTTAAGGACTACACGCATGAGTATGGAAGGCGCCGCCTGGAGCTCGCTTTGGAGTTCGATGCGCTCGGACAAGAGAAATGGTGGAATTTCGCAGGACACCTTGCGCCGGACCCTGAGATTCGCCAAGCCCTACAGCCGCAAATTGCTTGTTTTTGTGGTGTTGTCAGTGTTCTCGGCGGCGCTGGCGGTGGCCACCCCGGTGCTGGCCGGGCAGGTGGTTGACGCGATTGTGGCGAAAACCGCCGTCGACGTTGTGGTGCGGCTGGCGGTCCTGATTGCCATTGTGGCTGTTTTGGATGCGGGCCTGTCCCTGGTAATTCGGTGGATTTCGGCCAATCTGGGTGAGAGCGTGATCCTGGACCTGCGCACGGCCGTTTTTGACCATGTGCAGCGCATGCCCATTGCGTTTTTCACCCGGACCCGCACCGGCGCCCTGGTCAGCCGGCTCAACAATGACGTGATTGGCGCCCAGCAGGCATTCTCCGGCACGCTGTCCGGCATTGTCTCCAACTCGGTGCAGCTGATCCTGACGTTGATTGTCATGCTGAACACGTCCTGGCTGGTGACCCTGCTGGCGCTGGTGCTGCTGCCCGTCTTCTTGATGCCGGCCCGCCGTTTTGGCCGCCGGTTGGCAGGGCTGCGCCGCGAAGCTGCGGACCTGAACGCCGACATGAGCACGCAGATGACGGAGCGTTTCTCCGCACCGGGCGCCACCTTGGTCAAGCTGTTTGGCCGCCCCGCCGAGGAGTCGCGCGAATTTGCCGCCCGGGCCAACAGGGTGCGCGACATTGGCGTGCGCACGGCCGTCATGCAGTTTGTGTTCTTCACGGCCCTCATGCTGGTGTCCGCGCTGGCGCTGGCGCTCGTTTATGGCTTGGGTGGCACCTTGGCCATCGCCGGGACCCTCAACGCGGGCGACGTCGTCGTGCTGGCCCTGCTGCTGACCCGCCTCTACGCGCCGCTGACGGCCCTGGCCAACGCCCGGGTGGACATCATGAGCGCACTGGTCAGCTTTGACAGGGTGTTTGAGATTCTTGATTTGAAGCCCCTGATTGCCGAGAAGGCCACGGCCATGCCGGTCCCGGCCGGCCGGCTGGGCATTGAATTTTCCGACGTCACGTTCGCCTACCCCTCGGCCGACAAGGTCTCCCTGGCCTCGCTGGAGGACGTGGCGGTGCTGGACACCCGCGGCGGGGAGGAAGTCCTGCACGGGATTTCCTTCCGCGCCGAACCCGGGCAGACCATTGCCCTGGTGGGGTCCTCTGGCGCGGGCAAGTCGACCATTGCACAGCTGCTTTCGCGCCTGTACGACGTCGACTCCGGCAGTGTGCGCATTGGCGGCGTGGACGTGCGTGACCTCACCTTTGACGGCCTCCGGGCCGGGGTGGGCATGGTCACCCAGGACGGGCACCTGTTCCACGAATCGATCCGTTCCAACCTGCGCCTGGCCAAGCCGACGGCGACGGATGCGGAAATTTGGGACGTGCTGAAACGGGCTCGCCTCTCGGCTTTCGCGGAGGCGCTGCCCGACGGTTTGGACACGGTGGTGGGGGAGCGCGGCTACCGGCTTTCCGGTGGTGAGCGCCAGCGCCTGACCATTGCCCGTTTGCTGCTGGTGCAGCCTGCCGTGGTGATTTTGGACGAGGCCACTGCCGCCCTTGACTCCACGAATGAGGTTGCCGTCCAGGCGGCTTTGGGTGAGGCGCTGGTGGGCAGGACAGCCCTGGTCATTGCGCACCGGCTCTCCACCATCCGTTCGGCGGACGCCATCCTGGTGCTGGAGGCGGGGCGCATCGTGGAGCAGGGCACCCACGACGAACTCATCGTTCGCGGCGGGCGCTACGCGGAACTGCACGAAACCCAGTTCGCCCAGGCAGTGGCCGCGGTGACCGAGGCCGAAGAGAAGTAGCAGCTCCTTCGGACCAAAAGCCAACTGGCCCGCAGTAGTGGCTGAGAAATCTTGATTTCGCGGCATTTTTCGACCACTTTGGGTCCCACGCGCTGTCCGAGGGTTCCCTGGCCGAGGTACGAGGCGGGGAGGATGTGGGGAGGGCTGGATTCAGTAGTTGATCAGGCGGGGGAGGACGAACTCGGTCAGCAGCGGTGCGAGGTCGTCAAAATCCGCAGCCCCCGCAACATCCATCCAACGCAGCTCGGCAATTTCGGCGGTGGGGTGGATGGCAGCGGCGTCCCAGCGGCCGGGCGCCGTGAACACTGTGGCCTCGATGTCCGTGTCGGCCTCATTGGCGGCCGTGCCGTGCCAAACGCCCATGAGTTCAAGGGTGGCCGCGTCGACATCGATGCCCACTTCTTCCGCCAATTCGCGGACGGCCGCCTGGGCTGCACTTTCGCCAATCTCCGGCTTGCCGCCGGGATGCATGAACTTGGTGGTGCCTGACTTCCGCACGGTCAGGAGCCTGCCGGCGGGGTCGAAAACGCAAACTGCTGAAACTTTCAGAACATTCTTCACGCCTTCGAGCCTAACGAACACCGGAGCCGTGAGTCTCGCCAATCTCTTCGCCCCTGCCGCCGAACGTACTGTTAATGCCGCTTCGGGATCGGCATAAATTGTACGTTCGGCAGGCGGGAGGTGCACTTCAGGCGGGGCGCGGGGCGAACATGATGACGCTGACGCCCAGCATGCAGATGAGGGCCCCCGTGATGTCCCATCGGTCCGGAGTGAATTTGTCCAAGATCATGCCCCAGATGAGGGATCCGGCAATGAACACCCCGCCGTAGGCCGCAAGCACCCTGCCAAAGTTAGCGTCTGGTTGCAGTGCTGCAATGAAGCCGTAAGCGCCAAGGGCCACCACGCCCAGAGCCGCCCACCACCAGGCCTTGTCCTCGCGGACGCCCTGCCACACCAGCCAGGCGCCGCCAATCTCCGCCATTGCAGCCAGGACAAACAAGATGATGGTTTTCGTGATTGTCATGCCCCATTCTTGCAGGCCGGGGCGCCCGGGACACGGCGCACGCCGGGCAGCCTAGCGCAGGGCTCCGCGGCGTCCGTCCACGGCCAGGAACAACAA
>JBDTQM010000243.1:0-5679 GCA_039932175.1 Specibacter sp.
ACGGCGTCGAGGCGCACGGCGAGCTGCGTGGTGGCCTGGTGCGCGGGGCCGATCTTCTGGATGGGGTACCAGAACTGGCTGAACGTCTTGGTCTCCCCCGGGGCCAGGAAGGAGAAGTCGGGCTGGTTGTCCGTGAAGACGCCGGCCATGAGCTCAATGTATGGCCCGTCGCCGTCGGTCAGGGCCGCGTCCCAGGCGTGCCCAAACGGTGCGTCACCCCACGTCCACAGCTTCTTACCGGGGGCGTGGCGCTTGTCCGCCCAGTGCACAAACCCGGCGCCGCGGCCGTGGTCGTAGCCGCCAAAGAAATCGTCCTGGGTCCGGGTGACCATGTAGGAGGTGGGGACGGTGATGTTGCGGTACCAGTCCAGGCGGTCGCCGTCGGGCACCTCCTGCGTTCGCTAGGCCGTGTAGTCCACGCCGTAGTAGCGCCCGGCCACGGCCGGGTAGCTGGCCGTGGCACGCTTGGCGTGGTCGGCCACCTGGTCCACGTCGGTGGGGAAGAAGGCCTGATAGTTTTCATCCACGGCGGCCGCAACATTGGCCCACCACAGGAACGTCTGGGTTTCCTCTGTGCGGTTGTAGAGCCGCACACGCGCCTCGATGGCGGCACTGTCGGGGCGCAGACGGATGCCGTGCATGCCCTTCATGCGGGTGAAGGGGTCGTGGTCGGAACACCAGACGGTGACGGCGCCGTCGGCCTCGTGCTCGATCTCGACGTCGGTGGGCAGGAACGTGGCCGGGCGGTGGTGCTGCGGCCAGTTGAACTCGACGCCGCCGGAGATCCACGGCCCGGCCAAGCCCACCAGGGCGGGCTTGATGACGTTGTTGCGGTAGAAGAAGTCGTAGCCGGCCACCTTGTCGTAGCCGATGTGGATGCGACCGCCCAGCTCCGGCCGGACCGCCACGCGCAGCCACTAGTTCTCCAGATGCACAGCCGTCCAGGCGTGGGGCGCCTTGTCCCGGCTCACCCGCTCGTGGAACGGCAGGGGAAAGACGCCGCCATTGGAGCCCTGGTAGACGCGCTGCTCGAAGAATGCCGGCTTGCTGTCAGGGGCCAGCGGCATATACGTGTCAATGACAAGCGGCTCGGACCAGCAGGCAACGGCGCTGGAGCGCAATTCAGGCGGAACAGGAGGCAGCTCGATGCGGGATCCACCGGAAGTTTCAATGGTCATAAGGCAATATTAGGGTTCAATCCACGGCAGGGTAATAGCGGATCCGCCGGAATAAATAGACAAAACAACTATTTGGCCTGATAGTTGTGCTGTGACCATTGAAGACGGCTTTCCCGGCCAGCGCCTGCACGTCCTCCCACGTCCGGCTGTGCGTTCGGCACTGGCCAAGCCGGGGACACGGGCCCTCCTGGTGACCGATTGCGGCCACTTTCCCCAGGCCAAGGCGCACGGCATCGAGCGCACCCAGCCGATCCGGCAGGCTGTGGTGCTGCTGTGTACCGGCGGCGCCGGCTGGTGCACCATCGACGGCGCCAGCCACGCGGTCGGTGCCGGGCAGCTTGTTGTCATCCCGCCCGGCGTGCCCCACTCCTACGGCAGCAAACTGGATGATCCGTGGACATTGTGGTGGATGCACCTGGACGGGCATGAGGTGCCGGAGCTGCTTGGCCCTGGCGGGAGCATCGGCTCCACACCCGTGCGCACCCTTGCCGATCTCTACCGGGCCGTTGCGCTGCTCGGGGAGATTGTTGAGCGGATGGAACGGGACCTGAGCCAGTCAAACCTCTTTGCCGCCACTGCCGCCGCCTGGCACTTTCTGGCCGTTGCCGTTGCGGCACCGGCGGCGGAGGGGGCCAGGGACGGAACCATCGAACGCGCCAAGGATTATCTGCAATCCCACCTCGCGGAACGGTCAAGTGTTGCGGAGCTCGCCGCCATGGCACAGCTGAGCCCGTCCCACTTTGCCGCGCTCTTCCGCAGCCAGGCGGGACTTCCCGTGCTGGCGTACCAGACCCAATTGCGCATGTCCCGGGCGCGGGAGCTGCTGGACACCACGGATCTTCCCGTCGCCGGGATCGCCGCGGCGGTGGGCTACCCGGACGCGTTCTACTTCTCCCGGCAGTTCCGCCGCGTGCACGGCACCACGGCGCTGGCGTACCGCGCGCAAGCCAAGGGCTAGGGCTGGCACGCAAAAGACGGTGCGGGCACCCTGGGGCACCCGCACCGTCTTGATGGTGCTGCTTATTTGCTATTCAGTTGAGTGCTACTTGTCCAGCGCCAGGCGCGTGATGCCCCAAGCGGCCACGTCAATAAACCCGCGCCCGGTGAGCGTGATGCTGCCGGCCGCGGCACGCCGCGATCCTGTGCGGGGCGCCCCGCCGGCAATCGAGTACGGCAGGGCCGGCGACGCCGTCGAGTTCAGGATGACAAGTTCGCTGATCCCCTCAAGGTCAAGGTCCAGGTGGCGCGGCTGGTAGGCGGCAACCACCAGCGTGGAGCCCAGGCGCGCGGACACCACGGGGTAGCCCTCGTTGGGCAGGCCAACCTGCAGCTCGCCGTTCAACAGCACCTCGCGCAGAGAACGCCATTCGCTCAGCAACTCGGTGATTCGTTCCTGGTGGGCATCGGGAAGGACGTCCATCGGCATCGAAATCTGGGGAACGGAGAAGAAGGTGTTGAGCAACTGCCGGGCCACCGTCTCAACGGGCGCCGTCGGATCCCACATGACAGGATCGGAGTGCACAATCTGCTCGATTGCCAGCAGGCGCAGGTTGATGGTTGAGCGGCGGTTCTGGTCGGCGTCTGCCGGGCAGTCGTTCGCCCGGATGACGTCGGCAAAGGGAGCCACGGCCGGGGAGATGTACGGCTGGCGGAACTCGATGAGCGCCCCGGGACGCACGTTGTCAACGGCCTTGGCAATCTCACCAAGTACCAGCGTCATGGCGTCGCCGACGTCGGCCACGTCACCGCCGGAGGGGGTTCCGGCGTACACCATCACGTTGTTGAGGAAGTCGATTTTCAGCCCGTCCAGGGCGTAGTCGGCCATCAGGCGCGTGCACAGTGCCACCAGGTGGTCGCGCACCTCGCGGTGACGCGGGTCAAGGACCCAGGTCCGCAGCGTCTCGGAATAGACGCTCATGTACGGGGCGAGCTCGGCATGGGCCGCACTCTGTTCGCCCACCAGGAACGGCGCCACCCACATGACCGTTTTCAGACCGGTTTCGCTCAGATCTGCCACAGTGCCGCGAAGATCCGGGAATTTTGCGGTGTCCGGCACCCAGTCGCCACAGCCGGCGTACCAGCGGCCGTCGCCGAACTTCTGCCAGCCGTCGTCGATGAAGACGGACTTGCACCCGATGGAGCGGGCAGCGTCGGCGTTGCCCATGACGACCTCATGCGAGATTTGCTGTGAGTAGGCGTACCAGGTGGAGTACACCGGTTCGAGCGCGATCTTAGCCGGCTCACGGCCGGCAATGCCGTCATGCATGATCGCGGACAGCCCACGGATGGCCTGTACGTAGCCAACCTCCGGGGCCACCACGGCGAGCCGGACGATCGAGCGTGCCGAGGCCAGGCCTTCGCCGATGCCCAGGCGGGCAACAAACGTCTTGGCTTCCTCGGAGGCGCCGAACTCCAGCTCGCCTTCCTGGGTGAGGCAGTCGAAGGCAAAAGCGAAGGTGCTCCGGCCGTTGGCGTCACACAGAACGCCGATCGGTGCCGAGCGGACGGCGCTGAAGCCGATGCGGCCCTTCCAATCGGCCGGCAGGCAGTCGCCCGGATCGAAGCCCGGATGCCAGTAGGCGGTGGCGTTGCCCAGAGGCGCCTCGAGCACGATCTGTCCCCCAGCGGCAATGCTCACGGTGACAATGTCCACGGGGCCGCGGCGTTCAACGCTTTCGACGAGGCAGCCCCCGCCCACTCCGAATTTGATGCCTCGTGAAAGCTCGCTCCATTGCACGGAGAGGAGCTGATGGTCTTCAAGTAGCACTGTGATTCCTTATTGCTTCACGGCGCCGGCCAAAATGCCTGCGACGAATTGACGTTGGAGAAAGAGGAAGAGTATGAGCACGGGCAGCATCGAGAGCATGGTGCCCATCAGGAGTTGGCCGTAGTCGGTGGTGCCGATGCCTTGGAGGGAGGCCAGGGCGACGGGCACCGTGTAGGCCTCGGGTGTGCGCAGCACAACCAGCGGGTAGACGAAGTCGTTCCACTGCGCCAGGAAGAGGAAAATCGCCAAGGCCGAGAGTGCGGGGCGAACCGTGGGAAGGACGATCTGGCTGAACACCCGGAACTCGCTGGCGCCGTCGATCCGCGCCGCCTGGATCATTTCATCGGGGATGGCGGACATGGTCTGGCGCATCAGGAAGATGCCGAACGGCAGTGCCAGGTTTGGCAGCACCAGTGCCTGGTAGCTGTCCAGCCAGCCGAGCGAGACCATGATCTGGAACAGCGGGACCAGCGTTACCTGCGAGGGCAGGGCCAGGGTCACCAGCAGCGCACCAAACATGATCCCGCGGCCGCGGAAATCGAACTTGGCAAAGGCGTAGCCGGCGGCCGTGCAGACAAGGAGCCCCAATGCCGTGTAGGTGGCTGAAACGAGCACCGAGTTGAGCATGGCGCGGCCAAACAGCGTGTCCCGGAAGAGTCCCACAAAGTTGTCCACGAATGCCGGGCCCGGCAAAAAGTTCGGCGGCGTCGCGAAGATGTCCTGCGCGCCGTAGGTGGTTGCGATCAGGAGCCAGTAGAACGGCAGGATCATCAGCACGGCACCGGCGGCAATGGCAGCGGTCAGGACCAGGGATCGTCCGCGGCTCTTCGGCGCAACAATGTTGGTGTCGGACATTAGGACTTCTCCTTGAACAGGCGCAGCTGGATCAGCGAGATCACGCCGATGATGATTGTCAAGGCGTAGCCGATAGCTGAGGCATAGCCGAAGTCAAAGTACTTGAACCCATTTTGGTAGAGGTACATGCCCACCGTGAGTGTGGCATTGTCCGGACCGCCGTTGGTGAGGACATAAGGTTCATCGAAGAGTTGCAGGGTGCCGATCGTGGACAGGATGACTGTGAGTACGATTGCCGGACGAATTCCGGGCACTGTGACGTGCCAGAAACGCTGGAACGCTGTGGCGCCGTCCACGTGGGCGGCCTCGTAGAGTTCACCGCCGATGGACTGCATCTGGGCCAGATAGATGATGGCGTTTTGGCCAGTGTAATGCCACGTCATGGCGACAACTATCGAGATCTTCGCCCACAGCGGGTCTCCCAGCCACGGGACGGGGTCCAGGCCGACGAATCCAATGAGGTAGTTGATGAACCCCTCGTTGGTGTTGAACAGTGCCCGGAACAAGATGCCGTAGGCTACAAGGCCCATCACGATCGGCACAAAGTAGGCGGTGCGCCAGAATCCCCGGAATTTCAGGAGCACGGAGTTGAAGGCGACGGCCAGCACAATGGCCAGCACCAGCATGACAGGCACCTGGACCAGGAGAATGATCCCCGTGTTTCCCAGCGCCTTGTAGAAGATGGGGTCCTGCAGGAGCCGTGTGTAGTTCTCCAAGCCGGCAAATTCAATTTCACCCCCCACGTTTTTGGTCAGGCTCAACCAGAACGCGGAAATGTAGGGGTAGAGCTTGAACCCCACAAACAGCACGATCATGGGCATCAGGAACAGGTACGGGGTGATTCTGGGGTACCCGACGGAAGAACGACGGCGCTTGCGT
>JBDTQM010000244.1:0-5654 GCA_039932175.1 Specibacter sp.
CGGTTGCAGAACCGCCGACAAGCCGTCAAAGCGCGTGCAGGCCGGAAAAGCGGCCACGTACGTCGGCAATGGGTCAGACTAAGGGGTATGGAAAACGTTCTGAGCCGTTGGCGCAGGGAACTGCGTGGCACCTTCAGCAACAACTCCCCGGCCATCCCGCAATGGGAGCTTGACCTGGCCTTGGGCAGGGACGGAGGCTACTTCGGGCCGGACTCGGCAGCATGGGCCGTGCACGGGTCAATGACCACGCTTGTGGCCGGGATCCAGGCCCTGCTTCTCCAGGCCCTGCACCCGGGAGCGCTCGCAGGCGTTCATGACCACTCCGACTACCGCTCCGATCCGCTGGGCAGGCTGGCCGGCACCATCCGCTGGATCTTCACCGTCAGCTACGGTGACACAACCGCGGCCCGGGCAGCGTCGGAAAAAGTGTTGCGGATCCACGAGCATGTGCGGGGGAGCTACACGGCCAACAGCGGGGAGTCCCGCCAGTACACGGCCAACGATCCCGATTTGCTGCGCTATGTGCACCTGGCCTTCACTCAGGCGTTTCTGGCGACCCACCAGGGCTACGGCGGGCCAATCCCGGGCGGCGCGGACGCCTATGTGGCCGACTGGGCAGTGGCAGGGGCCCTGATGCGGGTGGAGAACGCGCCAACCACTGTCCACGGGCTCAGGGCACAGCTGGCGGCATACACCCCCGAGCTCCGGTACGACGCACGGGTGGCCGAAACCGTTTCCTTCATCCGGAATCCGCCCCTGCCGCGTTCCCAGCGGCTGGGATACAAGGTTTTGTTTGCGGCGGCCGTGGCCACCCTTTCCCCGGACAGCCGTGAACTTTTAAGGCTGCACACCCCGCGGCTTGGCCCCATCCCGCTTCCCGTGCGGATCCCTGCCAAGGCCGTGCTCGCCGTCGTGGGCTGGAATTTGGGTGCCATGAGTCCCAGCGAATCCTCGGCCCGTGCCCGCCGCAGCCGGCTGGGTCTGGAGGGTTCTCCCAGCAAGCGCCGCTAGGGTTGGTGTGGCCTTTTTTGCCCAGAGACTTCCCCACTAACCAAGGACTGTACACAGCCCATGTCGCCACGTACTTTTTACCGCTCCATTGCCATTGCCGAGGCCGTCACCTGGACGCTGCTGATCGCCGGGATGATCCTGAAGTATGTGGTGAAAGTGGGTGACTGGCCGGTTACCGTGGGTGGATTTGCGCACGGCCTGGTGTTCATCGGCTACGTGACCACTGCCGTGCTGGTGGGCTTGAACCAGCGCTGGCCCAAGCGCCTGATGGTGGGCGCGGCCGCCACGGCCTTTGTCCCGTACCTGACCATCCCCTTTGACAAGTGGCTGGAAAAGACCAACAGGCTCGACGGCGCATGGCGCACCGAAGCCACGGCCCACCCCCGGGACGGCCACTGGGTCCAGGTTGCGCTGCGCTGGATGCTCAGCCGCCCCGTCCTGCTCAGCGTGGTGTTTGTGGTGTTCGTTGGCGGGATCATGGCGACCATGATGTTTGTTGGCCCTCCCGGCGGCCGCTCCTAGCGCTGCAGCCGCGGCTGCGGGGTGTGGCCGGGCCGGCGCCACCGGCCAGGGCCGGCGCGCCCCGACGCCAGCGGGCCACCAGCGCAACGCCGGGCAGGCTGCGGGTCAGCTCAGGCGTTGCTGCAGGTGCACCGTCACAAGCTCACCGGCGTCGACCTTGCCAAGGGCCTTGCAGAGGGCAGCCCGCAGCGGCAACCAGTGCGGGCCCGTGCCCGAGGGCATCAGGGTGGCCTGAAATGGGGTGTTGCCATCCAGCGTTCCGGAGACCTTGATGGCCCGGCGCGTGCCGAGGAGCTCGGCCGATCCTTCCGCCACCAGATAAGTGGCGAAGGCGCCGTCCTTGCTGATGGGAGCCGTGAACGTGAAGTCCAGGGGTTGGGGTTCCTTGGGGGCTGCCATGCCGTCTCCTCTGCTGTCCTGACTGCTTGGTCGTCTTCAGGATAGACCGCGGCGGTGACATGCACGGAGAAGGCAAGCCCGACAGGGGTCGGCGACGTGCCGGAGCACTTAGTGCTTGGGGAGCTCGGCCTTGTCCGCGTCGTATTGATTGCGGGCTTCGATGATGCGCTCCATGTGCGCCTTGGTCCAGTCCTCCAAAGCCTTCATTGGCGTTTGCAGGCTGGTGCCGGCATCGGTGAGCCGATATTCCACCCGGGGCGGGATCTGCGCGTACATGGTGCGCGTCACCAACCCGTCCCGTTCCAGATTGCGCAGGGTCTGTGTGAGCATTTTCTGGGAGATGCCGTCCACGCGTTCAGCAAGTTCGGAGAATCGCAATGGGCCGCGGGTGAGTGCACCAACCACCAGAACCGTCCAGCGGTCCCCGACCCGGTCCAGCACCTGCCGTGACGGGCAGTTGCGGTCATAGGGGTCCCACTCGAACTCGGTCATTTTCTTCTCCTTGGAAACTGCATCCAGCCAAGTATATCAACGTGCCCAACTCTCCCATGGCGTGCTACTCTCCTTCGGTAACCATTGGCCGTTGGGGCCAGTGCCCACCACGCAGCAAGGAGAACTCATCATGGCAAAGGTCAAAGTTTTGGGCGGTACGGGTTTCGCGGGAAGCAACATTGTTCGGGTGGCTGTTAACCGTGGACACGAGGTGACCTCCTACAGCCGCAATCTCCCCGCCGAAGCAGTGCCGGGCGCCACATACGTGACGGGTTCGGTGTTCGAAGCTGATTTTCTGGCCGAGGTAGTGGCCGACGCCGATGTGGTGGTTGAGACACTGTCGCCGCGTGGCGAGCTGGAGGGAAAGCTTGAGGGTGTTGTTGCGGAGCTCAGCACGCTGGCACAAAACGCGGGCGTACGCCTGGGCGTGGTTGGTGGGGCCGGTTCATTGCTGGTTGCCCCCGGCGGACCCAAGCTGATGGACACGGACGGCTTCCCCGCCGAGTTCCTTCCCGAAGCCATAACAGGTGAAGCCTTGCTCGAGGCGCTGCGGGTAAGTCCGGCAGGCCTTGACTGGTTCTATCTCAGCCCGGCAGCAGCGTTTGGTGCGTGGGTCCCGGGTGAGGCAACGGGAACGTTCCGCATTGGCGGCGACGTTCTCCTGGTTGACGGCGACGGGAATTCAAACATCTCAGGAGCGGACCTTGCCGCGGCCCTGGTGGATGAGATTGAAAGCCCTGCGCACGGCCGCCGGCGCTTTACCGTGGCGTACTAGCCCAAATCCGGGCAAACGCAAGTGCCTGGCCGGGGATGCCCGGCCAGGCGGTCATGCGCCGCCTCAGCCTCAGCCTCAGCCTCAGCCAGGCTGGGCGCTGCGGGCAGCGGTTCCCACCAGGGGTCGCGGTGCCTGGTCATCGTAGATGGGGCGAATCCATGAGACATTCGCGGTGGTCAGCAGGGCGCCGCAATTGCTGCAGGCTTCACCGTTGGAACTGGCGCGCCCGCAGTTGCGGCAGATGATGGTGAGGCGGTGCCCGTGGCCGTCGCTGGGGGTGTGCTTCTGCGCCCAGATCGCATAGGCGTGCAAAATGGGCAGGGTGTCGGCGCCGGCTTCGGTGGGGAAGTACTCAAAGCGGCGGGCACGGCCGTCCTGGCAGGGGGAGCGGACAGCCAGTCCCTCCTCCACCATGTACTTCAAGCGCTTGGCCAAAATATTGTCAGCGGCGCCCACCTGCTCGCGAATCTGGTCAAAGCGGTGGACACCGGCCACCAGTTCACGCAGGATCAGCAGCACCCACGGATCCCCGACGGCGTTGATGCCGCGCGCCATGGGGCAGGGCCTGGCGGACCAGTCGGAACGTAGCACCATGGAATTCTCTTTTCGCTAGAAGCTTGCTTAAAGCAAGTTTAGCGCCTTATGCTTTGGCAATGAATAGCTTTTCTAAAGCAAGTGTGTCGGATGGCCGGGCATGGCTCCTGGCGGCGACCCTGGCTGCCAGCGTGCTGGCGTCCTTGGACTTGTTTGTGGTGAATCTTGCCTTTGCGTCGATTGCCGACAGTTTTCCCGGCGCGACGCCCCAAACAATGCAGTGGATCCTGAATGCCTATGGCATTGTCTTTGCGGCACTATTGGTTCCTTCGGGCCGGCTGGCGGACAGGTTTGGCAGGCTGCCGCTTTTTCGCTTCGGTCTCATTGCCTTCGCCGCGGGATCGCTGCTGGCGGCCATGGCCCCCGATATTTCCCTGCTCATCGTGGCGCGGGGACTGCAGGGCATGGGTGCAGCGCTGATTGTGCCCACGAGTTTGGCGTTGCTGCTGGCCCGCCATCAACGGCAGCAGCACAAGCAAATGATCTCCATCTGGAGCGCCTGCGGTTCGGTGGCTGCCGCGGGCGGGCCCGTTTTGGGTGGTCTCCTGGCCGGGTACAACTGGCGCTGGATCTTTGTCATCAATGTTCCCATCGCCGTTTTTGCCTTGCTCGCAACAGCGTCCATGAAGAAGGAATCCCGGCAGGTTGCGCATATTCCTGACCTCGTGGGCGTTGCCCTGCTCGCCGTGGGGATGGCGACTGTGGTGACCGCGTTGTCGTATGTCAGCGACTGGGGCCTGGGCGGCTGGTGGCTGTGGGGGATGGTGGGAGCCGGCGTGGCCGCCCTCGCATGGTTTGTTCAGCGGTGCCGCACGCACGCCTCCCCGGCGGTGGAGTTGCGTGTCTTTGCCGTGCCCTCGTTTAGCGTTGCTGCCGTGGGCATGGCCGGATTTTATGTTGGCTTCGCCGCCATGCTGCTCGGCGGCAGCCTGTTCCTGACAACGGTTTGGGCATGGAGCCCCTTGGTTGCCGGCATTGGCTTCGCGGTGGGGCCCGGCATGGCTGTTGTAACCGCCCTGGTGGCGGGCAGGACACGCATGCAGCCGCGCTGGCTGGCGGGACTCGGCGGTGGTTTCTTTGTTCTTGGCGGCGCGCTGTGGTTCTTCTTCCTGGACGAAAATGCTCATTATTACCCTGTCGTGTTGCTGGGACTCATGCTGACAGGCGCCGGGGCCGGGATAGCTCAAACAGGCTTCCTGGCGGGAGGGGTCAGCGCCCTGCCGGCTGCGGCCTATGCCACCGGAACGGGTGTGCTCAACACATCCCGGCAGATTGGCAGTGCGCTGGGAGTCGCGGCGCTGATCGCGATTACCGGGGCGGGAACAAACGCCGAGAGCTACCGCCTGGTGTGGCTGGTCCTGGCTGCCTCCGGCGTGGTGGGGATTGTGTCAGCGAGCCTAATCCGGGCGTGGCCGCAGAAGGTTGGCGCAGCTGCGATTCAAGCACTGGTGCCGGCGGAGCGCGCTTGACCCGTCTGGCGCCGGAACGGAGCAGTGCCGCTGGATGGGGTCTACCCTCCGGTGGGATTCGGCAGGCCCAGGAGCGCATTCTCGACGAGTTCGCTCAGCGCCGGATGAATCCAGTACTGCCCGCGCGCCACCGAATGGGAGCTCTGGCCAAACGACATGGCGTGGATGAGCGGCTGAATGATGGTTGCCGCCTCCGGGCCAATGATGTGGGCGCCGAGCAATTGTCCCGTCGCCGGATCGGCCAGCACCTTCAAGAAATGGTCCGTGTACTCCCGGGCCCAGCCCGCGGCTATGTCAGCGTACTTCTGGGTATTCACGGCGTGGGGAATCCCCTGGCTGACGGCCTGCTCCTCGGTCAGCCCCACCGAGGCGATTTGCGGGTCGGCAAAGAC
>JBDTQM010000245.1:0-5591 GCA_039932175.1 Specibacter sp.
CCAACCTCGCCAGCCTCGCCAACTTCGCCAGCCCGGCAAACTGCTCCGGCGGGAACCCTTAAACCCTGCTTTTGAGGGCGTACACTGTGAGCATGCCAGCCCGACCCGGTGAGTATGCACAAGCACTTGCACGTGCACAGGAGCATGCAAACCGCTGGATTGATTCCCTGCCCGGCCGCCCCATCGGGCCCCGGCATAATGCCGACCAGTTGCTTGCCAGCTTCTCGATGCCCCTGCAGGAGCGGCCCATCGACGCGGCCGCCGTGGTGGACGAATTGGCCCGGCTCGCCGAACCGGGACTCATGGCGGTTCCTTCGGGACGCTTCTTTGGCTGGGTCATGGGCGGGACACTTCCGGCTGCCATGGCTGCGGACTGGCTTGTCAGTGCCTGGGACCAAAATGCTGCACTGCGCTATGCCACGCCGGCAACCGCTGCTGCGGAGGAGACCGCAGGCCGGTGGCTCCTGGACTTGCTGGGGCTCCCGGCCGGGGCAGACGTGGGGTTCACCACCGGTGCCACCGGATCAAATTTTGTGGGGCTGGCCGCCGCCCGGCAATTCGTCCTGGAGGGGGAGGGTTGGGACGTCGCGGCCGAGGGGTTGAGCGGGGCCCCGCGCATCAATGTGTTTGTGGGCCGGGACCGGCACGCCTCCGTGGACCTGGCGCTGAAGTACCTTGGACTGGGCCGGCCCATCGAGGTTGCCGCCGACTCGCAGGGTTGCCTGATCCCCGGCGCACTTGCCGGTGCCATGGACGCTGTTTCGGGGCCGGCTGTTGTGTGCCTGCAGGCCGGAAACCTGCATTCGGGGGCCAGTGATCCCTTCGCGGAGGCCGCCGCCATTGCCCACGGACATGGGGCCTGGGTGCACGTCGACGGGGCTTTTGGCTTGTGGGCGGCGGCGAGCCGCACGCACCGCCATCTGGTGGCGGGACTGGCTGATTGCGACTCGTGGGCCACGGATGCGCACAAGACGCTCAATGTGCCCTATGACTGCGGTGTGGCGGTTGTTTCGCGTCCGGCGGTGGTGCGGAAAGTCTTTGGCGTGCACGCCAGCTACCTGATCAGTGACAACCAAGGACCGGGGGATCCGTTTGAAAAGGTGCCCGAATTCTCCCGCCGTGCCCGTGGCGTGCCTGTCTGGGCGGCACTGCGTTCCCTGGGCACGTCAGGGGTGGAAGATCTGGTGGACGGGCTGGTGGCGCGGGCCCGGACCTTCGCCCAAGCGCTCGACGGCATGCCCGGCGTCGACGTGGTCAACGATGTGGTGTTCACCCAGGTGTGCGTCAGTTTTGGCTCCGATGAACGGACCCGGGACATCACCGAACGCATCATCGCCGACGGCACCGCATGGATGTCGGGCTCGCATTGGGCCGGGCGGGACATCTTGCGCATTTCGGTCAGCAACTGGTCCACGGACGAGCACGACGTGCAAGCCGCGCTGTCCGCCGTCGAACGTGCCATGGCCGCCTGCGACGTCGGCTGAGCCAGGCAGGGCTGCGGGCGCGGCCCCGCCGTCTGGCTGAAAGCAGCCGGCGGGGGCATGATGGGGTGCATGAGTGAACGCCCGTCCATACCTGCCATGCACGACGGCGGCCGCCCCGCCGTGGATCGCTCCTCCCCCGGGGCCGCAGGGGGAGGACCGGTCCTGGACCCTGCCGCGTGGGGCGTCAAGTCGCGGCGGCGGCTGATTACCGAGGTGCTGTTGGTGCTGGGTGTCTCCGTGGGGCAGTCGGCCGTGTACTCGGTGGTGTCGCTGCTGGAGAAGATGAGCCGGGCGCCCATCGCCCAGGGCACCTCGACGCTGAACGCGGTGCGCAATAACCGCGAATTCTTTGACTTCACGTACCAAATCCTGGACATTTTCTTCGCCCTGGTGCCCGTCATGCTGGTGTTTTATCTGCTGGCCGAGCCCGGGAAGTCCGTGTTTCGGCGTATCGGGCTGGATTGGCGCCACCCCTTCCGCGACGGGCTCGGGGCGCTGGCGCTGCTGGTTGTCATTGGTGTGCCGTCGCTGGGGCTGTATGCAGCCGGACGGGCCCTGGGCATCACCACCGAAATCATTCCCAGCGCGTTGAACCAGTATTGGTGGACCATCCCCGTGCTGGTGCTTTCAGCCATTCGTGCAGGCGTGCTGGAGGAAGTCATCCTTAACGGCTATCTGCTGGGCCGGCTGGAAAAGATTGGGCTCGGTCCCTGGACCGCGATCACACTCAGCGCCCTGTTGCGCGGCAGCTACCACCTGTACCAGGGCTTTGGCCCGTTCCTTGGCAACGTCCTCATGGGCCTGCTCTTTGGCTGGGTGTATAGAAAGTACGGCCGGGTGGCGCCGCTGGTGGTGGCCCACGCCTTGGTGGACATTGCCGCGTTCACGCTGGGCCCGGCCCTGGGCTTCGGCGGCTAGTCGCACCAGACCACCCCGCACCGCCCCGCACCACCCGCCTCTGCCACCCCGATCTGTGACGCAGTTATTGCAGTGGATAGCGCTTTCCGAGGCCAAATCGGTGCATCAACTGCGTCACAGATCCGGGGGGAGAGGCAAACGGCACCCGCCCACCAGGGGAGGGTGCCGACGTCGGTCCCCAGCCTCGGGGCCGTTGACGCGCTAGATGGTGACCGGGCCGTGGGCTGTCTCAAAGGTGACGCTCATGATGCCGGGGGTGCCGCGCGGGGCAATCCACTCCACGGCGACGTCGTCCAGCGGGGCCTCAACAGGCTCACCCAGCCACTCGGTGACGCGTTCGGCGCTGCCGGCAATGGTCAGTGAGGAAAGCTTCACGTTGGATTCGCGCGCCAGGGACGGGTGCAGGGAGGGGTCGCCTTCCCATTTGAGCATGTAGGGCACCTGCGGGTCTGCGATGAGGCCCTTGATGCCAATCTGCTGCCACACCAATTCCTGGCCGTCGGGGAATTTCCGGTTGCCGGGGACGGCGCTGCGGCCCAGGCGTTCCTCGAACGGGGTGAGATCGTCAACGGCGACGCACCACCCCATCCAACCCCCACCGGCCGCGGAGCGTGCCTTGACGGCCTGGCCGAACGGCGCCTTGTCCGAGGCGGGGTGATTTAGACACTCAACAATCTCCACATAATGGTGGTCGGTGAGGGGAATAATCATATTGCGGGTGCCGAAGCGCGGATGTATTCCTCCGCGCACTGCATCGACCCCGAGGGCGGTCGCGATTCGCTCCGTAGTGGCAGCCAATCCGTCTGATTCACTGGCGTAAGAAACATGATCCATTCGCATGAGTTCATCTTGACACTTTGTGATCGGCGTCTCGACTTAGTATTGCCTAAGCCACATGGGACGTCAGATGTCGGGGGTGCGGGGAGGCCCCGCGGGTGGGGCAGAATTGGAGCGTGACTGATACTGGAAACGCCCTGCTGACCCTGCCCACCGCCGCCACCACGGAGGCGCGCATCAGTGCCGCCATTGCTGCCGAGTTGGGCGTCCGCCCGGCCCAGGTTCGCGCTGCGATTGGCCTGATGGACGACGGCGCGAGCGTCCCCTTTATTGCCCGGTACAGAAAAGAAGCCACCGGCACCCTCGATGACACCCAGCTGCGCGATCTTGAGGAGCGGCTGCGGTACCTGCGTGAGCTGGAGGCCCGGCGCATGAGCGTGCTGGAGACCATCCACGGACTGGGGAAGCTCACGCCCGCCCTGCGCAGCGCCGTCGATGCTGCCGCCACCAAGTCGGAACTGGAAGATCTGTACCTGCCCTACAAGTCAACCCGCAAGACGAAGGCTGACACCGCCCGTGAGGCCGGCTTGGAGCCGTTGCTGGATGCCTTGTTGGCCGATCCCTCCCGCTTCCCCGCGGTGGAAGCGGACGCCTTTGTTGATGCTGCCCGCGGCGTCGCCACGGCCGATGACGCCCTGGCCGGAGCCCGCGCCATCCTGATCGAGCGCGCCGGCCAGGACGCTGCGCTGGTGGGTGAGCTGCGCGAGCGGCTCTGGAAAACAGGCCGCCTGCGCGCAACAGTCAAGGCAGGCAAAGACTCGGCCGGGGAGAAGTTCAAGGACTACTTTGACTTTTCCCAGCCCCCGCACACGCTGCCCAGCCACCGGGTCCTGGCACTGTTGCGCGGCGAAAAGGACGGAGTCCTGGGCCTGGACCTGGCCGAGGCCGACACCCGTGACGCCGACGCCGCAGCCCGGGCCCGGTCCCGCTACGAAAATGCCGTGGCACACTCCCTGGGCATCGCCGAATCCGGCCGCGCAGCCGACACCTGGCTCATGACCAGCGCCCGCCTGGCCTGGCGCACACGCATCCTGACCCGCCTTTCCGTCGACCTGCGCGTGCGGCTGTTCCAAGGCGCCGAAGAGGAATCCGTGCGCGTCTTTGCGGCCAACCTCCGAGACGTCTTGCTGGCGGCGCCGGCCGGAAACCGCGCCACCCTCGGTCTGGATCCGGGCCTGCGCACGGGCGTCAAGGTTGCCGTGGTGGACGGCACCGGCAAGGTCGCGGCAACCGAGACCATCTACCCACATGCGCCAGCCCGGAAGTGGAATGAATCCCTGGCCACGCTGGTTTCCCTCGCCAACAAGCACCAGGTGGAACTGATTGCCATCGGCAACGGAACGGCCAGCCGGGAAACGGACAAACTGGCCGCCGAGCTAGTTGCCGAACTCAAGCGCACGGCCCCTGACCGTCAGGTCACCAAGCTCGTCGTGTCCGAGGCAGGCGCCTCGGTGTACTCGGCGTCGGCGCTGGCCAGTGCCGAACTGCCCGGCATGGACGTGTCCCTGCGCGGTGCCGTCTCCATTGCGCGCCGGCTGCAGGATCCGCTGGCGGAGCTGGTCAAGATCGATCCCAAGTCCATCGGCGTGGGCCAGTACCAGCACGACCTCACCCCGGCCAAGCTGGAGCGGTCCCTGGACGCCGTGGTTGAGGACTGCGTGAACGCCGTGGGTGTGGACCTGAACACCGCCTCCCCGGCACTGCTGGCGAGGGTGGCCGGCGTCGGGCCCCTGCTGAGCGAGAACATTGTGGCGCACCGGAACGAACACGGCCCGTTCACTAAACGGCGCGAACTGCTCAAGGTGGCCCGGCTTGGCCCCAAGGCATTCGAGCAATGTGCGGGATTCCTGCGCATCACCGGGGGAGCGGAGCCTCTTGATGCTTCCAGTGTCCACCCGGAGGCGTACGGCGTGGCCCGCAAAATTCTTGCCACGGTTGGCGCCAAGTCCAGCGAAATTTCTGCCGGTGTGGGTGCCGTGGCCTCGGTCAACCCGGCTGACTTTGTGGACGGCACCTTTGGCCTGCCCACGGTTGCCGACATTGTGGCCGAGCTGCAAAAGCCCGGCCGCGACCCCCGCCCCCGCTTTGAAACGGCCACCTTCACCGACGGCATTGAGAAGATCACCGACCTGCGCCCCGGCATGATCCTGGAAGGGACGGTCTCCAATGTGGCGGCATTTGGCGCGTTCGTGGACATTGGCGTGCACCAGGACGGCCTGGTCCACGTCTCGGCCATGAGCAACTCCTTCGTCTCGGACCCGCACGCGGTGGTCAAGTCCGGCCAGGTGGTGCGGGTGAAGGTCCTGGAGGTGGAGCCCGATCGCAAGAGGATTTCGCTGACGCTGCGCCTGG
>JBDTQM010000246.1:0-5552 GCA_039932175.1 Specibacter sp.
CTGGAACCTCCCGCCGAGCTGGTGGAAGCCTAAGCCGCACCACCCCGTTTGCATTGTTCTGCGCTGAACCCGCCGCGGGGTGCCGTGTGTTTGCCGCAGAACAGTGCTGTGCAGCAAACCCGGCCAGAGTATACGGAAGGACAGTGCACGGGGATTTCTCTGTGCGGTTGCGGCACCTTGTCCTAGGCTGGGTGCATGACTACTCCTGCTTCGCGAACCGGATCGCTCCTCGCCATTTGCCGAGTCCACCAGCTGATCACCACAGCAACCGGGTTTGGTGTCACGGCGATTGACAAGCGTGCAGTTCATGGGCCTGTGAGCCTGCGGACCTTCGGCGTTTTTGGTGACGTGCAGGCCGACACCGAACACCACGGCGGGCCTGACCAGGCTGTCTACGCCTACTCGCAGGAAGATGCCGACTACTGGAGTGCCGAGCTGGGACGGCCGATTCCGCCGGGACTTTTTGGCGAGAACCTGCGCACCCAGGGTGTCGAAACCACCGGCGCCGTGATTGGCACGCGTTGGCGCCTGGGCACTGCACTGCTGGAAGTCACCTCTCCGCGCGTCCCTTGTGCCACGTTCGGGGAGCGCATGGATGAGCCGCAGTGGGTCAAGCGCTTCACCGCTGCCGGGCGGGTGGGCACGTACTTGCGGGTGTTGGAACGCGGCACGGCCCAGGCGGGGGATCCGATTGTGGTTGAGCACGTGCCCAGCCATGGGATCACTGTGGGCAAGTTCTTCAGCGACCCCAGTGCGCAGGACGTTTACATGCTCCAGCAACTGCACGACGCCGGAGAGCTCGCCTTGACTGACCACTATTGGAGTCGATTCGAACGGATCTTACAAAAAAATACTTAAGATCACTCATCTTGACACTCCCAATGTCAGGGACAGTAAATGTTATCGATAATTAATGTCGGTGGCATGACAACCAAGCCATGGTTTACCGCCGCACAGAGACGCCCGGCGTTAAATTGCGGGGCTGGGGTGCCGGGATGCCGGGATGCCGGCCCTGGGCATGGGCCTTGTTCTCGCCACTGGCACCTTGGCTGCACCCGCCCAGGCCGCCGATCCTGACGCGCCCCTGCCGGCTGCCGGTCTCAACCCGTCAACAGTGGGCTACTACGCGTCGCCCCCGCCGGGCCTGACTAGTCGGTGATGCCAGTCCATGCGGCCAAGCGCACAATTGTGAACGTCACCGATTTTGGTGCCGACCCCACCGGCGTGACAGATTCGGCCAAGACCAATAATGACGCCATTCTTCACGCCAAGAGCCTGAAGACCCCACCACCATTGCCTTCCCGTGCGGCAGCTGCACGATCTACCCGGAGGGTGCCACCCAACGGAACCTGTCTATCTCGAATACGGTGGGGACCAACCCGGAACACGTCACCAAGAACATCGGCATCCTCATGGAGGACATGGATGATGTGATTGTTGACGGCATGGGCTCTGCGCTGACCTGCCATGGCAACCAGACGGAGCTCTCCTCCATTCGCTCCACCGATGTGAGCTTCCGGAATTTCACCACTGACTGGTATTCCCCCGGCGTGCTGGATTTGACCATCATGGACACGGGTGTTGTGGGCGGCCAGGGGTACCTGGACTACAAGCTGCCGCCCGGCAACAGCTACGCCATCAACGGCGCAACCGCCACGTTCATGGGCGAAAAGAGTCCCCTCGCGGGATTGCCCTATTGGACCCAGGTACCGGGTGAAACCATGGGCTGGCAGAACCAGATCCGCGACCTCGCCACGGGTGAGACCGTGCGTGCGGGCTCCGGAATCCCGCTGTGGAAAGATTCCACGTCCGTGACGAACATGGGCAATGACATCATGCGCGTCACCTGCGCGGTAAACCAGAATCCCGGCAGTGAGGGACAGGTTTACGAAACCCGCAGACACACCCGCGACACCCCGGCGTCATGATCTGGGAATCGGAACGCACAGCCCTGCAGACACTCACCCTGCACTACATGCACGGCTTCGGCATGGTGGGCCAGCTGTCCAAGAACATCTCCTTTGACAGGATCTCCTTTGACAGGATCTCCTTGGGCACGGATGCCGGAACCTGGCGCCAAACCTCGGTGTTCGCCGATTTCCTGTACATGTCAGGGGTGGGCGGCAAGGTTCAGGTGACCAGCTCAATCTTTGACAACCCGCACGATGATCCCATCAGCGTCCACGGCACCTGCGTGCAGATGAAATCGATCGGCAGGGCCGCCAGGAAGGTTGTGTTCAGCTACGAACAATCCGACACCGCTGGCTTCCCCCAGTACTACCTGGGCAATGTGCTGCGCTTCGTCAAGCGCAGCACCATGATCCCCACCGCCGTCGAGGACTACAAGGTCAGTGCCGTTGCGGGCCCCAACGGCATTGTCACCGTCGGCAAACTGCGTGAAATGACAGTCACCTTGGACAAGGAACTGCCGGCCGAACTGGCCGTGGACACGTTTGTCGCCGAGACCATGACGTACAACCCCGAGGTGTACATTGCCGGCAACACCTTCAAGTCCACCCCCACCCGCGGCATCCTGGTCACCACGTCCAAGTAGGTTGTGATTGAACGGAACCACTTCGACCAGATGGGCAGGTCCGGCATCCACATCTCCGCCGACGCCGTGGGCTGGTACGAATCCGGCTCCGTCAAGGACGTCACCATCCGCAACAACGTCTTTGACGGGCCCACCAGCAACTACTGCGCCATCTGGATTGAGTCGTTCAGCACCGAGGTGGTGCCGGGCAGGACAGTTCGCCAAAACGTCAAAATCGATGCCAACAGGTTCTCCCTTGAGCCCAGCGGCCAGTTGGTCAACGGAAAATCGGTGTCCGATCTCAGCTTCACCAACACCGTTGTGGACCACTTCGCCCCCACAACGCCTGTGCATCCCAAGAGCGTCTCAAGCAAGCCGATGTTTGATTTCACCGGCATCACCATTTCCGGCAACCCGTACGCACCGGGGTTCAGCCTGCGCGCCAACACTGCCTCGAACGTGGCCGCCAACATGCTGGTGGAAAAGGCCCCGTCCGTGGGCGACGCCGAGATCATGGTCAAGGTCAGCGGTGCCACCATGAGCCAGCATGAGGACTCGGGCGTCATGTTCCATGGCGACGACGACAACTACGTGGTCCTCCGGTGCAAGCAGGCGGGCCTGCTCACCGGCGGGCTCAGCGATGCCGACACGCCGTTGATCTACAGCTCCATGAAAGTCAACGGGGCGGCACAGCCCATCTTCGCCTCAATCGTCACTCCGGGGCCTCTGGAGTACGCAGCCGGATTGGCTGACCCCGTCTGGTCCGGAATCGACTTTGGTGCTGCCAAGTCGCCCCTGGCATGGCTGAAGTACACCGACTCCTCGGTGGCCTCCATCAGCACCACCTTTGCTCCGAAGACCGCCGGCATCAAGGTTCAGGTGATCTTCAATGACGCAACGGCCAAGGCCAAAGCCAACGGCTCCCACACCTTCAAGCTCCTGGCCGGCCCCACCGTCAAAGAGGTCAATACGATTGGCGCCGACGGTGTGGCAACACAGGCCTACCGGCGGGTGGTTGTCTCCGAACTGCCCACCAAGATCCCAGGCACCCTGGTGAACGGCGAGGCAGTTGTGGATCCGACGCCGTCGTCTTCCCCGAGCGCGAGTGCGTCCCCGAGCGCAACTGCCAGGCCGTCGTCCTCCCCGAGCGCGACGCCGTCGAGAACGACTGGCGGGACTCCGTCGACCGAGCCGTCTGCCACGCCGTCAGCAATTCCCTCCAACACCGTCAGTGGCAGCGTTAGTTCCGAAACTGTGGCACCGGGCGGGAACCTGAGCATCACCGGGAAGAACTTCAAACCTGGCACCAAGGCAACGTTTACGCTGTACTCGGAGCCGGTCCTGTTGAGCACTGCCATGGTGGCTGCGGTCGGCACAGCGACCTTGACCGTCGAGCTGCCCGCCAATCTGCCTGCAGGCCGGAACGCGGTGGTCATTGCCAGCACGCGCGCGGTGGTCATTGCGGGCACCCGCGCCGAAGGCAGGCCGGTGGAGTTCAGCATTGCCCTGGCAGTCACCGGCGCCGGTGGCAGCCAGCCCGCCACCACGGGAGCTGCCACAATGGCTGCCACCGCGGCACCCCTGCTGGTCCGCCGCCGCCGCAGCCACGGCTAAGCGCCCACCCTGCACACCCCGGCGCCCTGTCCCGCTTGTGGCGCCCCGTCAACGGGGTGCCACAAGCGGGACGGGGCGCCGTATTGTGCCTTCGCCGTGGCATCCATGTTCGATCCGGCGCAGCCCTCGTTTGGGGGACCCCGGATTCCGGCACCATGGCCGGAACCGCATGCAAAAACGCCGGCCCCTGCCCATATTGTCTGGCCCGCAGTAATCCACACCCGCTCCCAACATCGATCGGGCCCCGAAAAAAGCCCGAATTCGCGGCGTTTTTCGACCACTACTGCTGGCTAGTTGTGTGAGGCGGGAAGTTCATGTGCCGAACCTCACTGGCTGCCATCGACTTTAGCTGTATCGCGGCGGTAGTGTATGCCCTACAATTTAAATATCCCCCACTCCGGTATCTCCTTTTATTTTCTGCCCAATTTTTGAGGCAGGAGCCTGAAGTGTTTGGGGCCCGCAATGTAACTGTGCGGGCAAGTAGCGTTCATAGGGGATTGCCGGCAAAGAAACGCCATGCGGTGTTGGTTTACTTTCAACATCGGCGGCCGTACCAACGGCGCACTACATGGCGCGAGATCCTGCCCGGGATGCCGAGTAGCGGCTGGATTTCCTCCACCGCGGCTTTCCTAGCCGCCTGGCCCTATGAATGAGGACATTTTGACCATGCCCGAAAACTTGACAGAAACTTCCCCGGAGACCGAGGAAGTAGACGAAACTACTTTCGCTGACTTGGGTATTGACGGCCGTGTGCTGTCCGCCCTGAACGACGTTGGCTACGAGAAGCCCTCACCCATCCAGGCTGCCACCATTCCGTTGCTGCTTGAAGGCCGCGACGTTGTTGGTTTGGCACAGACCGGTACCGGTAAGACTGCAGCATTCGCCGTCCCCGCCCTGTCCCGCATGGCTGAGCTGATGGACCTCAACGGTCCCACCAAAGACACCCAGATACTGGTCCTGGCACCCACCCGTGAATTGGCCCTGCAGGTTGCAGAAGCCTTCACCTCGTACGCCAAGTACATGGACAACTTCTCCGTCCTGCCCGTTTACGGCGGCTCGGCTTACGGCCCGCAGCTGGCCGGTTTGCGCCGCGGTGCACAGGTTGTAGTCGGTACCCCCGGCCGCGTCATCGACCACCTGTCCAAGGGATCCTTGGACCTGTCCAACCTGCAGTACCTGGTGTTGGATGAAGCCGATGAGATGCTGCGGATGGGCTTCGCCGAGGACGTGGAGCAGATCCTGTCCCAGACGCCGAAGGAAAAGCAGGTTGCCCTGTTCTCCGCCACGATGCCCGGCCAGATCCGACGCATCTCCAAGCAGTACCTGAACAACCCGGCCGAGGTGACTGTAAAGTCCAAGACCACCACGGGCGCCAACACCCGCCAGCGCTACCTGCAGGTCATGG
>JBDTQM010000247.1:0-5542 GCA_039932175.1 Specibacter sp.
TCTGAAACGCAGGGGCTCGAAAGTTTACGAAGGGAAAATTGTCCTAGAAATGTAAGAAAAATCACTTATGGTAGACTGTCGACAATCGACTATTGGCTAGGGAGCTGGATTATGGGCAAATTGGAACGAATCTCCATGAAGGATCGGCTCGCCGCGGAGCTTCGCCGGAAGGTTCTCTCCGGCGCCCTTCCTCCCCATTTCCGACTCACTGAGCAGGACCTGGCGGACGAGTACGGTGTCAGCCGTGCGGTGGTCCGAGAAACCATGCTGGTACTGGAACTACAGGGACTCATAGTCTCTACGCCGTACAAGGGTTCCGAGGTGGCCTCAATTTCCCGCACCGAGGTATCTGAGCTGCTCCTCCCCATACGCATTCACATTGAGCAGTACGCGCTCAAAGAGGGCATGCCGCTGTTCGATGCGGACACGTTTGAATCCTTTGAACGCGTACTGGTCGCCATGGAACAAGCGATTCACCACCAAGACATCGAAGCGTTCAACGAGGCTGACATGCGGTTCCACGCGATCATTGTCGACGCCTGTCCGATCGACTCCGCGCGAGGCATTTGGGACTCCATCCATCCGCGTATCAGGATGCATTTCGCCCTCCAAACAGGACGGACCGGTGCCCTTGTGGAGTTCCTCGAAGACCACCGGCGACTTGTTGAGGTGTTTCGAACGGGAGACGTACTTGCCAGCATCGCCGCCATCAAATCCCACATCATCGAAACAAATACGCCCCATCTGGGATTGCTCGATGAAACCCACTAGCAGCACCCCACAAGAATTTTCACTGACAAAGGAGCCAGGATGATTGAGACAGAGGCCGCCACCACGGCGCACAGCAGATTGCAACCACAGAGACCTCGCATCGATAAGGTACTCGTTATTGGCGCGATCATCGTGGTTGCCATTGTCGTTACGGCCTTGCTGCTGTGGCCCAGTCAGGCTCAATCCTCAGCAAGCGCCCTGTTCGACGGCTCCACCAGGATTTTCGGGGCGCCTGTTCAGGTCTTGGGCTTGGGGTGCTTCCTGCTGGCAGTTCTTTTGGCCGTCTCCAAGTTCGGACGAATCAAGCTCGGCGAAGGCAAGCCCGCGTATTCGACCTCCAGCTGGCTTTTCATGTTCATTGCCGCAGGCCTGGGCTCAGCCACCATGTATTGGGCCTTCATGGAATGGGCGTACTACTACCAAACGCCTGGACTGAATATTCAACCGGAGTCCCGCGAGGCCCTGGATGTGAGCATGTCCTACACCTTCTTCCACTGGGGCCCCATCCCGTGGGCCATGTACGTCGTCGCTGGAATTTCAATGGCCTACTACTTCCATGTCCGGAAGGGCAAGCGACTGAGCTACGCGGGCAACATCGAGGCTGTAACTAAGAAGGTTAAGGCTGACGGCGTCGGAGGGCGCATCATTGACCTGTTGTTCCTCTTCGGCACCTTTGGCGGGCTGATCCTCACCGTCACCGTGACCGTCAACACCGTCTCCGCCGGAGTCGCCGGGCTACTGGGCATTGAGAACGCCTTCTGGTTAAAGGCCCTTATCCTCACCGTGTCCACCATGGTGTACGGACTGAGCTCGTTCATGGGCATCGACAAGGGATTGCAGAAACTGGCGAAGACCGCGATCGTGGCTGCCTTCGTCTTTGCTGCCGTGGTGTTCCTGATTGGCCCGTCCGAATTCATTATGGACAACATCGTGAACGCCGCCGGGCTGGAGGCCCAGAACTTTGTCCACATGAGCTTGTTCACCGACCCGAACGGTGGCGGCTCGTTCTCACGCGATTGGACAGTCTTCTACTGGCTCTACTGGATTTCCTACCTCCCCGGCGTAGCCATCTTCATCACCCGCGTCTCGAAGGGGCGCACCATCCGACAGACCGTCCTTGGCCTGATGGTGGGTGGATGCGCAGGCACCATGTTCTTCTTCGGCATTCTCTCCAGCTACGCCATCCACCAGATGAACCACGGGACCGTCAACGCCCCACAGGTCCTGGCCGGCAAGGGCGGAGACACCGCCGTTGCCGATCTCCTGAACACCCTGCCCTTCGGTGGGTTCTTCTCCATCGTGTACTTCCTGATCATGTTAGTTTTCCTCGCCTCGCACATGGACGCCACCTCGTTCACCGTCGCTGCCGTCAGCACCCGCAACCTTCCGCATGGTACCGACCCGGCACGCAGTCTCCGCCTGTTCTGGGTGGTCATGTTGGCAGCAGTCCCCATGGCCATGCTGGCCATCAACGCCGACCTGGGCACGCTGAAGACCGGGCTGACCTTGACGGCTGTGCCCTTCCTCTTCTTGCTGGTCGTGCAAGTCTGGGGACTGATCCGCTGGCTGCAGGAAGACTCAAACCGCATCGACATGAAAACAGGCCTGCTGATCCCTGTAAATGCCAAACAGTCGGAAGTAACAGTGACCCCGAAGGGAATGGTCTAACCATGAAGATCATCGACGTCGAGGCAATCTGGTTGCGAGTCCCCGCCTTCAGTGAGAGGTGCGAATGGGGTGAAGACGCCTTTTTGGTCAAGGTCCACACCGACACCGGGCTGACCGGAATTGGCGAATCCGACAGTGCCCCCGCCGTGCTCAAGGCCATGGTTGAGACTCCCTCGTCGCATTCGACAAGTCGCGGACTGAGGGAAATCCTGCTGGGGGAAAACCCCCTGGACATTGACCGGCTATGGCGCAAAATGTACCACGAGTCCTCCTACATGGGTCGGCGCGGGGCAGCGATCCATGCCATCAGCGCGATCGACATCGCCTTGTGGGATATCTCGTCCCAGCACTACGGGGTGCCGATCCATACACTCCTGGGCGGCAAGGTCCGTGATGAGATTGCCGCCTACGGCACCTTCATTCCCAAGGACAGCCCTGGGGACAATGCGAAGCTTGTCGAAGGGCTTCTCGATTCAGGATTCACCGCCCTAAAGCTGGGTGGAGGACTGTTCGGCGCCGACCCGGACCATGACCATGAGGTCATGCGGGTGGTCCGGGACACCGCAGGCGAGGACACCGGGCTCGCCATCGACCTGGTGTACCAGTGGAAGAACTACCGCTACGCCAAAACCCAGTGCGAACGGATGACAGAATTCAACCTGGACTGGATCGAGGAGCCGCTGCCCAGCGACGACCATCTGGGCCTGCGCCGTTTGGCGGAAAACTCAGGGACCCGGATATCCGGCGGCGAAGGCCTCTCCACCGTGGCAGAATTTTCCGAATTCATCCGCGAATCACGCCCGGACATCATCCAACCCGACATCACCCGTTGCGGTGGCATCACGGAGATGCGAAAAATCCACAACATCTGCACAAGCTTTAGCACCGAACTGGTCCCCCATGGATTCAGCACCGGCATCCTCATGGCCGCCACCGTGCAGTTTTTGGCCAGCATCCCCGGCGGAGAACTCATCGAATTCTCCCAAAGCACCAGTCCCCTATCCCTTGACCTTGTCACCAATCCCATCACCCTGGTCGACGGCAAGGTCCCGGTATCGGATGTCCCCGGTCTGGGCGTTGAACTTGATGAGGACCTTATTGCGAAATATCGAGTGGAAATGTCCGTGGGAAGCCCCGGATGAAATCCCTGCGGATCGACTCAGTGGACGTGTTTGTCCTAACAAATCCCGAGGCGAGGTACAGGACCTCTGCCCACTACGACGAACTGCAGATCACCAACACGGTGGTGCGCATCAACTCAGGCGACACGTTCGGCGTCGGAGGGGCCATCTCCTGGACCGAAGGTGGAGTGGACACGTCCTTGGGGAGGGCCATCGAACATGTTGGAAGCTCCCTCATCGGCCAGAACGCACTCAACCGGGGATTCCTCCACGAGATGATGTCCAACAGGTGTGCCTCCATGCTGCCTTTTTCCCTGGCGCCCCTGGACATCGCGTTGTGGGACCTGGCCGGCAAGACCTTTGATGCACCGCTGTATCAACTCCTGGGCGGCCACCGCGATGAAATCCCCGCCTATGCGAGCACCCCCTTCTTCGAGACCATCGAGGAATACCTGAACATGGTCGCCCAGTATCTGGACCAAGGCTACCAAGCCATCAAATTCCACACCTGGTGCTACCCCGACAAGGACCTCGAACTGGTCAACGCCGTCGCAGATAAATACGGTGATCTGGATGTCACCTGGATGCTCGATGTTGAAGGGCGCTACACCCGCCACGAAGCCCTACGGGTCGGCCGCCGGCTAGAAGAACTCGGATACACCTGGTTCGAGGCGCCCCTGCCCGACAATGATCTGGAAGGTTATCGCTGGCTTCGAAGCAAGCTGGACATCGAAATCATCCCGGCCGGGAACGAGCTGGTGACACTGGGCCTAGTTCAGGCCGGCATGTCCATGGGAAGCTGGGACCACGCCCGCATCGACGCAACCCTCGCCGGTGGAATCACCGGAGCCCAACGCATCATGTCCGCCGCACAAGCACACTCAATGAATGTCGAATTGCAGTCCTGGGGCTACACCCTCTCCCAAGCCGCAAACCTTCACCTCATGCTCGCATACCCCAATTGCCGCTACTTTGAACAAGCCATGCCATTGGAGCCAATGGAGTACGCCGCATTAGACCCGATCCGCATAGATTCCAACGGACTTGTCAGGGCATCAGACAAGCCCGGACTGGGCGTAGACCTGGACTGGGAACTCATCGAAGAACAGGCACTGGTCAAATACACGCTCCGATGACACCACCCGGAAAATCCAGACGAATCCACTAGCCACCAAGAAACCTCCTCGTAGCCAACGACGAGGAAAATGTACACTCCGCCATTCCCAATTGAATACTTCAGAAGCCACTCGACAAGGAATACCGCAATGCCTCAACCTACTCGCCAAAATCTGGAAGTCATCGTTGACTCTTCCGAAGATAAATATGCTCTCTTGAACGAAGCCGAAACAGTTCTGCGCTCGGCGGTCGAAGCGCAAAGGCTCGCAGGAACGGACTCTCAGAACCTCAGAGGCATCATGGTGACACGTCACGACTCCAACCGATACACGCTCCGACTCGACGAAACCGTGCCCTATGGCGAGACCCGGGAGACAACGCTCTACCGCGCTTAAAGAACTTTAGGGCGATCCCCGGGCTGCCGAAGGTGTGCACTGCCCGTTGCATTGATAGCTACCCCGCCCATCGGGGTAGCTATCAATGCAACGGGTGGTAATAACTGAACAGGATTGAACGCTAGCTCTGTGATTCTGGTTGGGGTGTACCCCAAACACACGTCAGGCATGATGCCTTCCAACCCGTCAGAATGAAGTCCTTTTCAATTTATTGACAGGTGTTGTCGCGGGTCTCGGATCTCATACTGACGGTTTCAATCCTGGCGTACTGTAAGCGGTCAGCGTCAGGAATGTATCCGGTTCAAAAGCCTCAACCGGCTCCTGCAGCGGGATCGGGCGCATCTCCATCACCGTCGTTCATGAGCTGAAATCGGCGTACTTACCGCTGCCGTTCAGGGCCGCGTACAGCGTCTGCCGCGAGACGCCCAAGTCCCGGGCCACCTTGGCTTTGGGCACGCCCTGGGCAATCCG
>JBDTQM010000248.1:0-5537 GCA_039932175.1 Specibacter sp.
GGCCGCGGCCAGGATGGCCTTGGCGAGCGGGCCACCTGTGACAGCACCCAAATCGCCGTCCTCAACAAAAACTGCCACGGCAATGTCACCCTGGGCGGCAATGACCCACGAGTGCGTGCGCGGCGGGACATCGTTGCCATACTCGGCTGTCCCTGTTTTGCCAAGGGCCGGGGCACCGGGCAGTTCAGCCAGGATGTTCAAGTAACCGTCGGTGACAACTGCCCGCATCATGGTGCGCAGATCGCCGGCCTCCTTGGCCGTCAGTGCGGCACCTTCGGCGGGCTTGGCGTTGCCGTCATGGCCGTCCACCAGCACGGGCGCCACAACAGCACCCTTGACCACGGTGGACATCATCGCCGCCATGGCCAGGGGTGACGTCAACACCTTGCCCTGGCCAATCATGGACGCCGCATGTTCCGTGCCGGCAGAATCGCGCGGCACGGCACCCATGTACGCGTCCAGGCCAAGGTCGTTGCTCATGCCGATGCCGAGGGAGCCTGCCGCATCGGCCAATTTCTCCTGCGGCAAATTTTCAAACTGGGACACGAAGGCGGTGTTGCAGGAGTGGGCCACTGCCGTTGTCAAGGACACCTCGCCCGTGGCTTCTGCCGCGTAGCCCGGTGCGTTCAGGAACTTCTTGCCGTCGGCGGTGAATTCCGGTGTGCAGCTCACTGTGGATGCGGGGTTCATGCCCAGGCGGAAAAGTCCCAGCGAGGTGGCGATCTTGAAGGTTGACCCCGGGGCGTACCGGCCCAGGAATGCCGTGTTGTAGCCCTTGCTGTCGGGGCCGTTGGCGGAGGCCATGATGGCTCCGGTGGACGGCCGCATCACCACAATGGAGCTGGGCGTCTTGACGCTGGCCAGTGCATCCTCCGCGGCGCTTTGCAGATCAGGCACCAACGTGGTGTTGACGTCCTTGCCGTCGCTTGCTTTCACTGTGTAAAGGATCCTGGCCGGAGTTTCTTCGGCGGCAGGTGCTGTTTCGGCGCCCTCGGTGGGGGTGGCTGTTGCTGGTGTGGCGGGCGCCGGCATCACGGCACTGAAGGTGACACCCGGGGTGCCGGACAGCTGTGCATTGAAGGACTCCTGCAAGCCGCCCGAACCGACAACCTGGCCGGCAACCACCTTGCCGTCAGACTTTTCAATGTCCTCCGCCGTGGCTTCATGCACTGTGCCAAGGATGGCTGAGGCGAAGGTGCGCGACGGCGCCAACGGCAGGCTGGCGGAGGTTGCCAGGACACCCTTGATGGCGTTGAGCTGGTCCTGGTTCAGCTTGTTGAACGCATCCTCGCGCAGGGTAATGGCATCCACAAACGCCACCGGGCCATAGGCCTTGACCTTGGCAACATAGGCTGCGGCATCCATATCCAGCACCGCCGCAAGCGCCTTTGCGGACGCTTCGGCCTGGGCCTCACTGAGGCCTTCCTTGTTGACGCCCACAATCTTGACGGGGCGGTCCTTCACCATGGCCATGCCGTCGGCGGAAAGTATGCCTGCCCGCTGCCCGTACGCGGTGGTGAGCTTGAACCGTTCACCCGCCACCAGCGTGGGCTCCACCATGGCCGGGGACCAGGTGACAGTCCAGGCCTTGCCATTACGTTTCATGTCCGCGCCGGTGGCATAGGCATACGGCTTGACGATCCCGGGAATGTTCCAGCTGTAGTTCAGGGTGACCTTGGCATTGTCATCCTTGACCTCGACACCGGCCACGCTGACGGTGGGCCACGTGGGGTCGATGCTTTCGGAAAGCTCCGTCAGCTCCTTTTGAACGTCGGCCGCGGGCTTGTCAAAGCTGAGCTCCCCCACCGTGTGTGAAGCGAGTGCCTTGGCCAGGGCATCGGCTGTGGAGGTGCCGTTGTCCGGTGCCGAACATGCCACACCTGCCATGGCAAGGCTGAGGGCAAGCAACAAAACTGTGACGCGACGAATCATGGGCTCCCTGACGTTGGTTTGTGCACAGCCTACCCATGCCGCAGGCAATCCCACGACGCCCACTCAACGATAGGCTGATCTGGCGGCAATCTCATACCGGGGGCGGACTTTTTGCCAGGTCCGCACGTCCGGCACGGTTTCGCCGCGACCATCCCGCTCCCCAAACAACTATTGAAGGGTCCCCGCTTATGGGTCGACGGTTCAGGAACGCGGCAAGAGGCACAATGGCGCTCGGCGTGCTGGCAGCCCTGACGACGGCGGGCGCGGTTACCGTGGGCGGGGGCCTTGCCGAGCACGAAAATGCCTGGGTTCTCTCTTCGCCGGACAGCATCTTCGTCAGCACGGCAGGAACTGTGGAGGCCAAGGCCGGGGACACCGAATGGTCGCAGCTGCCCGTCCGTTTCGTCACCGACTCTGGCCGAGCCGTGGAGACCATGGTGTGGACACGGATGGGCAACAGGGATTTCGATGCCGGCGAAGCTGTGGCCCTGGAGTACGTTTCCCAGCATCCATCCGCCGCCAGGCTGGCTGATGGACAGGGCGGCCCGGCCAAATCGATGGGCACCATTGTCACGGGCCTGGGGATTCTGGCTGGCGCATTTCTCCTCGCTGGCGCGTGGGGTTGGGAGCTGTTTGCCGGTGCCAGGCGGCGAGCCATGAAACGTGCGGAAGGACTGCAACCGCGCTGATCGCCTCGCGGCCCCGAGACCGTTGTGCTACTTCGCCGTTTGGGCCGGGACATCCCTTGCGGCGGGTGCTTCCGGGGCCTTGAGTTTCTCCCTGGCCACCCCGGTGGCCACCATCATGTCACGCAGGAACCGCTCCACCAGGTCCAGCTCCGCCGGCGTGTATTTTTGCACCGCGTCGCCAAGCTCCATGGCCAGAGGCAGGAACAAGGTGCGGCCAACACTTCTGGCGTGCTCGGTCATGGCGAGCTGAATTTGCCTGCGGTCCGCCTGGTCGCGCTGGCGGACAACATGCCCCGAACGTTCCAGCCGGTCCACCAATGCTGTGGTGGCCGGTGAACTGAGGTTCAGCGCGTCGCCCAGCTTGCCCGGCGTCATGGTGTTTCCCTCGCGGCTGGGGCGGACCAGGAAACCGAGGGCGTTCAGATCGGTGCGGTGCAGGCCATGCAGGGAGGCAACCCGCTCAACATAGCGATCCGATTCCAGGGTGAACTCGCGCATCACTGTGAATAGTTCGGTATGTGGCTGGGGGGACTTCATGGGATCAATCATCCCCCCATTTGTCACCCACTGGTTAAAATAATATCTCTACTATCGAATCTCTCTGCAATGGAAGTATTGTTGTTACCATGAAACCTCTTGATTGGTCGCCCAAACGTTGGCTCAGACTGACACTTCCGGCCGTTTTAATAGTCCTCTGGCTTGTGGCGGCCGCCGTCGGTGGGCCCACGTTCGGGAAAATCTCCGACGTTTCAAGCAACGACCAAGCCAGTTTCCTGCCTGCCAGCGCAGAATCGACCATTGCGCGGGACTGGCAGCTGCGATTCGTGGACAGTAACGTGATTCCTGCCGTGGTGCTGCTGACCAGCGACGAACCACTGACACCGGCCCAGCTGGGGGAAATCGCTGCCCTTTCCGCTAAGTTGGGCGCCGTCAGCGGCGTTCAGGAACCGCAAGCTCCTGCCACCACCACCGTCGCGGGTCCAATCCCTTCAGCCGACAAACTTGCTGTGGAATTCCTGGTCCCCATTTCCGACACCGGTGAAATCAAGACTGTGGTGGGCGAATTGCGGGACGTCCTTGAGGCCTCAGCTCCTGCCGGGATGAGCATATACGTCACGGGTCCTGCGGGCCTCACGGCCGATCTGGTCAGCGCCTTTGGCGGCATCGACGGAGTACTGCTGTTGGTTGCCCTGCTGGCGGTCTTTGTCATTTTGCTGGTTGTTTACCGTTCGGTGGTATTGCCGCTTTTGGTGCTGTTCACATCCGTGGTGGCCTTGTGCGCTTCGATCCTGGTGATCTACTACATGGCCAGCTGGGACTGGATCAAGCTCAGCGGCCAAAGCCAGGGCATTCTCTCCATCCTTGTCATCGGCGCGGCCACCGACTATTCACTTTTGTTCGTGGCCCGATTCCGTGAAGCCCTGCATCAAGTTGACTCAAGGTGGGCGGCGCTGGGACGTGCCATGCGCGGCGCATGGGAACCCATCCTCGCTTCAGGTTCCACAGTCATTTTGGCCATGCTCTGCCTGTTGTTCTCAGATTTGAACTCCAACCGCAGCCTGGGACCGATCGCCGCCATCGGCATTTTCTTCTCACTGCTCGCCGCCCTGACCTGCCTGCCCGCCCTGCTGGTTGCGTTGGGACGGGGAGCCTTCTGGCCTTTCATGCCGAAGGTTGAGCATGCGCACAAACACGGAGCCACCGGCCTGGAAGGCTTGTCCGCCGCATCAAGCAGCGATGCGGAGCGCGGTCTTGCCGGCATTGGTGGATTGTGGCGCCGCATAGGCCTGCTGATTGCACGCAAGCCCCGCCTGACGTGGGTGGCAACACTGGTGCTGTTGCTGGCTGCGAGCACAGGAATCCTGCAACTGCAGGCCAACGGCGTGTCCCAATCCGAGATCATCCTGGGACAAAGCAATGCGGTGGACGGCCAGAAAGCCTTGTCCGTGCATTTCGACGGCGGCAGCGGCAGCCCCGTGGTGATCATTGCCGACCAGGGCAGGAAGGATCAAGTGCTGGCCGCCGTCGAAAGTCAACAGGGCATTACCGAGGCCGGCTTCTACACGGGCAATGGCCGTCCGGATCCGGCGGCACAGCCAGTGGTCGAGGACGGGCGGGTGCTGATCAATGCCACCTTGCAGGATCAGGCAGATTCAGAGGCTGCCGAACAGGTGGTGGTGGAACTTCGCGAACAATTGCCCGCGGTTGATTCGACGGTCCTGGTGGGCGGGGTGTCGGCGATTGCCCTGGACACCAATGTCACGGCGCAAAGCGATCTGTTCAAGATTGTGCCGCTGGTGCTGCTGGTCATTTTCATCGTCCTCATGTTGCTGCTGCGCTCCATCGTTGCGCCGTTGCTGTTGATTGGCACTGTGGTGCTCTCCTACGTGGCCACCATGGGCGTATCGGCCCTGGTGTTCAACCACGTCTTTGGCTTCCCGGGCGCGGACGCCACTGTGCCGCTGTTTGGCTTCGTGTTTCTGGTGGCGCTGGGCGTTGACTACAACATCTTCCTCATGACCCGAGTCCGGGAGGAGTCCCTGCTCATGGGCACCCATGCCGGAGTGTTGCGCGGCTTGGGCAAGACGGGCGGGGTCATCACCTCAGCGGGCGTGGTGCTGGCTGCAACGTTCGCGGCGTTGGGCATCATTCCGCTGCTGTTCCTGGCGCAGTTGGCTTTCATCGTGGCATTTGGCGTGCTGCTGGACACCGCGATTGTCCGGACCCTGCTGGTTCCGGCCCTGAGCTACGACCTTGCCGACAGGGTGTGGTGGCCCGCCAAGCGCAGCAAGTTCGGCGCAGCTCCCGTGACGGTGCTTGAGCCTGTCGACATCCCGACACCCGGTGCTTGAGCCTGTCGACATCCCGACATCGACAGGCTCGACCACCAGGGTTTGGCCGCGGACGGCAGGTTGG
>JBDTQM010000249.1:0-5534 GCA_039932175.1 Specibacter sp.
ATCAACAAAAATCAGAACTCAGCGCAGTCCCAACCTAGTTCGGTGGATCGAGGCTTAGCCGGTGCCGCCGGTAACCAGAACTGTCTGTGACATGGTTCCACTCCTTGTCCATGGGCTGGCATGTCCCTGCCGGCGCGGCCCATGCGCGGGACCCGGGTTACGGCCCGGGTTCGGGCGACGCCGCCGGGGCGGAAGCGGAGGACTCCGGGTCACCGCCAGCCTCCGGGTCATGCGGGTGATGGCCGAACGGGTCGAGGTGCAGGCGTTTGTCCACCGGCAGCCGCCCGCGCAGCCGGGCGGTCAGCGCACGTAGATTCAGAAGCGGGGAATCCTGGTTCGGGTCCTCAACCTCGAGGCCGTAGAAATCCCCGATGTGGTCAACGAAGGCCAGCCGCTTGGCCTTGTCATAGGCGCGCGCCTCGCGGGAAAACGCCCGGTAGGTTGACCAACAAATCAGGATGAGCACCACGCTGAAAGGCAAAGCGATGATGATTGCCGCAGTTTTCAGGGCCTCCAGACCACCGGAGAGCAGCAGCGCGCTGGCCAGCAGTGACGTGGCCAAGGTGAAGAAAATGCGGATCCAGTTCTTGGGCTCCACGTCTCCCCCGCTGGCGATCATGCCCATCACCAGTGCGCCGGAGTCGGCGGAGGTCACGAAGAAGATCACAATCATTAAGATCGCCCCGATGGTGAGCACGCCACCGGCGGGAACCTGGTCCAGCATCGCAAACAGGGCGCCAGAGGTGTCCACCGTTCCATCCGGGCCCACCAGCCCGCCCTTGCCGGAAAGCTCAGAGTACAGTGCCGTGCCGCCCAGCACGCTGAACCACAGCAGCGTGACCAAGGTGGGCACCAGAATGACACCCGCCACGAACTGGCGCACGGTGCGGCCTTTGGAAATACGGGCAATGAAGATACCCACAAACGGCGCCCACGAGATCCACCAGCCCCAATAGAACGTGGTCCACGTGGACTGCCAGGCTTCACCCTCCGCGCCAGCGAAAGCGCTGACGTTGAAGGCCATACCCACAAAGTCCTGCAGGTAGTTTCCGGTGGACTGCACAAAAGTGCGCAGCAGGAATTGGGTGGGGCCCACCACCAGCAGGAAGACCACGATGATGCCGGCCAGGATGAGGTTGGTGTTGGAGAGCCACTTCATGCCCTTGCCCACGCCCGACAGCACGGAGAACAACACGAAGCAGGTGATCACGGCAATGATGACCAGGTCAATGAACATTGAGGACGTGATGAGCCCGGCGCTCTCCAGGCCGGCACTGATCTGGAGCACTCCGAGCCCGAGTGAGGTGGCCACGCCGAATATTGTTCCCACCAGGGCGATGACGTCGATGAGGTTGCCCAGCCCGCCGCGGATTCTCTTCCCTAAGAGGGGTTCAAGCGTCCAGCGGATCGAGACCGGCCGGCCGCGGCGGTGGATGGCGTATGCCAGGGCCAGGCCGATGACCACGTAGATCGACCAGGCATGCACGCCCCAGTGCAGGAACGTCTGCGAGAGGGCATGCTGGGCGAGATCGCCAGGGCTGCCGGTGGTACCGGGCTTGGGCGAGGCGAAGTGGCTCAGGGGTTCGCTGACCCCGTAGAACACCAGGCCGATGCCCATACCGGCGGCGAAGAGCAGGGAAAACCACGAACCGAGCGAGAACTCGGGCACGTCGTCGTCCTTGCCCAGCTTGATGTCCCCGTATTTTCCGAAGCCCAGCCACAAGCAAAAGATCACCAGGGCAGTGGCCAGCAGAACGTAGTACCAGTTGAAGTAGCCAACGATGGTGCCTTGGATGCTGGAAAACAAGGATTCGGCGGTCCCGGGGGCAATCATGGCAAACGATGCGAACACCAGGACTATCAAGGCGGCTGGCCAGAATACCCAGCGGTGGACTTTAGGCTTGGATTTTGTCTCTGACATTTCCCCAGCATAGGCGCATTCTTATCGGATACACCGGGCTCCGGGCAACTATCGAGGGAGTGATACAGCACGTTTGTGTAGTCCTTGTGTCTGCCGGCCGTTGGCAGGCGGGGCCCGGACTGGACTGCCGGGTGCCCACTTGGCCGTCCGCGGTTCCGCAAGCCAGACCGCGTTGGCCCATCACTATTATCCGTTTAGCCGATGTGGATGGCTGGCGGCCAGTTTAGTATCAAGGCATAGCGTCCGCCCTGTGCGTGACAATACCCCTGAAGGGTATGGTTCGGGCCTTGTGTTGGCGACAGTTTTGTAGTCCCAGGGGGAATCATCATGAACTCAGAGCTCTATGACCAGTTGATCCACGCACAAGCGAAGTTCCAGGACCGGGCCATGGCCATCCCCGGCGTGCACGGCACAAGCATCGGCCTGAAAACTGTTGCCGACGAGGCAACACCAACATTTGCCATTGTTGTCCATGTGGACAGGAAGAAGGCACTCGAGGACGTCCCCGAGGCCGAGAGGATTCCCGCACAGTTTGAGGGCTTGGCAACCGACGTCGTCGAGCACGGTGCACCGTACCCGCTGCTCGGGCCCCTCCAGGGCGGGGCTGACCTTCGGGTCGGCAATTTCGCCGGAACCCTTGGCTGCATCGTGCGCGACAACAGCGACAAGTCAACCTGCCTGCTCTCCAACCAGCACGTCCTGGACACTGTGGGAACCACCGTCTATGTGCAAAAAAACGACGCCTGCCACAAGGTCGGCTACACCAAGCGCACGGCCCTGAACTCCATCGTGGACTCGGCCATCGCCAGCATCGATGGCGGGATCTCCACGTCAGCCACCATCGCCGAAATCGGGAACGTGGCAGGCTCCCGTGCCGTGACGTGGCAGGACATTGGCACGACAGTCAAGAAGATGGGACGCACCACCGGCTTGCGCTACGGCACCATCTCCGGCTTGAATTTTCAGGGGGTGAATGCCCTCGGCGGGCCCACGCAAAATCAGGTCCTCATCGTGCCCTTGGCGTCAAAGAACACGGAATTCGCCGCACCCGGAGATTCCGGCTCGGTGATCGTGGATGGGAAAAACTTTGTGGTGGCCCTGCTCTGGGGTAAGTCAACGGTCGGGGAGACGGTTTACGCCAACAGGATTGAAAATGTCTTGTCGGCACTGAACATCGAGGTGTTGACGCCGGCGACGGCGGACGCTCCCCTGCTTCATGCCGAAACCTTTGCGGGCCAGCTGGAAGCGCTCTGCACGGGAACCCCGCGCGGACAGGGGTACCTCCAGACCTACCTGGAGCACCGGGATGCCATGACGCATCTGTTCCACGAGAACGCGCGCCTGTACGCCATTTGGCAGAAGATTCCGCAGGGAGCATTCATGGATGCCATCCGGGCTGGTGTGCGCCATCCCGACGGGACAATCCCTGCCATGCTCGACGGCGAGGACACCCTGCGCGTGCTGGCCCAGCTGCGCGAGGCTGTGGCCGCCTATGTTCAGGATGCCGAATTCATTGCCCAAATGGATGCCCTGCATGCGGACATCTCAAACAACATCGGGGCGAGCTGGCAACAGGCCATCGCCGGCGAGCCCGCGGTGGGGGCAGTCACAGCACCCGCGCCCTAGCAAGGACCCGGCAGGCAGCGCGGTCCCATGCAGAATAACGTCCGTGCAGAACAACATCGGAGTGGGCAGACCCGTGACAGGCAGTCCCGGCACAAGGGGGATCCTCAACCCTGCCGGGGCAGCCTTCTGATGTCCTTGCACACCACCAGCACCCAGCCGAGCACTCCGGCAAGGCAGATCCGCTCGGCGAGCCCCAACAGATCCGGTTTGATGGCGGCGGTCAGAAACAGTGACGCAAGTCCGGCGGCAGCAATTGACGCGAGAGTGAATGCCGCCGGATGGGCCGCCGCCAGCTCCGGGTCGACGCGCACCCAGCGTGTCAGCGACAGAATCCCGGCCAGGGCGGCCAAGAATCCCAAGCCGGCCACGTAGAGGTGGACTGTGCCCACCACCGTCGCCGAAGCCAGGCCGGAGCCGGCATCAACGTCGGTCGGAAAAAAGGCCAGGACCGCCGAGCACAGGCCCCCGGCAGCCATGAGGACCACCCCGGTGCGCCGGAGTCCGGAGACCGGACCGGTCCGGTTGATGGCGGCGATGGCACACCCTGTGGTCACGGCCCGGCCCAGAAAATTCAGGTTCATGATCCAACCGAAAGGGCCAACTGCGAGCTTGCTTTCGGCGTCGCTGACCACGTTGTAGTGCGGCGGCAGAAGCTGGAGAACGACGTCGATGCCGACGTAGACGGCGACACCGGCCATGGCTGCGGTGGCAAAGCGGCGTCGGGCCCTGTCCAGGATCTGCGGCTTCATGGTTCCAGCTTTCCACACCGGCGCCCCGATCGATGTGCGGCTCCGCAGCCGCCCTCCTCTTCATTCCCTGGAGCCTCCTCGCGCCCTATTGCCGGAGGGTATTGAGGCGTATCATTCACGACAAGAAGCTGCCTGCAGTGGAACGGAAATTTCAGTGCCAGGCGGCTTTGCTTGAGGGGAGGTCCACCAGACCATGTGTGATGTCCCCAGACGGAACTGGCGCAACGCGTTTCAACCCAAGCGCCTCATCATTGCCGTTGTGGCGCTGGCGGTCATTGTTGCGGGCTGGCAGATCCCGAATGCTTTCGGCCTGATTCCCTTGGGTCTCGGCGCGGCCGCCCTGTTGATGGCGATACTGTTGCCCGCCGTCCACGACGTCGAGCTCGGGTTTCCATCGGGCGTGAAAGTCTCAGCAGCCCTGCAGAACCGCGAGGAGGAACTGCGGGCGGCATTTGAAGAGCAAAAGCCGGATCTCGAATTGTGTGCCAACCTGATCTGCGATGATCCCGCAACCGCGACCATGTTGTTGGAGGCAGCCTGGGCAAAGACGTCGGCAGACTGGCGCGGACCCGTCACCGCCGAGATCCGAAGTTACACGTTGTGCGTATTCGTGCATCGTTTCATCTCACACACCCAATGGGCCCATCCCCAACAACAGATCAGCATGCAGGGCAGCCAAGCCGTCCCGCTGTTGAGCCCCCTGGCAGCGCTGAGCCCAATGGAGCGAGTCATAGTTGTCCTGCATGAGTTTGCAGAATTGTCGCTGGCCGAAATCGCCAACCTCACCGAAAACTCCTTGGTCCAAGTGATGGATTCACTTGCACATGCCGAAGCGTCGGTGGCCCGGCTGCATTCGGACGGTGCATTGTGAAAACCGAAATAGGCCGGAAACTGCGATCGGAGGCCACCAAACGCGCCGCATCGCATCCCGTCAATGTTGAGCGCGCGCTCATGGCCGGGTCGCGGCGCTACTGGTGGAAGGCTTTGGCTGCCTATGCCTCAGCAACGGCGGTCATCATCTTGTTGACCGGCGCTGTCCTGCTGGGCCATCTGGCCAACGTGGGACTGTTCACGGAGGTGACGTTTACGGCCATTACTGTTACCCCCGCAATGGTGTCCATGCTGGACGGGGATTCCCGTGCACTGACGGCCGAGTTGACGTACAGCGACGGGTCCACGGGCACGGCAACTGCGGTGGCCTGGACGTCAAGCAACTCCCTGGTGGCTGCGGTCGACGG
>JBDTQM010000250.1:0-5503 GCA_039932175.1 Specibacter sp.
CCACCCAGCTCTACCTCGCCGTCATCGCGGCGGGGTACGTCGTCCAGGCCATCGGCACGCTACGGGCCGAAGAGACCGGCGGACGGCTTGAAACGCGGCTGTCCGGCACCATGTCCCGGACTCGTTGGCTAGCCTCCCACGCGCTGGTGGTTTTCGGCGGACTCATGACGATCGTGCTCGGATCCTCCCTGGTCTTGGGTCTGGCAACCGCGGTCTCGGTCGGCAACATGGCAGAGCTGGGCCCCACCCTGACGTCCGGACTGGCCTATCTTCCAGCAGAGCTCGTGCTCGCCGGGCTGGCGCTGGCTCTATACGGTCTTCGTCCCCGGTGGTTCGCGATCGCTTGGGCCGGCTATGCCGTGATGACGTTCATCGCATTCCTCGGGCCCGGCCTGAAATTTCGCCAGTGGGTGCTCGACATCTCGCCGACCACGCATGTGGGAAACCCCCCGCTAGGCGCGATCCACAGCGGCGCCCTCACCCTGATGGCCTCCCTCGCCACAATCCTAGTGATCATCGGCTTCGCGGCCTTCCGCCGTCGCGGGGTACCCCAAAGCTAATACCCCGACGAGGATCCCGCATTGGACAAACCATGTTCCCGCCAGAATCAAGAGTGAGCCACCGCCAGAACCACTGTGTGGGTCGTGATGGTGTTTCTGCTGCCGACTATTGGTCCAATTCCCTGGTTCACCGGAAGACGAAAGGCAGCGAAGCTTACCCGCTCGTTGCCGTCCCGGGAGAAGGGAAAGCCTGCCTCCGCGACTTCAGCCGCGCATTCGGTTAGGAAGGTGTCATCCCACATAAAACTCCGAGGCAGCGCTTGGTTTTCGTCTCGGTATCGCTGCGGCGTTGCTCGAAGTCCCGCGGCCCGAA
Organism: Specibacter sp.; assembly: GCA_039932175.1. Lineage (GTDB taxonomy): Bacteria > Actinomycetota > Actinomycetes > Actinomycetales > Micrococcaceae > Specibacter. The sequence continues at coordinate 874 of JBDTQM010000250.1, forward strand.
CACCCATGATTGGCCGAAAGTCAGCACTACCGTTCGTGCACACGGCATTCCATACCGATCCGGAGAGACCAGGGGACTTCCAATGGCTGAACCTGCGCAGATCGCAACCCGAGGTACTGTTGCGCGTCACGTCCCTCTTGGCACCGCTATTCGCTCTGCCTGCATCACTGCTTCCACTGAAATCCCTTCTGGCGGCAGCCGATGGCTCTGTTTATCTTCGGAACCAGTTCTGGCCTTACTAAGCAGGTTCATTCTGTTAATGATCACCCTCCCCCGCTACTCAGCGCTAATTCCAACAAGAGCCTGTCCACCTCTGTGACTAACGAACCTTGAAAACGCGGCGGCACTTTAAACCGGCCATTTATGGCCAAAATGCTGGTTGCCAGCTCAAGATAATGTAGCGACCAACGCCAAGAGCTGGAACGGAACAACCACAAACAGGCCTGTCGGAGGGTCGTCTTACCGGCTACCCATTGCAGCGGCTCTGGCGGAGCCGACGATGGCGTCGCAGCAACGCTCCGCTACCTGGGCAAGGTGGGAACCGGCTTCACTAGCCAGGAGCTGAAGGAAACGGCCACCCAATTGAAAAAAATTGAACGGAAGACACCGCCCACACACAGCATGCCGACCATCGACTGCCGCGATGCAGCGTGGGTCACACTAAAGCTCGTAGCTGAGGTCCAGTACATCGAGATTACAAAGGTCGGCCGGCTCCGCCATCCAACGTGGCGTGGATGGCGACACGACAAGTCAGCAGGCGAAGTGCACTGGGAAAACTAGACACCCTCCAAGCCCACAAGGTGAAGCAACCCAATAGTCATCGGCAGATCATCCATGGCAACGGTGGAGGTCCCTGACAGCGCAACGAGGACGGGAGGCTGCCAGCCTCCCGTCCTCGCTGCGCCGTGGCGTTGGTCTCACTCGGCGCGCGTGGTGGGTGCCCCGCCCTCAGTGTCGTCCCTTTGGAGGTCAGCGGCGTCCTCCTTCAGATGGGCCTTAATGTCCGCTACTTTGTCCTTCGCGGTGCCCTTGGCGTGTTCGACTTTTCCTTCCACCACCATGGAGTTGTCATCGGTGGCCTTGCCGACGGTTTCTTTGATCTTCCCCGTGACTTTGTCCTTTGCTGCCACAAACTTCTCGCCGATACCCATTGCGTTCCTCCTGGTGTGATTGCCTGCTCTTCTTCACCGGGAGCAGCTAACTGGCTACTCCCGAACACTGTGTCATTCCTTGGCGGGGCCCACGTCTTCGACGTAGGTTTTTCCTTCGTCATCGGTAAAAACGACCAGCCCCGGATCGGTCTGATTCTTCGAGGCTTCCATTGCGCGTCGAGTGGGTGGGTCGTCAATGGCGGACCGCTCCGCATCGCCAAGCACGGCACCGAGTCCTTGGGAATCATCAGTTGCTTCCCCGGCGGGTATGGCCTCGCCATGGCCTCGCGAGTTTTCTGCCTCCGCCACACTGCCCTGGCCCATGTCGGCGAAGGTCCGCACGCCTACACGCCGCCAGCTGACCTTGACGTTGGCCGCGCCGTCGTCCGGCGTTGCCACGGACGTCTCGATTTCATTCTCGGCAGCGCCCATCTCGCGCAGCTTCTGTTGATATGAGGCCAGCAGCTCTGCCAATGTCTCCTGGGTCCACTCCCCCGGACGCATTCGTGTGGAGATCTCCACCGGTTCATTGATGCTGTCGTTCATCTCATCCTCCTGATTAATCGAAAATGACTGCTGCGTACGTCAGTGGCTGGATGCTTGGTGCCTGCGCTCGTGGCAAAAGGTTTCTGTGGACCACCCATGAATTGTGCAGTGACTGGACTAGCTCTTCCTTGCGTTTCCTTGAATAGCCCTTGAGAACAATCACCTTGGCCTTGTCCTTGAGTTGCGGCACTGTCCAGTCCTCATAGTCTTTGGACTTGCCACCTTTCCGGCCAACGGCTGAACGGCCCTTTTTGGCCGCTGCATTGGAAATTCTGGCTGTCTTTTGGGCAGGCGCGCCGTCGTCACGGAGCGCCTCGTACATCTCTGGATCTTTCAAAGTGGGGTTTTGTTTCTTGGGCATGTTCCCGTCCTTCCCTGTTGAACAGCGGCAACTGAGCTGGCTAAATCATTCCCGGCGGCAGAAAGGGCGGCATTTGAACCGCAAGCTCCGGAACTGTGGCTGCATCAGCTTGGTCTGCGGCATCTGCGCGGGCAATTGCATCCGAAGCCACCCTGATTTGCTCGATAGCCGCTTTTTCCAGCACCAGGTTTTGTTTCAGCAGTTCAACGATCCCTGCAACGCCTCCAATCTTGGCTTGAATGACGAGGGTTTCATACACCGCCGCCGCGTAATGTCCGGCCTCCAACGCCCCGGCAAGGACGACGGCGTCCACGAGAGTGTTGTCGGTCTTGGCTATGAAGGACCGGGATTCCTTGGCCAATCCCTTGGTGGTGGGAGACGGCGCCTGATGGACTTCAACCCCCAACAGGGTAAAGCATCGCTGCAGGTTTTCAATTTGCTGGCGTGTTTCATGCGCATGCTCATGAAACAGTTCCGCCAGGTCGCTGCGCATGGCGCTTTTTTCCATGTCCCCGAGCATTTCCAAGGAATCGTATTCCATGGTCAGGGCCGAACCCAGCTTGTAATGGAAGATTTCGCTAGGAGTAGTGAAATGTTCAAACATGGTTTGTCCCTCGCATTCGCGTTGGTAAACGTTGTAAAACTATCGATAGCTTCGCTGAAGCGCATTGACGTTTTTAACAGCAGCACTCACAGTGCCCTGCGAGGCGATGCCTGCTTCATCCACCACTTCGACTGTAGCGAGGACCCGCAAAAAAATCCATGCCCCGCGAACTGTCCGACGTGCCCAAAGCTGTAGACGAGCCTGGGATGGCTCGTTAGCATGGAAACGGTGCACTCATCCATACGAGGGTTGCGAGAACACAGCCTTCTTGCCATACCTGGCCGCGAACATGAGGCACCCACGAGAGGCAGCAAAGATGAATCAGCACCAGCCCGACGAGCCGCAACCCTTGGTTCCGGAACCGTTCCCAGCCAATCCCCATCCCGATGCCCCCGCGGACCCCACCGAACCCATTGACCCCCACCATCCGGAGGATCCAGGCGCACCTATTCCCCCGGTGCCGGAACCAAGTTCCCCCTCACATCCGGACCCGTTCTTCCCGACGGCACCCCCGGTGATCTAACCCGACCGGGCCCAACCCCGACGGGCAGAGGGCGGCTGGGGAACTGCAGGTCCCAACGGCATTTGAGACTGGTCTGGCGGCGTCGAATTTTCTATACTTCGCCGGGGTTTTGTTTCAGCCGAAGCGTGGCCTTCCGTCCCCAACGTTGGGTCACCACGTGGATGACCGCACTTGACGCGGCGGTGACCAGTGCAAAGACCAGGACACCTGGCAGGGAATTTCGCAGGTCCCCGGCATCCTTGGGCGGTTCACTACCTGTACTCTTCTTCCAGCCCGCCGCCAGGGCCTTGCGGGCTGCGGCGCCAGCGGCCAAGCTTGCTACAACACTCAATAGCTTAATCAGGACGTTCATTGCATATTCTCCAGATTCTCGCGGAAGATGTGGCGCTTCTCCTCCTACTGTTCCCAACTCCGTGGGGATTCGCAAGTCACAGCATGGAGTTGCAGTGAGAGACGAGCCCGCCACTTGGACATTACCCCGGCGATTCCGATAGCCAGGGACAGCCACGCTTTCATGTGGCGTCGTCCAGCTTGGAAGGGCTCTGGAAATAGGTCGATCCCAGCAGCTACTTTAAGGAGCGAGGTTCGGTCATGATGTCAGCCTGAATGGAGCGCATAGCCAACAAGATGCGCAACGTCAGCCCGAAACTTAACGCCAGGGACAATAACGGGCGTTTCACGTACATCGGTAAAGGGACCTCCCGAATGGAAAAGACTGTGGTGGTGAAACACGGTGGGGGTGTGATGCCGAGCAGGCACTCCGTAGGGGCATGTAGCGGACCTGACAGATGGGCAGAGCAAAAACCGTCCGGGGCAGATCCTTTGGCACGGGAACCAACGAATGTGACCGAATCCATGTCCCGGACCAGTTGGGAGGCAAACCGCACGATTGCCGTCGCGAAGTCATTGACCAGTGGCAGTCTCTCCTGACATCTGGACGCCGCAGACGCTTCAGCGGTGTGGTTCCTGCGGTGGTGTCATCGCCTATATCGAGGAGTGGAATTTTTGATTCTTGGTGTGAAACACGGACGTGACCTCACCGCTCAGTGTGCACTGCTGTTGGCCGAAGGATTTGGGGAACTCAGCAGAGTGACTTTTTCGGTCCTGTAACTGGGGCCGCAGAGCCTGGGCCGGAAGAAGGCAAGCCCGCCGGAACAGTGATTACCGCGGTTCATTTGGCTCTCGCTTCCCGCGTTGAAGAGCATCAATTTTGACAGCGCCCCAGTCGAATTTGTGGTGGCGAAGATCTTGGATGCGCTGCGAATGCTCGAAGGAGCCACACAGGATCCGGGTCGCGCGAGACCCACGCAACCCTGAATTCTGTTACTAGTCCAAAGGCCTGCCGCGCCCATTCGACGACGGGAGAACGCTGTCCCCCTCAGCTGAAAGACGTGCTGCACTTGGCCCCTTCCATTCGGACTGGAACTGTGAACATACCGGCTTAG
>JBDTQM010000251.1:0-5410 GCA_039932175.1 Specibacter sp.
GCTTGTCCAGGTTTACAACCTGGAACTCAACGCGGAACGGGTTCTTGAAGCCGCGAAGCTTCGGCAGACGCATGTGCAGCGGCAACTGGCCGCCGGCAAAGCCAGCCTTAACCTGGTAACGAGCCTTGGTACCCTTGGTACCGCGACCTGCGGTCTTACCCTTGGATCCTTCACCACGGCCAACACGGGTTTTAGCCGTCTTGGCGCCGGGTGCGGGACGCAGGTGGTGGACCTTGAGCGCATTCTGCTTTTCAGCAGTTTCTACAGTCTTGTCAGTAGCCACTTTACTTAGTCTCCTCAACCTTGATCAGGTGCGGAACCGTGTTGACCATGCCCGCGGTCACTGCGTCTGCTGAGCGGACAACGGTGTGACCGATGCGCTTCAGACCCAATGAGCGAAGGGTGTCCTTCTGGTTCTGCTTGGCGCCAACGAGGCCCCTGATCTGAGTGATTTCCAGCTTGTTCTCGGAAACCTTAATGTTCTTCGGTGTAGTCATTACAGACCTGCCTTTTGCATATTGCGCAACAGAATGGCCGGAGCTACTTCGTCCAAAGGCAAGCCACGGCGAGCCGCAACAGCCTTGGGGTCTTCAAGACCCTTCAATGCAGCAACCGTTGCGTGAACAATGTTGATGGCGTTTGAGGATCCAAGTGACTTGGACAGAACATCGTGGATGCCAACGCATTCCAGGATGGCGCGAACCGGACCGCCGGCAATAACACCGGTACCAGCAGCAGCCGGGCGCAGCATGACGACGCCAGCGGCGGCCTCACCCTGTACACGGTGCGGGATGGTCTTGCCGATCATGGGAACGCGGAAGAAGGACTTCTTAGCTTCTTCAACACCCTTGGCAATGGCCGCGGGAACTTCCTTGGCCTTGCCGTAGCCGACGCCAACCATGCCGTTGCCGTCGCCGACGATTACCAGAGCGGTGAAGCTGAAGCGACGACCACCCTTAACAACCTTGGCAACACGGTTGATGTTGACAACGCGCTCGATGAACTGGCTCTTCTCAGCTTCACGACCGCCGTCGCGACCGCCGCGGCCACGTCCACCGTCGCGGCCGCCTTCGCGGCCTCCACGAGCGCCGTCGCGACCGCCACGGCCACGAGCGCCATCGGCGCCTGCAGCTGTCTCAGTCTTCGCAGCGGCACCGTCAGTTGCAGTTGCTTCTGACACAGTGTTCTCCTTGTTAATGTTTTCGGTCACAGTGCCAGACCGCCTTCACGTGCGCCGTCAGCAACAGCTGCAACACGACCGTGGTAACGGTTACCGCCACGGTCGAAGACAACAGCTTCGATACCGGCAGCCTTGGCACGCTCAGCAACGAGCTCACCAATGCGCTTGGCCTTGGCGGTCTTGTCACCGTCGAAGGCACGCAAGTCAGCTTCGAGAGTCGATGCTGACACCAGGGTCAGACCCTGGGTGTCATCGATGACCTGAACGAACATGTGACGAGCAGAGCGGTTGACCACCAGACGCGGACGTACGGTGGAGCCACTGATGCGCTTGCGAACGCGCAGGTGACGACGGCCGCGTGCTGCGGCCTTGGACTTTCCTCTTATGGATAGTGCCATGGTTACTTACCAGCCTTTCCGACCTTGCGGCGGATGATTTCGCCGGCGTAGCGTACGCCCTTACCCTTGTACGGGTCGGGCTTGCGCAGCTTGCGGATGTTGGCAGCAACTTCGCCCACCTGCTGCTTGTCAATGCCTGACACGGAGAGCTTAGTGGGGCTCTCAACGGTCAGTGTGATGCCAACGGGTGCCTCAATGACAACCGGGTGGCTGAAGCCCAGAGCGAACTCCAGGTTCTGACCCTTGGCAACTACGCGGTAACCGGTACCAACAATTTCCAGCTTCTTCTCGTAGCCTGCAGTGACACCGATGATCAGGTTGTCAATGAGGGTGCGAGTCAAACCGTGGAGTGAACGCGAAGCGCGCTCATCGTTGGGGCGGCTAACAGTTACGGTGTTCTCTTCGAGTGCAACCGTGATGGGGCTGGCAACAGTGTGTGCCAACGATCCCTTCGGGCCCTTGACGGAAACCAGGTTATCTTCAACCTTGACCTCGACGCCGGCAGGCACGGAGATGGGGAGACGTCCAATACGTGACATAAGTTCTTTCCCTTCTCTCTCTACTACCAGACGTAGGCGAGGACTTCCCCACCCACGCCCTTCTTGGCAGCCTGACGGTCGGTCAAAAGACCGGAAGACGTCGACAGGATGGCGACACCCAACCCACCCAAAACGTTGGGGAGGTTTGTGGACTTTGCGTAAACGCGCAGGCCGGGCTTGGAGATACGGCGCAGGCCAGCGATTGAACGCTCACGTGCGGGGCCGTACTTCAAGTCGATGGTCATCTTCTTGCCAACTTCGGCGTCTTCAACCTTCCAGGCAGCAATGTAACCCTGTGCCTTGAGGATGTCGGCGATGTGGCCTTTGAGCTTGCTAAACGGCATGGACACGGTGTCGTGGTGTGCCGAGTTTGCGTTGCGCAGACGCGTAAGCATGTCTGCGACAGGATCTGTCATTGTCATTTGGGCGCTTGCCCTTCCTCGTAACGGTTTCCTTCGCGGCGATTAGAAACGGTGGCAACAAGTGCCAGCGCTTCATACCCGCAGAACGGACCTTTTACGTAGATTAGTTATCTTCGGATTTGAACGGGAAGCCAAGCGCCTTAAGCAGCGCACGGCCTTCGTCATCGGTCTTGGCTGTGGTCACGACAGTGATGTCCATACCGCGGGGGCGGTCAATGGAATCCTGGTCGATCTCGTGGAACATAACCTGTTCGGTCAGACCGAAGGTGTAGTTGCCGTTGCCGTCAAACTGCTTGCCACTGAGGCCGCGGAAATCGCGGATACGGGGCAGTGCGAGTGTGACCAAACGGTCCAGGAATTCCCACATGCGATCTCCACGCAGGGTAGCGTGGCAACCGATCGGCATGCCTTCGCGCAGCTTGAACTGTGCGATCGACTTGCGAGCCTTAGTTACCTGAGGCTTCTGGCCGGTGATGGCAGTGAGGTCGCGAACGGCGTGGTCAATGAGCTTGGAGTCCTTGGCGGCATCTCCAACACCCATGTTGACAACAACCTTGACCAGGCGCGGAACCTGGTTAATGTTCGCGTACTTGAATTCCTCGACCAAAGCCGGCTTGATCTCCGCTGCGTAGCGGGTCTTCAGGCGGGGGATGATCGTGGGAGTGTTCTCTGCAACTGCGGAGCTCATGGCAGGTCCTTCCCCGAGGTCTTGGCAACGCGGATACGTACTTGACGTTCGCGGCCATCGCGCTCAACGGTTTCGATGCGGTAGCCAACGCGAGTCGGCTTCTTCGTGGACGGGTCCACTACGGCAACGTTGGAGATATGAATGGGTGCCTCGACTGTCTCGATGCCACCAGTGTTGGTGCCACGTTCGGTCTGACCGGCCTTGGTGTGCTTGGTGACGCGGTTAATACCCTCAACCAACACGCGGTTGGTCTCGGTGTATACCTTCAGGACCTTGCCCTGCTTGCCACGGTCGCCGCCACGCTCAGCCTTGGCGCCTGTGATGACCTGAACCAGGTCACCCTTTTTGATTTTTGCCATGAGTTACAGCACCTCCGGAGCCAACGAGATGATCTTCATGAACTTCTTGTCACGAAGTTCACGGCCAACCGGGCCGAAGATACGGGTACCGCGGGGGTCCCCGTCAGCTTTGAGAATGACAGCTGCATTCTCATCGAACTTGATGTAGGAACCATCCGCACGGCGGCGTTCCTTCTTGGTACGAACGATGACAGCCTTGACGACGTCACCCTTCTTAACGTTACCGCCGGGGATTGCATCCTTGACGGTTGCGACAATGGTGTCGCCAATGCCTGCGTAGCGGCGCCCAGATCCACCGAGAACGCGGATTGTCAAGATTTCCTTGGCACCCGTGTTGTCGGCGACCTTAAGCCGCGACTCCTGCTGAATCACTAGTGTCTCCTGTTCGTCGCGCCGGTTCTTGGCCATAAACCATCTATGGATAAGCCTTGCGGAACGTATTGTTCGGGATGTCTCTTGACGTGCCTGGATTTTGCCAAAACACGCCTAAATACCTCATGCCAACTGCACTTTCCGTACCGATGCACGGACAAGTCCACGGATCGAACGGCAGTTTGTAGGGGCACGAGCATTTACGAGGTATGTGCGTGCCTGTTGCGGCTACCGTAAACGGCGGCACGGAAAAGGCGCAGCAATAAATAATCCTAGCACGACGGCGGAACCTGACGGTACGCTGTCAGCCCACCAAAGGCGTTACCTCCCCCACAGTGCGCACCACCGAGGGGGTTGAGCCGAGATTTTTGGTAGGCGACGTAAAGGAGGCCCCAAGGCCGCCCGCGGCCGACGGGCCGGATAGTCCCCAGACGCTCCCACTGCTCGCAAGCTCGCAGCGGGTCCCTCGCGTCCGTGGGCCCAGCCGGAAAAATGTCGGTCAACCACCGTGGGCTGCCAACGCCGTCGGTCTCGACAAGCTCGACCAGCGCAGGATTAAACGACGTTGGGCCCGCCGCCACAAGTGGCAACGGGCCCAACGTTTTAGTAATCAACCACGCACAAGTGCGTGAATTAAGTTACTTGGCCTTTTCTACGATCTCAACCAGGCGGAAACGCTTGGTTGCGGAGAGCGGGCGGGTCTCGGAGATGATGACCAGGTCGCCGATGCCGGCGCTGTTCTCTTCATCGTGAGCCTTGATCTTCTTGTTGCGACGCAGAACCTTGCCGTACAAGGCGTGCTTCACACGGTCTTCGACCTCTACAACGATGGTCTTTTCCATCTTGTCGGAGACGACGTAGCCGCGAAGCTTCTTGCGCTCGTTGCGGACAACTGCATCCGCGCCTTCTTCAATGTTGTTTACAGAATCGCTCACTTGGCGTCCTCCTCAGATGTTTCAGCCTTCTTGGAGGCCTTTTTGGCTTCCTTGTCAGCCTTCTTGGAGGCCTTCTCCACGGGTGCAGCAGCAACCACGTCCGGGCGAATGCCCAGCTCGCGCTCGCGCATCACTGTGTAGATACGGGCGATGTCGCGCTTTACAACGCGCAAACGACCGTGGCTTTCCAGCTGTCCTGTGGCGGACTGGAAACGCAGGTTGAACAGTTCTTCCTTAGCCTTGCGAAGTTCTTCGACAAGACGTGCGTTATCGAATCCGTCAAGCTGTGCAGGGGCAAGTTCCTTAGAACCAACTGACATCTCTACTCACCACCTTCGCGACGCACAATGCGCGCTTTCAACGGCAGCTTGTGGATTGCCAGGCGCAATGCCTCGCGTGCTACCTCTTCTGATACACCGGAGAGTTCAAAGAGAACGCGTCCGGGCTTGACATTCGCAATCCACCACTCGGGCGAACCCTTACCGGAACCCATGCGGGTTTCGGCAGGCTTCTTCGT
>JBDTQM010000252.1:0-5360 GCA_039932175.1 Specibacter sp.
GGCCCCCGCAGGAGAGAGGGGTGGTTCGCCCGGTGGTGCAAAAAGCCCTCGACTCCATGGGGCGTGCTGCGCCATGCCGACGACTCGAACGGCAGCATTGGCGACGTTTTCGGCCACCTGCTGAATCTCCACGCCAGACTGTGCCGCGAAGCGCCCCCGGCCACAGCGCAACTGGTGAAATGGATGATCCGTTTCCAGTTTGGTGACGGGCAGGACTTCTTCATGCCAGATCCGGTCGACTACGCACCCGCACTTGGCCCCAAGGGGCTTGCGAAGTACCAGGCAGGGCTCGACAAAGTCGCGGAGACCATCCCGGCCGAGACGGCCCCGGAGGAAAAACGGGCTGCGTTGAAGCTGCAATCCGAAGACCCCGGCACCTGGGAACGCGTCGCGCGGCACAACCATGCCAGGTTCGTGCTGCACTTCAACGCAGAGCGCCTTGCCGTGGCCCACCGCGACACGGAACGGATCATCGGGACTCATGCCGGGGACCAGTCCCGCTCGTACAAGCTCCACAACACAGCGAAAGCCTTGGCCGAGATTGCTGAAACGGAGCTGGCGATTGAATGGGCAAAACGTGGGGCCTTGCTGGAAGAGGGCCACCAAGGCGAGGCGGCGGGGGAATACTGGTGCCAGCTTTTGCACGAACATCGGGTGGAAGTGGAGCTGGACGCCCGGCGTACAGTGTTTGAGCGGTGGCCAAGCGCGGTCAATGCCACCCGGCTCCATGGTGCGGCAGCAGAGGCATGGCCATCGATGCAGACGCAGGTCCTGACGACATTGTCCCAACGCCCGGATGACTACATTGAGTTCCTGCTGGTGACATTGCAGGATGTGCCGCTGGCCTGGACGGAGGCGCACCGGGTGGACCTGGGCCGAGTTGATTTGTGGGACAGGCTCATCGCCACCCATGGAGTCCATGACCCTGCCGCCGTCCTGCCCGTGCTGGAAGGCCTCATTGAGGGCGGCCTCACTGTTGCGGACGTGCGCAACGACAAAATGGCGGTGTCGCGGCTGAGCAAACACCGTGCCATCGCCACCGCTGCCGGCCACCCGGAAGCCACCGCCGCCCTGCTCGCATCGCTCCGGGAAAGCAACAGCAACCGGCCGAGGCTGTTGAGGGAACTTGACCGCCTAAAGTTCTGAAGCTGTTGCCGCATGAGCCGTCCCGGCCCAAACCTGCACGAGGGCTACAGGGACGCCGGCAGGGACGCCGGCAGGGACGCCGGCAGGGACGCCGGCAGGGACCGGCGCACGGCGGCGCACGGTGAGTGGCGCCCTGCCGGCGTGCGCCCCGGAGTGCCGCCGGCAGCAGCACGGGCATGAGCAACAGCTTGGTGGGATGGGCCAGCGCGTCATTGTTGGCGAAGCGTGCTCCAACGTGGGCGGCCCAGGCATTGATGCAGGGGGACGAACCCCCGCCACAGCGGCCCCGCGTCCAACGTTGGGGTGGCTGGCACAGCACTCCTTGGACGGTTGCGGTTGGCATGATCCTAGACTGGACAGCAAAGCCTGTGCCGCAGCCGGGCACGGGCCGGAGAAGAGGATGCCCGAGATGGACAAATTTGACGTCAAGAAAGCCCGCAAGGAGCTGTATGCGCCCAGTTCCAAGGATTTCTCGACAGTTGAGGTGGCGCCGGTTCAGTACCTCGCCGTCGACGGGCACGGCAACCCCGGCACCTCCGAGCGGTACGCTGAAGCGCTCGAGGCACTCTATGCGACAGCCTACGGCGTGAAGTTTGCCAGCAAGAACGCGCTGGGGCGGGACTTTGTGGTGGCGCCCCTGGAGGGGCTGTGGTGGGCTGGGGACATGGGTGCTTTCACGGCAGGCAATAAGGACCAGTGGGACTGGACCATGATAATCAGCCAACCCGACTGGATCATCCCGGAGATGGTGGGTGCCGTCGTCGGGCAGGCTGCCGCGAAGAAGGACTTGTCCGGGCTGGCCCGGCTGCGTGTTCTGGTGCTGAGTGAGGGCTTGTGCGTGCAGATCCTCCATATTGGCCCGTACGACGACGAGGCCCCCACCTTGGCGCGGTTGCACGGGCAGTACATGCCCGAGCATGGCTTGGCATTCAACGGCAAGCATCACGAAATCTATCTCAGCGACCCCCGCCGTGCAGCCCCCGGGAAGCTCAAAACCATTCTTCGCCAGCCCGTTCAGCGAATCCGGGCCGCCAGCACCAACTAAGTCATTGCTTCAAGACCTGTGCAGCCCCTGCGGCGCGGACTAGCATGTTCCCATACGCTAATGCTGTCTCACGCTGCGACAGTTCAAAGGCCCGTGGGCGGCTGTTCCTTTCCGGGACATGGCCCCGGGTGAGGTATCCGGAACCAAGTTCTTTGGAGTGCGCTATGGGCAAGGGTCGAATTGCGACGGCGCTGCTGGCCAGCCTGGTTCTCGTTTTGGGAGCGGGGCCGTCCCTGAACCCCCTGGCTGCCAACCGGGTTCAGCCTGCGCAACTGCTCGCGGCGCCCATCCCCGGAACATCTGGCGAACTTCACGTCACTGCGGCCGGCGATTATTCCAGCAGTGCCGCAGCGGCCGGGGTGATTTCCCGTGTTGGCGCCATCGCGCCGGACCTGCACCTGGCATTGGGTGACCTGACGTACGGGGCAACGGGTGCGGAGCAGGCATGGTGCGACTTCGTCACTTCACGCACCGGCGCAGGGTTCCCCTTCGAACTCATTTCAGGCAACCATGAAAGCAACGGGCTGAACGGAAACATCAACGACATTGCCGCATGTCTGCCCAACCAGCTCCCGGGCGCGGTGGGGTCCTATGGGCGCCAGTACTATGTCGATGTTCCGCAACAGAACCCGCTGGTGCGGTTCGTCATGATCGCGCCGGGCATCCCGTTTTCCGACGGCACCTGGGACTTTTCCGTGGGCAGCCCCCGCTACAACTGGACGGCAGCGGCCATCGACGGTGCACGGTCGGCGTCGATCCCGTGGGTGGTGGCGGGGATGCACACGCCCTGTCTGTCCGTGGGCCAGTATGGGTGCACCGCCGGTGCGCCCATCACCAACTTGCTGCTGAGCAAGAAAGTGGACCTGGTGCTCAACGGCCACGAACACCTGTATCAGCGGACCAAGCAGCTGGCCACGTCCGCCAGCTGTTCGGGCCTGGTTCCTGATGTGTACAACGCCGCCTGCGTGGCGGATGTGGACAACTCGCTCGGCAAGGGCGCCGGCACTGTCTTCACAACCGTCGGCACCGGCGGTGTTGCCCTGCGCGATGTCAATGCCGCCGATCCGGAGGCGCCCTACTTTGCTGCGTCGTCGGGGCTGAACTCCAGCCCCAGCAACGGCTTGTTGGACCTGAAGTTCACCGCCACCAGCATGACGGCTGGATTTGTTGCCACGAGCGGCACATTCCAGGATGGGTTCAGCATCGCCCCGACGGGGGCCAATGTGCCGCCGACGGCAGCGTTTACGAGTTCCTGCACGGGCCTTGCCTGCACCTTCAACGGCGCCGCCTCAAATGATCCCGGCGGCAGCATCGTCAGCTATGCATGGGACTTTGGCGACTCAACCAGCAGCACAAGCCAGCCGGCCGGCAGGACATATCTGGCCCCCGGGACGTATCCGGTGACGTTGACGGTCACCGACAATGCCGGCAGCACCGGAACCGTGGTTCACAATGTGAGCGTGACCGATCCGGTGACTGGACTGCTGGCGCAGGACACGTTCGAGCGGACTGTCAGCAACGGGCTCGGTGCGGCGGGCACGGGCGGGGCCTGGACCACCACGGGCAGCGCCGCGAACTATTCGGTGGCGGCCGGGACGGGACGGATCCGCATCCCCGCGGCGGGCAGCGGACTCAACAGCTACCTGGGAACTGTGGCGTCTTCCAATACCGAGCTCTATCTGGAACTGGCAACGGATAAGGCAGCCACCGGTTCCAGCATTTATCTCAGCGGCGTCGGGCGTAGAATTGCCACGGCAGGGGAGTATCGTGCCAAGCTTTCCCTGGCGGTCAACGGCTCCGTGGCCTTGTCCTTGATCAGGACCACCGCGAACGGCACGGAGACCACCATCCAATCAGCTGTGACGATTGCCGGGCTCAACTACGCCGTGGGTGACAAGCTGGCCCTGCGCCTGCAGGTTTCGGGCACCTCACCCACCACGGTGCGTGCCAGGGTGTGGGAGCTGGGATCCGCCGAGCCCGCCACCTGGCAGCGCAGCATCACGGATGCCACGGCGGCCCTGCAAGGTACCGGCGGCATCGGACTGGCCACCTACCTCTCCAGTGCTGCCACCAACGCCCCGCTGACGGTGCTGATGGACAACCTCAAGGCCACCGCCCCCTAAGCGGGCCCAGCAGCGCGGCAGAGGAACCGCCGGGGCGCGGCGGGTGCGCTAGCTTCGAACCCTGGGAGTGGTGGAGCCTTCCAGCTGGTGCGCGTCCAGGGCAAACAAATCGCGTGAGCCGGCCGTGGCAGCTCCCAACAAGGCTGAGGACGCCGGGAGCAACTGCTCCGCATAGAAACGGGCCAGGACCAGCTGGCTCTGCGCCAATGCGGAGTCCTCCGTTGCCGCGGCTGCCAGCGCTGCACGGGCCAGCATCCAGGCGCTGGTGCACAGCCCCCACATGCGCAGGAACGGCGTCGAGCCGGAGAGTGCTGCGTTGGGGTCGGCGGCGCCTGTGCGCAGCATCCAGTGCGTGGCCTCTTCAAGGGAGTCGAACTGCCGGCCAAGCTCCGCTGCGATGCCGGTGAACTCGGCGCCTGCCGCGGCCAGTTCGGCTTCAATCCCACGCATGGAGTCAAGGAACTCCAGGATTGAAGCACCGCCGCGGATGCCCAGCTTTCGCCCCACCAGGTCCGCGGCCTGAATGCCGTTGGTGCCCTCATAGATGGCTGCAATCCGCACATCGCGCACATGCTGGGCGGCGCCGGTTTCCTCGATGAAGCCCATTCCGCCCTGGACCTGCAGGGCAAGCGACGTCAGCTCGTTGCCCAGGTCGGTACCGAACGACTTGCAAATCGGGGTCAGTATTCCAACGATCTCGGCCGCACGGGCGCGCACCGCCGGGTCCGGATCGTGGGTGCTTGTGTCCACATGGCGGGCATCGAGCAGCATGAGGTAGCGCAGTGCGGCAATGCCGGCCCGCTGGGTCAACAACATGCGCCGCACATCGGGGAACTCGATGATGGCCGAGCTGCCTCCGGTCACGCCGATGGCCTGGCCCTGTCGGCGCTCCTGCGCATAGGCCAGGGATTGCTGGTAGGCCCGTTCGGCGACGGCCAGGCCCTGCACGCCAACACCGAGCCGGGCGCTGTTCATCATGACAAACATGATGCGCATGCCCAGGTTCTCCTCGCCGATGAGGTAGCCGGTGGCGTCCTCATAGGACA
>JBDTQM010000253.1:0-5304 GCA_039932175.1 Specibacter sp.
GTTCTAGCTAATTCCGGGAATTGCCAGTTCGTCAGTGGCCGAGAATGCACTTTCCTTGGCCGCCAAGTACTCGCGCCAAGCTGTGGCATCCCAGATCTCGGCCCGGCTGCCGGCACCAATAACCACCAATTCCTTCTCCAGACCCGCATAGGAACGCAATGTGGCCGGAATGGTCACACGCCCCTGCTTGTCAGGCACCTCATCCGAGGCGCCGGAGAGAAAGATTCGGATGTAGTCACGGGCCGCCATGTTGGACAGCGGCGCATCCTGCATTTGTGCCAAGACCTTTTCAAACTCCCGGGCACTGAAGACATAGATGCAATTTTCCTGCCCCTTGGTCAGGACAAGTCCGCTGGACAGTTCCTCCCGGAACTTTGCGGGAAGAATGATCCTCCCCTTCTCATCAAGGCGCGGTGAGTGTGTTCCGAGAAACAACCCATCACCACCTTCATTGTCGAGACTTAAGGACCAACCTAGCCCCTCTACCCTCTTCCGTGCTCCACATTACTCCACAATCCTCCACCGTCAATTCCATTTCGACCCGTGTTCCGCAGAAAGATTCTTAAAAATCCCCGTGATTACGCGGAAGTGATGGTTGTCAACACAGTGGAGGGGAAAATCCAACAATGACCCGGGGACTGGGCAATTGCCCCCATTTTCACCCCGTCAAGGGCCATTTTGGGCACACTGGCGGCTTTGAGGGGGGAAAGTGGAGGACTTTGGAATTGCCCGGTGGAGGACTTTGGCTGATGCCCGGTGGGGGCTCCGCCCCGTCACAGTGAACCCCTGGGCACCGCTGCCATGCCCGGGCGGCGCCGGATGCCCTGCCCTGGTGAATTCGCGCAACGAGCCATCGCAACACAGCGCACAAGCAAGGGCATCTGCCCCACCGGCTTAAACACAAACCGGCTTAAACACAAACAGGCTTAAACACAAAAAAGGCCCACAAAAGAGGCCTTGGTGTGACTGGGGAAATTACTTCCGGCCACTGTCCGGACGCTTGCGCAGGGCACGTTCCCGGTTCGGCAGCACTTGCCCCTGAGGCAAGCGCTGCGCAACGCCCCGCCTACTGCTCGCGGCGGCGCTCGTCCCACTTCTCTTCGAGGTTGTTCATGAAGCCGCTCTTTTGCTTGGCGCCGGCTTTACTGCCTGCCTTGCCAGTGCCCTGTGTCGCGCCCCCAAACCTAGGTTTGGAGAGGGCCAAATAAACACCGGCCCCCATGACGAGGAACCCCAGAATTCCCACCACTATTAGTTGGGAGGCCACACCGCCCAACAAAACCATCAAACCGATGATCACCACCAGCACACCAATCACAATGTTCCGTGTGGACAATGATCTTGTGGGTGACGTGGACAAGACGTTGGCAAACTTGGGATCTTCAGCATGCAGCTGCTGCTCCAACTGGTCCAACAGTCTCTGCTCGTGCTCAGAGAGGGGCATGACGACCTCCTTCAGGTCAGGGCCGTGGGCGTCTGTACTCGTTAACGTCTGTGCAACATCATCGGTTCCCCGGTGTTTAGGTCCACGCCGTGTCCCTAATCTACCCAGATCATCAATGAGTTGTGAAGTCATCCAAGATTTAACTCCTTGTACTAACAATAGGCTTGATTTTGTCGAACTGAAACCCGATTCAGCAAAGGTGTTGACAACCTCGAGAAGTTGCTCGCGTGTCGGTGTCCGGCGCCCCAAAAATGCACCCCGTCCGCCCTGCGCACCGGCGTAACACAAGCAATTTTGGCTAGGCGGAATCCCGGCGCTTCAGCAGCCTGGCAGGGAGGATCTTGGCGCTGCCAAAGCGTGCGGCAATGGCATCCCCCACCACCTCGGTGCTGCGGCTGTTGTCATCACGGGGGTCAAGTGAGAATTGCAGCGGCGCGGAATCCACTGATTCCAGCTGTTCCATGCGCACCCCTATCAGCCGAACGCTCTGGGGCCTGGCCCCGAGTGCCTGGAGCAGCGCCACGGCGCCGGCGTAAATTTGGGCGGCACTGTCGGTGCCGGCCCCCAGCGTTTTGGACCGGGTGATGGTGGAAAAGTCGGTGTACTTGATTTTTAAGGCAAGGGTGCGGCCGCTGAGATTGGCAACACGCAACCGGGCAGCCACCCGGTGCGAGAGCCGCAGGAGTTCCCGGGTGAGGACTTCGTCGTCGTACGTGTCCTTGACGAATGTCTCCTCAGCCCCGATGCTCTTTTCTGCGCGCACGGTTGAGACGGGGCGCGGATCGATCCCCCATGACAGCGCATGCAGGGCGGGCCCCGTGCTGCCCAAAGCTTTTTGCAGGGTGGGCAGGGGGGTGGCTGCAACGTCCGCCACTGTGAAGATGCCCAGGCGGGCCAGAGCTTCACGGGTTTTTGCCCCCACTCCCCACAGCGCCTCCACCGGCAGGGTGTGCAGATACGCCACTGTGCCCTCTTTTTCAATGAGCAACATCCCGTTGGGTTTGCAGCGGGTTGACGCCACCTTGGCCACGAACTTGCTCGCGGCTATTCCCACGGAAGCGGTAATGCCAATCTCGGCAGCGATCCGTGAACGGATCAGCGCCCCTATTTCAAGGGGCGTGCCCAGGCGCCGCAGTGCCCCGCGGATGTCCAGGAACGCCTCGTCCACGCTTAACTGCTCAACCGTGTCTGTGATGGAATTGAACACCTCCATCACCTGCCCCGAAACTTGATAGTAGAGCTGGTGGCGGGGTTCAATCACGACGGCGGTGGGGCACATGCGCAGCGCCGTCGCCATGGGCATGGCGGAGCGAACCCCCACGGCCCGGGCTTCATAGGAGGCTGAGAGCACCACTGACCGTCCCTGCGGGTGGCCAACAATGACCATTCTGCCCACCAGGTCCGGGCGCTCGCGCAGCTCCACCGTGACAAAGAAGGCATCCATGTCAACATGCATGATGGTGCAGCCGTCCTGCCGGGGAAGCTTGTCCTGTTGCTGTTGGTGGTTCACCCCTCAAGTCTAGTGATGGGCGGGCCCCGTGCCCCACCGTGAGGGTGAAGTGCACAACACGTGCTGGGTTGCGCTTGCGCAGAGTGGGTAAACTGGTCCTGGTGCCAACGCACCCGCACCGGCAGCTAAGGAAGAAGTCATGACAAACTCCACATCCCGCCCCGGGTCCGTCCTGTCATTCACGCGCAGGGGCCTTTTCGGCGTTGCGGCAAGTTCCGCCGTGGTCGTGCTGGCTGCTTGTTCCGGCCCGAACGAACAGTCTGATTCGACAACGGCAGCGGCGTCAGGCACGGCTGCCGCCACGCCGACAACCGCTGCGGCCACCGCCTCGGCATCCGGGACGGCAACGGCGTCCGCCACCGCAAAGTCGGCCGTGAAAGAACTCGTTGACGGCTTCCCCAAAACTGTTGTTCCGCTCATGAAGGGCGCCCAGATTCAGGCGTCAAGCATTCAACTGTCCAAACCCGTTTCCATTGCCTCCATGACCGCAACGGTGACGGCCCCCGCAGCAACTGTTTTGAGCTACTACTCCAAGGTGTTTACCGACCAGGGATTCAAGGCCCAGCCCGGTGACGCCGTGGACGGTGTTCCGCTGAAGACGTTCATCCGGGCTGAGGGCCAGGAAATTGTCACTGTCTCGGTGATCCAGACGGGCGCCACGGCCACCTTCACCGTCGGCGCCACCTTGCTGCCTGCCTCACTGAAGTAGCTGCAATCCGTTCAACCGTACGCCGTGACTCCACAGCGAGCCATGCCGCCCCCTGCCCAGCACCTCCCACAGCAAGGAATCTTGAAAGCATGAATGCAACGCCCGAGCAGACTGGCACCATCGTTGCTGGTGAACACGAGGCATACATTGCTGGCGTTGTCGAGCAATTGAACAGCTTCCTGGCTGAAAAGCACCAGCTCCTGGCTGAGATTTCCCCGGCCACGCTGGTTTTGATTGATTCCATCAAGACACTTGTCACCGGTGGCAAGCGGATGCGTGCCTTGCTTTGCTACTGGGGCTGGCGTGGTGCCGGCGGCGCCGCCGATTCGGCGACCATCATTGCCGCCGGTGCGGCCCTGGAACTCTTTCAGGCCGCAGCCTTGATCCATGACGACATCATTGACCGCTCCGACACCCGCCGCGGCGGGCCCAGCGTGCACAAACAGTTCAGCACCCTGCACGGCGATGCGGGCTGGGCCCTGGACGCCGAACGGTTCGGACACGCTGCAGCCATTCTCACCGGTGACCTGTGCCTGTCCCTGAGCGAAGAGATGTTTGCCCGTGCTGACCAGGGCGGCAACTCCCGGGCCCGCGCCGTCTTCAACATCATGCGCACGGAAGTCATGGCCGGGCAGTATCTGGATATTTTGGAAGAAGTGGCCGGTCCGTCAAAGCCGCACAAAACGGCTGTTGCCAGGGCGTCGGCGATTATCCGCTACAAGAGCGCCAAGTACTCCTCCGAGCACCCCTTGGTGCTGGGCGGTGCGCTGGCCGGCGCCGACCCGTCGCTCCTGACCGGCTACAGCGCCTTCGCCCTGCCGTTGGGTGAGGCCTTCCAACTGCGCGACGACGTCCTGGGGGTCTTTGGCGACCCGGCCCAAACAGGAAAGCCTGCCGGTGACGATCTTCGGGAAGGCAAGCGGACGGTCCTGGTAGGACTGACCATTGATGCGGCGGGCGAAGCCGACAGGGAATTTGTCGACAAGAACCTGGGCCGGCAGGACCTGACTGAGGCCGAGGTGGCCCGCCTGTGCGCCGTCATGGTTGAATCGGGGGCACTTGCCAGCACCGAGGCCATGATTGCGGATTTGAGCGAAACAGCCTTCGCTGCCCTGGACACTCTGCCCATTGAGCCGTTCGTGTCAATGGCACTGTCGGCCCTGGGCCGGGGCGCCGTTTCAAGGACGTCCTGATTTAAAGCAGACGCGCCCGTCCCCGCTTGTCGCACCCCTTCCTGCGGGTGTGAAAAGCGGGGACGGGCGCGAAGGCACTCCGGGGCCCGCCAAGCTGTGGCCCCCACTGGTCCGAGCCGGCCAGCTGCTTTGCTACCAGCCCAGGGCTGAGGCGCGGCGGCGGATTTCAGTCTTTCGGCCGGCGTGCAGGGCGTCGATGGGACGGCCCGGCAGCGACTCATCAAAGGTGAAGAGCCAAACAATGGCTTCATCATCTTCAAAGCCTGCATCGTGGAGCACCGAGATGGTCCCGCGCAAGCTTTCCAGAATGTGGTCATCGGCAAAGAATTCGGCCGGCACGGCTCGAATTGAACGTTCGCCTATGCGTGCTGCCAGCAAGGAACCGTCCTTGACCATGGCGTGGACTTTGGTGACCGAGATATCAAGTTTCTCGGCTACATCGGGCAGG
>JBDTQM010000254.1:0-5303 GCA_039932175.1 Specibacter sp.
AAGTCCTTGGCAAAGACAAGGCGCGTGTCCTTGTAAATGCCGGGGTGGTTCTCATCCAGCTCAAACACGCGGGCACCTCGCAGGCGGTTGCGCGCGGCGCCGGGCAGGCCATAGGCCCCGAAGCCGGTTCCGGGTGCGTAGCCGAGCTGAACGCCGTAGTAGTTGCCCACATACGTGTTGACGTGGTCGTGGCCCACAAAGTAGCCCATCACGTCCCCGCGCTCAAGGAACGCGTTGAACAATCCGGAGTTGATGGGGCCCGGGCACTCATCCTCGTTGCGCTCACCCACAATGGTGTGCCGGGTGAGCGCCCGTGCGTGGTCTGATTCCTTGCGTGAGTCAATGCTGGCAAACCACATGTTGCGGTGCTCGTGCAAGGCGATGTGGCCCCACATCAGCGAGGGCACCTTCTTCCCGTATTTCCGCTCCGTTGCCAGGGACATTTCGCGGTACCAGCTGACCTGGTCCATGCGCACCCAATCCCAGGTGGGGTAGCCCTCAAAGCTCTGCCCATTGATGGTGCCTGGCGCGTAGCGGCCCGTGTCGATGAGCCACAGGCCAAAGGCGGGCCCCTTTGATTTGGCGGACTTGATGAGCAGCTGCGTATTGGAGGTTCCTGTGAGTCCCGGCGTGGAATCGGCGTTCACGTTGAACTCGTAGCTTTGCAGGAATGCAAGCATCTTGGCCTCCGTCATGCCGGTTCGTGCCAGGGAGTCCTCATCATGGTTGCCGAATGTCACCGCCCAGGTGGTCTTGCGCCTTTCCATGGGCAGCACCACATGGTTCAGGGCCTGCTTGACCTCCAGCTCGTTGTCGCAGCCACCGGTGATCACATCACCATTGATGACAACAAAATCGGGCTTCTCCGCATCAAGGGTCCGCTCCATGAGTTCGATGGTGCGGCGGTCGGTGCGTTCGTCATCCTGAGTGTCATTGAACTGGACAATTTTGAACGTGCCGTTGGGGCGGAACGCAAGGCTCGGCTTGGGCGGCTTGGGCCCGGGTGCCGCCTTGCTCTCGGATCCGGCCGCCACGGTGATCCCCAGCGCCCCCAAAGTTCCCGCGGCAGCCAATGCTGCCCTCCGGCTGAGTTTTGGCTGGTTGATGCTTGCTCTCATTGCTGCCTCTCAAAGGTTGTGCGGCGCCTGTTTGGGCCGCGGTTGCATCACGACAGTAGAGAGCCAGGTCGGCCGGATCGGCAACTCGGTGCGGCCGGCGGAGTAACAGTGGGTGAACGGCAGGTACGACGGCGGTCCCGCACCTTTGGTGAAAAAGGTGCGGGACCGCCGTGGTGCTGGGAAAGGGCAAGCCGCCTAGAACGGCTTGGTCGGCAGGTATTTGCCGTCGAGGGTGATGACTGCGCGGGAGCCGCCGTCGGGATCCGCCACCTTTTTGATGTCGAGCTTGAAATTGATGGCGCTGATGATGCCGTCGCCGAATTCCTCGTGCACCAAGGCCTTCAAGGTTGTCCCGTACACCTGCAACATCTCGTAAAAGCGGTAAATGGTGGGGTCGGTGGGGATGCCCCCGGGAATGCTGCCACGCAGCGGAATTGTCTGCAGGAGGGCTGTGGCGTCGTGGCCCAGGTCCAGTTTGGCGCTGACGATTTCTGCTGCCTCCGCGGGCAGCGGGTGCTGCCCCAGCAGGGCTGCCGTCACGAAGGCTACGCTCAGGCCGGTGCCTTCGCACAGCTGGGCAAAGGAGAGGTCCTTGCGCAATTTGGCGTCAACGATCGCCTCCGCCAGTGCTTCGCGGCGGCCCTGGGAATTTTGGGAATGAATCATGGTGGTTTCTCTTTCTGTTGTGAAGAATTTAGGCGAAGATGCCGGTGTCAGCCCGGCTGTTCCGGTGGTGGTTTGTCAGTTGCTCGACCTGGCCCGTGGCCTCATCGAGGACCTCCATGTGTCCGCTTTGAATGTCGTAGGCCCAACCGTGCAGGGACAGCTGCCCCTGGTCAAGGGCTCGGGCCACTGCTGGATGTGTCTTGAGGTTGGCCAACTGTGCCATGACGTTGCCGCGAACCAGAGCGCTGAGTTGCCCATTTTCCGTGGCGTGTTGCTGGGAGTCGTTGACAGCCTTGGCTGCGGCCGCATGGGCCAGCCAGCCGGCCACTGCCGGCAGGTGGTCCAGATTCGCCCCCGTCATCAACGCGGTCATGGCGCCGCAATCGGAGTGTCCGCAGACCACAATGTCGCGCACGCCCAAAACTGCCACCGCGTACTCAACGCCGGCGCTGACGCCGCCGGGCTGCGGGCCATAGGCGGGAACAATGTTTCCTGCGTTCCGGATAACGAAGAGTCCGCCGGGCTCCTGCTGGGTCAGCAGTTCCGGCACAACGCGGCTGTCCGAGCACGTAATAAAGAGTGTTTTGGGGCTCTGCTGACCGGCAAGGCTGTCAAAAAGTTCTGCGCGTTCGGGGAAGGCCTCGCGGCGGAACTTCAAATATCCGTTGATGATTTCTTGCATCTGCATCTCCTTCGTAGGGGCTGTTGTTTCAAGCATGAAGGAGATTGGCTATAGTGTCCAAGACTCATTTATAATGACATCAATAGGCAATTGCTATACTTGGAGCCTCATGGAGTTACGTCACATCAGTTACCTCGCCGCAGTGGCCGAGCATCGGAACTTCACGCGCGCGGCGTCGGCCCTCCACGTGTCGCAGCCGACACTGTCGCAACAAATCAAGGCGCTCGAGCGAACGCTCAAGGTTCAGCTGTTGGACAGGTCCGGGCGCACCGTGCGGCTCACGGATGCCGGTGCCAGCTACCTGCTGTATGCACGCCGTGCGCAGCGTGAAATGGAGGCGGCGCAGCGTGCCATCCACGACGTCCAGGACCTGACGCGCGGTTCGCTCCGCCTGGCCATGACACCGTCGTTTACCTCGTATTTGGTGGGTCCACTGGCCGAACAGTTCAATGCCCGCCATCCCGGCATTGCGCTGAGCATCAAGGAGATGAGCCAGGACGCCATGGAGGCCGCGTTGGCGGGCAACGATCTTGATCTGGGCATAGCCTTCGCACAGACCCGCTCAACGGACATCGCGGCCCAGGAACTGTTTGCGGAGGAATTGCACTTGGTGATGGGGGCATCCCATCCGCGCGCGGGGACCCTGGAGCAGCTCACGCCGGAGGGCTGGGATGCACAAGCGCTCGTGCTGCTGAGCGCCGACTTTGCAACACGGACGCACATTGACGAGTATTTTCGGGCCAACGGCATTTCACCGCTCATTTCCATTGAAGCGAACTCCATCAGCGCCATAGTTGAGATCGTCAGCGGCGGGCAGCTCGCCACGGTGCTGCCCGCGGCCATTGCCCAACACCATCCTGGGCTTGCATCGACTCCGCTGCTGCCTGCCATTCCGCAACGCACCGCTGCCCTGTTGCGGCGCAACGGCGCCTACCAAAGCGCGGCCGCCAAGGCCTTCACCCGGATGGCCTTGGAATGGCGCCTTTGAGACCCGCCGCAACGCCAAACGGCACCCACCCCCAAGGGATGAGTGCCGCCGTCGTACGTTAAAACGTGAACTAGCCCATCAAGGCCGAGCCAACAAAGGGATCCACGGCCAGGGACAGGAACACCAGCGTCAGGTAGGTGATGGAGGCGTGGAAGACCTTCATGGCGTTCTTCTTGGTCACCAGGTCCTTCTTGGAATTGTTGTACAGCGTGTGGGCCTCGAACAGGAACCAGATGCCGGCCGCCGCAGTCGTCACGGTGTAAACAATGCCGGCGCCGCCGAGCGGGATCATGAGCAGCGAACAAGCCACCATGGCCCAGGTGTACAACACAACCTGAACGGCAACTGTGCGTGAACCGGCAACGGCGCCAAGCATGGGCACGTTGACCGCGTTGTAGTCGTCGCTGTAGCGCATGGACAACGGCCAATAGTGCGGAGGGGTCCACAGGAAGATGATCATGAACAAGATCACGGCCGGCCACTGCACGGTGTTTGTTACGGCAGCCCAGGCGATCAGCACCGGCATGCAGCCGGCGGCCCCGCCCCAGACAATGTTCTGGGAGGTGCGGCGCTTGAGGATCAGCGAATACACCACCACGTACAAGAAGATGGCGCCGATGCCCAACATGCCTGTCAGCGGGTTGATGCTCCACAGCAGCACCACCGCCAGGACCGTCAGAACCCAGGAGAACACCAGTGCCTCACGCGGCGTAATAACTCCCGTCACCAAGGGGCGCTTGGACGTGCGGTTCATGACCTTGTCAATGTCGCGGTCAATGTAACAGTTGAAGGCACCGGATGCGCCGGCTGCCAGGGCCCCGCCAACCATGGTTGCCACCATGAGCCAGAGGCTGGGAACACCGCTGTTGCCGGCAAAGCCGTGCGCATAAAACATGGTGGGCAACGTGGTGACAAGCAGCAGTTCCACGACCCGGGGCTTTGTCAAAGCCAAATATCCCTTGGCCTTTTCCGCAAAACCCACCGTTGCTCCAGGCAAGGTTTCGGCGGTCGGGGTATGCATTGCTCTCACGTGTACTGTCACCATGTTTTCATTGTTGATTCGGCGCTGTGGCTTCGCCGTCGGGCGCAACATGCGCATGGATGGCAAAGGTATCCCTATAATAGCCGTCCGAAGCGTCATAGAGCGAAAAGCGCCAAAGTCAAGTGCGCACTTCCAGCTTCTCAACATGTGAAAACTAATCACGAATTTAGCTCCGGGTCGTGTAACTTTAGAATCGCCTGACCGCGTGTGATCAAGCGTTCCCACTGCACCGTGGGACTAAGCTTGAACTAGCTGAAATCAATACCCCAGGGCAGGGCCCTGAATCAGCCGCCAAAGTTAGTAGTTTTCTTTGGCGCCCACGCTTGCCCTGAAGCTGCACTATTTTTGCCCATAACGAGAGGGACCTGTCAGTGTCACATTTGGATTTGCCAACGTTCACCTGGACCGCCAACGATCAGCGAGCAGTGGACACTGCCCGAATTCTGGCCGCTGACGCAGTAGAGAAGGTGGGAAACGGCCACCCCGGAACAGCCATGTCGCTGGCACCTGCCGCTTACTTGTTGTTCCAGAAGGTCATGCGCATTGATCCTAAGAACCCTGACTGGACTGGCCGCGACCGTTTCATCCTCTCCCCGGGGCACACGTCCCTGACGTTGTACGTACAGCTTTTCCTGTCCGGCTACGGCCTGGAACTTTCCGACCTTGAAGCCCTGCGCACCTGGGGATCCTTGACACCGGGCCACCCCGAGTACAAGCACACATCCGGCGTGGAGATCACCACGGGCCCGTTGGGCCAGGGCCTGGCCTCGGCTGTTGGCTTCGCCTACTCCCAGCGCCGCATGCGCG
>JBDTQM010000255.1:0-5282 GCA_039932175.1 Specibacter sp.
CGCCCCCCGCATCGCGCCCCCGCGGCCATTGAGATTCTCGCTGAGCATGTGCCCGCATCGCACCAAGGGGGCCGGCGCCCCACAGGAACCCGGATGCCAGCAGTGACAAGGCAAACACCAGAATTGACCCCATGGTTACGGCCTGCGTTCGGGGTGGGGCGTTGTGACAGTCCTGTTGGCTGTGCGAGTCCTCCGCCTTGAGGCAGGAACTGCCGCGCTGGAAATTATTCGTGTGGACCAGGCCCAGCCGGCGAGCGCAAATGTCACACCAACGGCCAGCACCGCCCATCCAAGCGGGCCTGCCAGGAGTACTCCGACGGGGTCCACCCCCATCGCCATCCCCAGGCCAAGTCCAATAAACGGCAGCCAGCTCAGCAGGCGCACCGTGGCCCGGGGGCCTGCCAATGCTGTTTCCCGCAGGGCAGCAGCGTCTTGTTCAGCCTCGATGCTCGCGGCAAGACGATTGAGAACTCCTGCCACAGCTGCGCCGCTGGCTTCACCCACCTCAAAGCAGGCTGCCAGCTCCAGCCACATTTTGTGCTGCCCTGCTGTTAGCGCGGCGCCCAGTGCAGTTGGATGCCCGCGCGCCTTGACCGGTGCCGCCGCACAAGCGTCGCGTATGGACGCCGCTGCCGGCAGCCCCAGGGCGCTGGCCCGTTGCACGGCCATGACCAGCAAAAGGGTGGCGTCGGCAGGCTGTGGCGGTCCAACGCCACGCAGCTGTGGCCTTGCCGGTGTTGCTTGCGAGCGCCCTCTGGACCAAGCATTCCATCGGCTGCCGCCACGCGCCTTCGCAGCGCTGTCAGCCTCCACTGCCACGACGTGGGCGAGCGCTCCCCAAAGGGTTGGCCCGGTTCTGCCTGCCGCCAACAGTGACGCCAATTGACGCACCAGCCGCGGCAGGTCCTCCGCCGGCGCTTGCTTGTCCCGCCCCGGACGATCTGGCCAGCGGGTTCCGGCTGTTTGTGGCGGCGCCCGCCACACGGACGTGTTGACCGCACAAAGGCAGCCGGCTGCGCACAGCAGGGGCAGCAGCAGCAATGCCCTCACGGGGTCACCGCCGGTGGCGGCTCCGTGGGGGTGAACCCGGCCGGCCCATCAAGGTTTTCGGCCAGGCCCAGGCGCGCGGCAAGGGCCGGCCACCCGCTTCCTGGGGCGAGTTCATCGGCCAGGTCCTGCCCACAGCCATCAGCTTGCTGCAGGGCGGGTGCCGGCAGGCGCAAGGTTAGCGCGGGCACAACGACCAGCTGGCCCCCTCGCAGTTCAACCACGGCAATTTCTGCGACCACCCTGCGTCCGTGGATTCTTTCAAGGTGAATGACCGCCTCAAGGGCACTGGCGCCCTGCAAAAACACTGCCTCCGGACTCATGGCTGCCAAGGCGCCCAGGGCGGCAAGCCGTGCAGGTACGTCATGGGCACTGTTTGCGTGGATGGTTCCCCCGCCTCCGCTGTGCCCGGTGTTCAAGGCCATGAGCAGTTCCCGGACTTCCCTGCCCCTGCACTCACCCACAATCAAACGACCGGGGTTCATTCGCAAGGCTTGGCGCACCAGCTCAGCCAGGTCCACTGCGCCTGCACCCTCAGCGTTCTCGTGCCGGGCCTCCAACGTCACCACGTGGGGATGCTCCGGCTCCAACTCGGCAGCATCTTCTATCAGGACAAGCCGTTCCTGGTCGGGGCACAGGCCAAGCAGCGTTGACAGCAATGTGGTCTTGCCGGCTCCCGTGGCTCCACTGATCAAGAAGTTCAGGCGGTGCTCAACGACCTTCGCAAGTACACGCGCCAGCCGCGGGTCCACGCTTCCCGTCGCGACCAACTCCGCAAGTGTCAGAACTGTTTTGTGCTTGATGCGGATGGACAACAGTGTTCCGGTTGCGGAGATGGGCGGCAGCACTGCGTGGACACGGTACCCGGAGGCAATCTTCACATCGACGCACGGGCTGCTTTCATCGAGTCTGCGGCCGCCGCTTGCCACCAGTCGCACCGCCAATGACCGCAACTCCCCCTCGTTGGAAAACCTCACCGGCACTCGTTCCGGCCCCCTCCCGCGATCAAGCCACACGGAGTCGGGTGCATTGACGAAGATGTCGCTCACGGCAGGGTCCTTCACCAGCGCCTGCAAAGGACCCAGGCCGTTGAGCTCGGCAGTGATTCTGTCCATGGCCACCAACGATCCGGCGGCCCCCAGCAGCCGTCCGCTTTCCCGCACGGCTGCCGCCACTTGAAGGTCGGTCACGGGACCCTCGTGGGACAGCACAGTGCGGCGGACCACATCAAGCAGCTCAGCATCCATGTGCTCCGTCCCGGCGGCCCTGTCCCACGTGCCGCGGGGTAAGTTCCCGTGTTGACCGGGCACACTCATGGCTGTCCCCTGCCCCGAGCCCGGCGGGCAACCGTGGTTTCTCCCGCCATCCATTCCAGGACGCCGGCCACAAGAGTGCGCACACGGCGGCGCCGCAACAGCTCGGGCAGCCGCTGGGATTCCAATGCTGCTGCCACACCCCGCAGCCTGGGAAACTCACCCACCAGCGGCAGGCCAATGGAATCGGCCACCAGGGTGGCATCAAGGCCTTCCGCCACGGGGCCACGTATCACTGTGGCAACCGGCATGGGTGGCAGCGCTTGCATCATCTGCCGGGCGGACGCAGCAGCCCGCACCGTGGCCGGAACCACCAGAAGAAGACCATTGCAGTGATCCGCAAAAGTCCTGAAGGCTTCGGGTCTTCGGCCCACATCAACCACCACCAGACCGAAGGCTCCCCTGGCCGCGTGCAGAACTTCAGCCACGGCGGACTGCGCCTGCGACGGGACAGGAGACTCCGCCAGTGCCGGGCCCGGAGACTGGTCGGCGGTCGCGGACAGGCTTCCCACGGCGGCAGGCACCCGCACGGAGGCGGCAGCCGCCGTACCTTCCTGCCACGCCGTGGAGTCCCATGAGAGGAGCGTCAAGGGGCCCAATTGGGGGAGTGCGGCTGCCAGCTGTTCAGGGTTGATGGATCCGGATACGCCCAGCAGTTCCGGCCAGCGCAAACCCGGCACTTCCTGCGCCGACAACGCCGTGCTCAGACCCCCGCCCCACCTGTCACCATCGACCAACAGGGTCCGGGTCCCCCGGGCAGCGGCTTCGGCAGCCACCAGCACAGACAATGTTGAAGCCCCGGCCCCGCCGCAACCACCCACGATGCCCACCACACCTGCACCCGCGGACGGGCTGTGCAAACACGCCAGATAGTCAGCCAGCCACTGCGCGGAGTCCGGCAAAATTGCCACCCGGTCTGCCCCCAGCCGTGAAGCCTGCCGCCACATCTGCGCTGAATCCCGGGCGAATCCCACCACCGATGTGGGGCCGCGCCACCCGGCGAGCCCCGCATCAGCAACCGAGTCAATGAGCACCGCCGCCACGTCATCCCACTGGACAGGCATTTCCTCCAGGCTGCGCCCAATCAGCAACTCAACGGCAGCCGCAGCGGCGACCCGCCCCACTTCACCTTGCAGCTCCGGCGTAGCTGACAACAGCAGGACAGTTGTATCGCGGCGCGGAAGCCAGGGGTCGCCCGTTCTGCCGCGGGGCAGACTGTGACTGCTTCTCATAAGCCAACTGTGGGCTTCAACGTCCTGGGACTCCAGCGTCCAATGCCAGAAAGTGGACAAGTGGGCACCATTGGGTGGCTGTGGAGGAATTAAGCAGGCTGCCGGTGGAGAATAGAAGCTATGTACGCATTGCTGGCCATACCTCCCGACAGTCCCACTGTGGTGGTTCAGCTCAGGCACGACGACGGCACCCCTGCCGCTCCCGCCAAGGCAGTGGCCCGGACGGCCCTCAGCTCCCTGGTGCGCAGCATGGAAGCGGAGCATCACCCGCGCTGGGTGTGGGACAGGGCAGCTCACTGGTATCCGGAACTGCTGGCAGCCGGTGTTCGGGTGGAAAAGTGCCACGATTTGGCCCTCTGCCAGAACATCCTGATGTACTCGGAGTTTGCCTCCGCCAGCGGGTACCACCAGCAGTTCACACCGGTTCCCCCGGAAAATGAGTCACTCCAGCGTGGCGTTTCCCGGGGCGGGATCAGCGCCGGCCAGGATAGCCTTTTTGACGCACCCCCTGCCGTCGCCGCCCACAAGGCGTGGGACCTGGCCACTGTTGCCAAGGAACTTGGCGCCCAAAAGGCTGCCATTAATTCATCCACACACCCCTCAAGGCTCACACTTTTGCTCAGTGCCGAATCTGCCGGCGCTTTAGTGGCTGCTGAGATGCAATATGAAGGTATCCCCTGGCGGGAAGACCTACATAGGAGGCTGCTGCATGAACTGCTCGGGCCGGAACCAAACATCCACACCCATCCGGAGAAAATGGAGGTGCTGGCAGGGGAACTGCGCGCCGCCCTCAATGCGCCAGCACTGAATCCCGACTCACCGCAGGACCTGATGCGGGCTTTACACCGGGCCGGGATCGACGCGAAATCCACCAGAAGCTGGGAGTTGATGGAGTTCAAGCACCCTGCCATTGAGCCGTTGCTGGCATACCGAAAACTCAGCAGGCTTTTCACCACCAATGGCTGGAACTGGCTCCAACAATGGGTGCATGACGGTCGCTTCCACTCCGAATACGTGGTGGGAGGCGTGGTGTCCGGCCGTTGGGCTTCGCGCGGCGGTGGCGCCATGCAGATCCCGGCACAAATCCGGGGTGCGGCCGTGGCCGATCACGGCTACTCACTCATAGTGGCCGATGCCGCGCAATTGGAACCTCGCGTGCTGGCGGCCCTGGCCCAGGACACAGCCATGGCTGCGGCCGGCCAGGACGGCTCCGGCAACAATAAGGATTTGTACGCCGGAATTGCCGCGCAGGGATTTGGCGGTGACCGCAGTATGGCCAAAATTGCGTTGTTGGGCGCCATTTACGGTGCCACGTCGGGGGAATCGGGACGCCTGGTGCCTCAACTGGCGCGCATGTACCCCCGCGCACTGGACTTTGTGGAGCAGGCAGCCCGGGCCGGGGAACGTGGCGAACGCGTGAGCACGTATTTGGGCCGGAGCACCCCGCCAACCACCGCGGAGTGGCACGACGGCCAGCGCAGCGACTCGGCCCAGGAACAACGCAGGGCCGAGTCCGCGGCCCGCTCCCGTGGCCGTTTTACCCGCAACTTTGTGGTGCAAGGGACGGCTGCGGAATGGGCATGCTGCTGGTTGGCGGAGTTGCGACGGCGGTTGCGGGCTTTGCAGGCGACCTCACCGACGGCCGGCGCCGCTGACGGTGTTCCGGGGGTCGGCATTCCGGCAGGCGGGG
>JBDTQM010000256.1:0-5269 GCA_039932175.1 Specibacter sp.
CATGCGCGAGATGCGCCTGAACCAAGCCTACTACCGGCTGGCACAGGGCTTCTAGAACAGGCGTCCACGCACAGAGGTCTGGAAAAAATGCGGCACCCGTCCACGGTGGGCAGGCGCCGCGTTTTTTGTGGGGCGGAGCCACTCCACGGCAGCGGGACCCACCTCCGCACGCCGGGTTGCCACAACCGCCCATGTCAGTGCGACAAGAAGGGCCGCTGTGCCCAGCAGTCCCGGCCCCGTCAACGCCAAAGTTGCAACGTCGTGGCGCGCATCCTGCAGGGCCTCATGGCCCGGCTGCGGCCCGTGCTGCAGGCCAATGATCAGCAGTTCGCCCAGCTGCCCAATAATGAACAAGATCTGGGCGCCGGCCAGCAAAGGGCTCAACAGCTGCAAGGCCTTGATGTGGGTGCTTCGGCGCAACCGGCACAGCAGAACCACCGCTGGTGCGGCTGCAGAAGTGTAGCCGCTGTGGAAGGCCACATGCCCCCACGGTGCGCCGGGACCGCCGGAAATTGCAGCAATCGCAAAGGGCGCCACCATGGCTGCCCAAATACCTGCCACGAGAATTTTCATTGCATACCTCCCTGTTCATTCCAGGGCCGCACTGATGCCGGCCCGATGCTCAGAACAGTATTTGCATCGACGGGCCGCAGGTAGGGCGAATGGACTGGTTCAGCCGGGTCATCCGCCCTATTTCTGCCGGCGCAGCCGTCCCATCTCATCTACAGCGGACCACTCTCACTACGCCTGGACCGTTAGCAAGATCTGTCTCCTGCCGTCGGATCATTTTGTGGATCTGTCTCACTGACCAGGGACCACCGGCATCTGACTCGATCATGCCTGGGCGTCTTCATATCCTGTCCCGTATAGGGCCCGGCGGAACCGGGCATTTTTGCGGCCGGGTTATATGGGAATCGACCAGTGGAGGAAACGCGGTAGTCGTGGTCCTGAGAATTTTGGGTGTCTCTTGCGCCGGGGGTGGACCGGCTTGCGGGACACTCTGGACTTAGCTATCTGGGACGTCCCTTCGGGACGGCGAAACCGGCCCGGCTACAAAGGACGGTCC
Organism: Specibacter sp.; assembly: GCA_039932175.1. Classification (GTDB taxonomy): domain Bacteria; phylum Actinomycetota; class Actinomycetes; order Actinomycetales; family Micrococcaceae; genus Specibacter. Next base: position 1,067 of record JBDTQM010000256.1, read on the forward strand.
AATATGGTCTCCCTCCGGTGTCGACGACTGGCGCAGGTTCTAACCTGCGCCGAACTCGTCGATTAGCCTACTGTGCGTGATGCAACGGCATTCCGGTTCCGGTCTCCACAAGGGATTTAAGGCTTACCATGAGCTGGCTCCATGTTTCGGCGGCGCTTGCCAAGAGCTCGTCCTCAGTGCGGCAGCGATCTCCGCCGGAGCCTCGTTGATGCTTTCTTCAAAAACGATTCGTGCCATGTTCTGTGCCCTTGTTGATAGCCACTCGAGCGGATCTGGCCCCAGATTAGATTGGAGACCATGGACGTTGATCCACCGCAGCACGGGACCAACAACGGGAGGTTTGTGCCATTTGTGCCCATGAATGAATCCAAGTTCCGACTCAGATCCCTTACCAGCGAACGAGACAATGCGCCCCGGGTTACTTCCACCTGCTCCCAGGCACCCTTACACCATGGGATGGTGACGTTCAAACACGCACAGTGACGTCCGATGCTATGTGTAGCGTTAAATGCATGGATCTTTCTCTCGTCCCCTACGTGGAATACGCGGCCCTCAGGACGCTTGTTGGCCCCGCTGCAGTGCACCGCGGGCTCGACTATGCCGTCAACGGGCATGTCCGCAACATCAAGTGGGTGGAGGACAAGCTTGAGTTGCAAGGCCGTGTATCCGGCAGCAGGGGAGAGACCTACTCAACAAGCGTCACTTTCGAGGATGCGCCGAAAGGCGCCGTTCTCCTTGAGGGCGAGTGCAGCTGCCCCGTGGGATGGAACTGCAAGCATGTGGCGGCCCTGGTGTTCACCACCAACCGCTTGCTGGAGTCAGGCGGGGACCTTGATGCGGCCAAACCGGACCCGCCGGCACAACTACCCGCAACAACGCAGCTGGAACAACTGCAGCTGTTTGCATCGCTGCAAGCCCAGGCCAAAACAGCCCAAGCCAAAACAGCCAAAACAGCCAAAGCCAAAACCAGCAAGGCGAAGCCCAAGAAGGCGGTTCCTGCCAAGCCGGCGCCGTGGGTGCAGCAGCTGGAGGGGATCCTGCATCCGCCAGTGGTGGCGGCACCCACGTATTGGGGGAGCACCCGGGCCACCGCCCCGGCCGGGGCTGCTCCGATTCCCATGGGGTTGCAATTTGAACTGCTCGAAGAACCTCAGAATCCATACTCTGCCCGGTACGGCGCAAGGACGAACGGCAGAACAACCAGCACCAAAGCAGCGCGGCAACCACGCGTCAGGCTCGGCGTGCGGCCGGTCATGCGAAGCGAAGCAGGCAAATGGATTGTTGGAAATCTCGGCTGGGATGCGCTGCATCGCACCTATTACCCCGAAGATTTCAACACAGTGCACACCGACTGGCTGAAAACTTTTCACTCCTTGTACATGGCCACGAGAAAGGTCCACAACACCGGCAAGTGGGTGTATTTTGATGACTTCAATTCGCCCTTGTTGTGGAACCTGCTGGACCAGGCTGGCCACATCGGCCTGAAGCTGGTCACATCCAGAAAAGGCACCGGCGTCACCAGGGTGCCCGAGGCCCGCGTCAGCACGGAGCTTGTGTCAGCGGACGACGGCGGTCTCCGCCTGGTCCCGATGGCACAGGCCCAGGGCGCCGTACTGGATCCGACGGCCATCGGCGCCCTGGGCACTCCAGCTCACGGTCTTTTCTGGTGGGATGGCGGCAAGAACAGCGTTGAGTTGACGCAAAAGAACATTAATTTTGCGCCCATCTCCGGATCCATCGGGGAGGCACTGAAATTGCTGATCAATGCGCGGACCCCGGTGGACATCCCCGCCTCCGCCCGCGAACAATTCCTGGGCACCTACTACCCGCAGCTGCGCAACAGCATGGACCTGCGCCCCGGCGGCGACGCGTCAGATTTGCCCGAGATACGGGACCCTGAACTGGTGCTGACGGTGGTCCACGTCCCGCCGGTGCCAGCCGCGAAACGTAAGACTGCCGGCCTGACCAAAAGCCACAAAGCCGCCGGACCCGCCGTGGAACTTCACTGGCATTGGGAGTACGCAGCCGGGGAGACCACCACCAGGTACTCCATGGTCAGCAGCGAAACCGGTTACCGCGACGACGCCTTCGAGGCACGGCTGCTCAAGTCCGTGGTGGAGATGCTCGTCGATTTCCCGGCTGCCACCCGGGAATCCTTTCCGCACGCGCTCAGCCTGCACCCGGGCAGTAATGAGCCCGTTCATTTGAAGGAGGTTGCGGCAGCCCGTTTCAGCACCGAGGCCTTGCCCGTGCTCGCCGCCATGGAGCATGTTCGCGTGGACACCACAGGCACGGTCCCGGACTACACCGAGCTGACCGGCACGCCGCAAATTGGCATCAGCACCAAGGGAACGGACGACGGCGACTGGTTTGATTTGGGTGTCTGCGTCACCTTGGATGGCGTGGACATTGAATTTGGCGAACTGTTTCTGGCCCTGGCCGCCGAAGAAGATCACCTGATGCTGCCCAACGGCCACTACTTTGCGCTGGACCAGCCTGAATTTGAGCAATTGCGCAGACTCATTGAAGAAGCCCGGAACCTGCAGGAACCGGGTGAATTCTTGACCATCAGCCGCTATCAGGCGGGCCTGTGGGAGGAGCTCAAGGAACTCGCCACGACGGCCGAACAAGCCGCAGCATGGGAAAAGTCTGTCACCGGGCTGCTTGAACTTCAGGAGATGGCCGCCGTCCCCGTGCCGGAGACGCTGCAGGCATCGCTGCGTCCCTACCAGCAGGAGGGCTTCAACTGGCTGGCCTTTCTGTTCAAGAACGGCTTGGGCGGGGTGTTGGCGGATGACATGGGGCTCGGCAAGACACTGCAAACCCTGGCCCTGATCACCCACGCCAAGGCTGCGGTGCCAGCGGGCGCCAATGCCAAACCTTTCCTGGTTGTGGCACCCACCTCGGTGGTGTCCAACTGGGAGGCCGAGGCCCGACGCTTTGCCCCCACCCTGGACACCAACGCCGTCACTGACACCCTGCGCAGGAGCGGCAGCGACGCGGCCGCACTGGTGGGCGCGGCCGACGTCGTCATCACCTCCTACACGTTGTTCCGGTTGGACCATGAGGCCTATGCGAGCCAGAAATGGGCCGGGTTGATTCTGGATGAGGCACAGTTCGTCAAGAACCACCTGACCAAGGCCAGCCAGTTGGCGCGCTCCTTCCCTGCACCGTTCAAGCTGGCCATCACCGGCACGCCCATGGAAAACAACCTGATGGAGCTGTGGTCGCTGTTTGCCATCACCTCGCCCGGCTTGTTCCCGTCGCCAACGCATTTTGCCGACTACTACCGCAAACCGGTGGAGAAGGAGGGGGACTCGGAGCGGCTCAAGCAGTTGCGGCGCCGGATCCGGCCCCTGATCATGCGCCGCACCAAGGATGCGGTGGCCAAGGAGCTGCCGCCCAAGCAGGAGCAGGTGCTGGAGCTGGACTTGGCGCCGCGGCACCGCACCATTTACCAGCGGCACCTCCAGCGCGAACGCCAAAAAGTGTTGGGGCTGCTCGGCGACATGGACAAGAACCGTTTCGCCATTTTCAAGTCCCTGACCACGCTGCGGATGCTGAGCCTGGACGCCTCCCTGGTGGATCCGAAGTATGCCAGTGCCCCGTCCAGCAAACTGGACGTCCTCTTCGAACAGCTTGAAGACGTGGTGGCGGAGGGGCACAGGGCACTGATCTTTAGCCAGTTCACGTCGTTCCTGGGCAAGGCCAGGGAACGCCTGGACGCCGCAGGGATTGAGTACGCGTACCTGGACGGCAAGACCCGCAAGCGTGGCCAGGTTATTGACAGTTTCAAATCAGGCACTGCCCCGGTGTTCCTCATCAGCCTGAAGTCCGGCGGGTTTGGTTTGAATCTCACCGAAGCCGACTACTGCTTCCTGCTGGATCCGTGGTGGAATCCTGCCACCGAAAACCAGGCCGTTGACCGTACGCACAGGATCGGGCAAACGAAAAACGTCATGGTGTACCGGTTGGTGGCCAAGGACACCATCGAGGAAAAGGTCATGGCGTTGAAGGAGAAGAAGGCCAAGCTGTTCAGCTCCGTCATGGATGACGACGCCATGTTCTCGGCCGCCATCACTGCCGAGGACGTCCGGGGCCTGTTTGACGCCTGATCCGGCAAGCACGACGGCGGTCCTGCACCGGGCTCCTTGCATCGAGTCTGACGGAGGGGCGCCGAGTCTGACGTTGTGCAACGTCAGA
>JBDTQM010000257.1:0-5247 GCA_039932175.1 Specibacter sp.
ACGGTACTGGCGGCCGTGGCGGACAGCGCTGCCAGCGCGGTGACAGCGAGTTGCCGGGCCTGGGCCAGCGTCAGTGTTGCCAGAACGGAGGACACGGCGGCCAGGAATTTGATGGCTGGCTTGCCCAGCATGGGGGCGTTGGCCATCAGGGCCGTTGCCGCCAGAACTTCCCGGCCACCACTGGCCGTGGCGGCGCGGGCCCGCAATTGGTCTGCGCCGGCCTTGGCAGCTTCCTTGAAGCGCCGGCCGTCCATGGCGGAGGAATCCACCGCGGCACCGGCTGTCCCGGGCTGCGGGGCTGCGGGTTCCTGGGCGGGCTTGGGCATCTGCCGCACCTGTCCCACAACCCGGCCGGGGGCCACGCCAACACCGGAAATTTGCTGCGGCCGCTTCACTGGGGCCAAGACCACATGGGTCATTACTTCTCCAAAGGTAGGTGCCAAGCCGAACACATTTGGCCAAAAAGGACCCCAACACCAAGCCAACAAAGGCTCAATGATCGAATCCTGCCCGGCAGACAGGTTGCATATCCTTCTCCCAGGGTGCAGACAAGATGTGACCGGTGTCTACGTTCGCCACCCCCGGCGCCGGTGCAAAGATCACCACAGGGCCCCGGTAGACTCCCTGATCATGACCGCCGAGCCAAAAACCAAAGCAAGCACCATCCACGCAATCTTTCTCGACGTTGACGGGACCTACGCGGACTTGGGGATTGTCCCCGCGGCCCATGTTAAGGCAGTCCGCGCAGCCCGGAAAGCGGGCCACAAGGTTTTGCTGTGCACCGGACGGCCTGTCTCGATGCTCCCTGAACACATCCTCGAGGCAGGCTTTGACGGACTGATTGCCAGCGCCGGCGCCTACGTTGAAGTGGCGGGCGAGGTGCTGCGGGACACGCGCTTCCCGGCAGTTCTTGCTGGGAGGACTGTTGAAGTGCTGGATGCCCACGACGCCGTCTACGTCCTGGAAGCGCAGGAGTCACTTCATGTGGCCCCGGCCGCCGAGACGCGGCTGCGCGCCATCATTGAGGCCCATTTCCGGATGTCGGCCGACGGCCAGCCCAAGGGGTCCTCAGCCATTCTGGGGTCGCTTGAGCACTGGACCCAAAACTCCCCCTTGTTCGCCAAGGTCTCCGTGTTCGAATCCCCAATTCCCATGGCGGACATAGTGGCTGAAATTGGCCCCGAAGTCGCCGTCGTTGCCAATTCAATTGCCGACGAAGGCTCCCATGCCGGGGAGCTGTACCAACGCGGCATCAGCAAGGCCGACGGCGTTGCCGCCGCCATCGCGCACCTGAACATTGCCAGGGACGACGCCATCGCATTCGGTGACGGTCAAAACGACCTGGAGATGATCGCGTTCGCCGGAGTCGGTGTTGCAATTGAAGGTTCCAGCCCCGAATTGCTGGCTTTGGCGGACCGCACGGCACCGCCGCCCAGCCAGGACGGAATTGCCGCAGCCTTTGCCGAACTCGGCCTCGCCTGAGGCGGACTACTTGCCCGGCCGCTGTCTTCAACTTTGGGCATGCGCACCAACGCTGCCGGGGCCTGCGCATGAGCAAAGTTAACTTTGGTTGTGCGCAGGCCGGGGCGCTGGCGTTGCGCCAGTGTCATTCCTGCGCAAGTTAAGCAGCTGGAGGTGCGCATGCCCCAAGCCGGCGTGGAGTATGGACCACACAGCCGGTCCGCCCGCGCACACGGCCATCCGGGGCCCCGGCGGCTAGGATAAAAATGGCAAAGTACCCGCCGCGAGGAAGCCAGCGCTTCGACACCTACGCATGAAAGCCAAACCATGAATCCCTCACGCATGAACGTAGAGTCTTTCAATCTTGACCACCGCACGGTCGCAGCACCCTATGTGCGGGTGGCCGATAGCAAGGTGCTCCCGCTTGGGGATGTTATTACTAAATATGACGTCCGGTTCACCCAACCCAACGTGGCCCATTTGGACATGAAAGCCGTCCATTCCCTGGAGCACCTCTTTGCCGAAAGCTCCCGGAACCATTCACAGGCTGTCATCGACTTCTCCCCCATGGGCTGCCAAACCGGGTACTACCTGATCCTTGCGGGCGAGCCGGACATTGCCGGCGCGGTGGGCCTTATCGAAGCCACCCTGACAGACGTATTGAAGGCCACGGAGGTCCCGGCGGCCAACGAAGTCCAGTGCGGCTGGGGAGCAAACCACTCGCTGGAAGCAGCCCAGGATGCCGCCCGGGCTTTTCTGGCGCAGCGCGCAGTGTGGGAGCAGGTCGCCGCTTGAGCACCATCGAAGTCATCATCATTGTTGCCATGGAAGAGGAACTCACCCCTTTTTTGCAGCGTGCCACATCCGTCGGTGAACCGGTGCGGATCGGCAATGCTGTCCAGCGCACGGCCGTCACCAACGGCCACGGCACACTTCTGGTCCAGGGCGGCATTGGTCTGGTCAACGCCGCGGGGGCAGCCACCGCCGCGCTGCTCCTGGCGAATAAGGATGAGCCGGAGGCACCTGCCCCGTTGGTCATCAGCGCCGGCAGTGCCGGCGGGCTGGGCGATGCCGTGCGGGTGGGCGATGTTGTGATTGGCACAGACATGATCAACGCCGACGCCGACGCACGCGCCTTTGGGTACGAGCTGGGACAGGTCCCGGGCATGCCGACGTCGTACCCGGTGCCGCAATTCCTGGTGGAAGCCAGCACCGTGGACACTGCCGGGGATGGCTTGGTGGATACGGTGCATCACGGGCTCATGGTGTCCAGCTATTCCTTTGTTGGCCACGAGCGCTCTGCTGTCATCAAAGCCCTGTTTGAGCAGGTTCTGTCCACCGACATGGAATCCTCCGCCATCGCCCAGACCTGCCACATCCACGGCGCGCCGTTCCTTGCCATCCGGGGCATCTCCGATTTGTGCGGTCCGACGTCCGACGCCGACTTCCTGACACATGTTGACGACGCGGCGGAGCGCTCGGCCGAAATCACCACGGCCGTCATCGACGCCTGGTTTGCTGCCGGCGCGCCGCGGACCGGGACCTAACGAACGCAGGGGCACCTCCGTGCCGTCGTCCTGCCTCCCTCCCGCCGAGTCGGACCGAGGCCCGCACAAAGCACGTGGCGCTTCGTCTGTGTCAGCGGCTGTCGGTCTGACTCCGCGGGCGGTCCGGCCCGTGGTGGCCCAGGCCGGCTGTGCTGCACGTGCCGCCGATCCACGGGAGGGCCCTGTGCCTGGGCACCCGAATAACGGAGACAGGCCCTGACAGGGACTCCCTTGCAGGCGGCCGGGGGACGTAACGTTGGGGGTATGAACAACCGCAGTGAAATCAGGGAATTCCTTGCCTCCCGGCGGGCAAAGCTAACACCCGAGCAGGCCGGGCTGCCCACCTTCGGCGGCGTCCGGCGCGTCCCGGGCCTTCGGCGTGAAGAAGTTTCCCTGCTGGCGGGCGTGAGCGTGGAGTATTACACGCGTGTTGAGCGCGGCGGCCTTGCCGGCGTTTCGGACTCAGTGTTGGAGGGCATTGCACGGGCCCTTCAGCTGAACGAAGCAGAGCACGAACACTTGTTCAATCTGGCCCGGACGGCCGCGCCGGCAGCACGCCCGCGCCGGCAACCCGCGAAGGGAATCCATCCCAGCGTGCAGCGCATTCTGGACAGCATGGTGGGCATCCCGGCGTTCGTGCAAAACGGCCGCCTGGACGTCGTCGCATTCAACGACCTGGGCCGCGCCTTGTATTGCGATGCCTTCGAGGATCCGGTTCGGCCCGTAAATTTTGCCCGGTTTGCCTTTTTTAACCACCGGTCCGAATCGCTGTACCCGGACTGGAATCTTGCTGCGGACATGGCCGTCGCCATGCTGCACACCGAGGCCGGGCGGAACCCCTTCGACAAGTGCCTGACGGATCTGATCGGGGAACTCTCAACCCGCAGCGAGGAGTTCCGCAAGCGCTGGGCCCAACACAATGTCCGCCTGCACAGGACGGGCGCAAAGGCTTTCCACCATCCGGTGGTCGGCGAGCTCAAGGTTCATTTCGATGCCCTGGAACTGCCGGCAACGCCGGGACTGACCATGATTACCTACAGCGCCGAGCCGGGTTCCCCCTCGGAGGACGGCCTTCGGCTGCTGGCCATCTGGGCGGCAACCAACAGGCAAGCTGAAAGGGGCGCCACGCCCGCCTCTTTGCCTGCGGAAGCGAAGCAGCACCGCAGCCTGCCCGCTGACCTGGACCAATAGGAACACCCGCCACCAGTGTGAGCACCTGCACGGCGCTGCCCACTGTACTGTGCACGGCGCCCCACCTTGTCCTGCCCGCGGCCGCCCAGGGGGTCCCTGCCGGTACCCCCTAACAACGCGGCCTGTTTGCTGCCGTGGTTCTCGTGTTGGGTAGAGGGAGCACGGGGCAACCGTGACCCGAGCAAGCACCCCCACCCATTCACATGCCAGAAAGGAATGGATCCACAGTGACTCGAGCAACTTTTCCGGACGCCGTCGGCCAAGCCCACCCGCAGCTACTGCCGGAGCCCGTCCCCCGCACTGACACGGATGTGCAGGAACCCCCACGGCCAGGCCGGAATTTTCCCGCCGGCGACCGCCTGCCCTGGGCGGCCCTGCTGGTGATGGCACTGACGGGATTCATCTTGATCGCCACCGAAACCATGCCCGCGGGACTGCTGCCGCACATCGCTGCCGGCTTGAGCGTCACCGAGGGAACGGCCGGCCAGTTCGTCAGCGCTTACGCCCTGGGCACAGTCATCGCGACCCTGCCGGCAGTGGCCCTGACGCGCGGCATGCGTCGCAAGCCCGTCTTCCTGGTGGGCATTCTCGGCTTCCTTGCCGCCACGATCGTCACGGCCCTGTCCGGCGACGTGGTGCTCTCACTCGGGGCACGCTTCGTTGCCGGCGCATTCTCCGGCGTCCTCTGGGGGATGCTGGCGGGGTACGCCCGCCGCATCACCCCTGCACACCTTGCCGGGCGGGCCTTGGCGGTCGCCTCGATCGGCACCCCCCTCGGCCTGGCTGTCGGGACGCCCTTGGGCTCGTGGCTCGGCACAACCTTGGATTGGCGCTGGTCCTTCGGGGCGTTGTCGATTCTGGCTGTGGCCACCGCCGTCCTGGCCGTGATCCTGATCCCGAATGCGCCGGGCCAGCGGGCCGCATCGCGAGTGCCGATGACCCGTGTCCTGCGACTGCCGGGGATTGCTGTGGTCCTTGCGGTGATCGTGGCCTTGATGATGGGTCACAACGTCATGTACACCTATGTTTCCGCCTATCTGCGCGGCAT
>JBDTQM010000258.1:0-5238 GCA_039932175.1 Specibacter sp.
CATCTTCTGTACGTTCGGGAGCTGTTTTGCCCTTCCGGGCGTAGTGTGTGATTCATGGTTTTGATTGCTGTTGCAGGCGGGACGGGACTGGCCGGGCGGGCTGTCGTGGAGGCCGCCATTGCCGGAGGGCACCAAGTGCGCTCCTTGAGCCGCAGGCCGCCTTCTGCCGAGGCGAGGGTGATCGGGGCGGAGTACGTCCACGCTGACTTCGGTACGGGCGAGGGCGTGGACCTTGGCATGGCTGGAGTTGATGCGCTCATTGAGACTCTGGATGCCCGCTCAGGTGCAGGATTGCGGGCGTTGCCCGTCACCTCGGTGGCGGTTCTGGGCGCTGCTGCCCGAGCTGACGTGGGACGGTGCGTTCTGCTGACGATAGTCCGGGCAGGGGAGTGCGCCATGGGCTATTACCAGGCGCAGGCGGCGCGGGCCCTGAGCTACGAGCATTCCGGCATGACCACCAGCATTGTGTACGCCACCCAGTTTCACAATCTGGTGGCTGGCATCTTTGCCGCGGGGGCCAAGGTTGGCGTCATCCCCGCCTTCCGCGGTGTCTCCTTCCAACCAATTTCGACGGCGGACGTGGCCCGGGTGCTTGTAGCGGAAGTGTTGGATGGCGGCTCTGGGCATCGGAGTGTTGTTGTCGGTGGGCCCACCGTTCTGAGCATGAAGGAGCTGGCGCAGGAGTGGAGGTTTATCACCGGCAGCAAGGCGAGAGTGACATCAATGCCACTGCCGGGCTCCTTCGGCTCGTTCTTGCGGCACGGCAAGAACCTGGTGCCCGAACATGCCGTGGGCGAGCTCAGCTTTGGGCAGTGGCTGCGGGCGAAGCGCTGACCCTGCGCCAACGACACTTTTCGATTGGTTTGGGTGATTGAGTGGATTCTGGTGGATTGCTGGTTTAGTCTATGAAAACGGCAGTGAACTGGCTGCCAGGGGGCTATGGCGCAGTTGGTAGCGCGCTTCGTTCGCATCGAAGAGGTCAGGAGTTCGAATCTCCTTAGCTCCACTTCAATACCCCTCTGACCTGCGGAAGCGTTGGGTTGGAGGGGTTTTGCTTTGCCCAAAAGTGGCTCAACTCATTGCCAGCGTTGATGAGGGTGCCGGCACCTCAACAGATGAGATCCTGGCCGTGGCAATGGGCGCGGGCAATGTCGGCGCCAAAAGTTCCGAGGACCTCATCAACGTCTTCACTCAGGCCGTTGCCCAGCTCCGGGACAGTTTCTAAGGCCAGGACGGCCAAATCATCGGTGGAGGGAACTTGGTGCGCACCAATAGCGCCAGGGCCTCATGAAAATTCCTGAATCACTTCGACTCGTTGGGGGTGCAGTTCCCTGTTCCCTGCCCGGTGCCGGTCTTGAAGGTACGCATTGTTGTGTGGATCAGTGGCAAGGAGTACTGGCAACCAGCCTTGAACCAGTCCGGGGAGGAGCGCGCCGACGCCTGGGTCGTGAAAACCTCCAATGTTCAGTCCCATCAAACACGCCCAAAAAGCAAAACAGCCCAAGCGGGAATCAAGACCGGGTCGGGACAACGACCCGATCCTCATGCAAAATCCAGGCTGGGTACCCCGGTATTTTTCCGCCGGCACGCGTCTTTGCGATAATCGAAGGATGATTACTGAAGTAAAACAATCCCGCCGCGGCCTCGCGCCCCTGTTCGGTGTGGCATCGGTGGCCCTGCTTGGCCTGTCACTAGCGGCTTGCTCCCCTGTAGCCCTTGAAAACGCCGGCGCCGGCAATACCAGCGAAACAACACCGCCGGCATCCAGCGCCACGGTGGCGGCCGCCACGGAACCCTCGGCCCCTGCGCATATCGACGGCGGGAGCACCGTCACAGTCAAAGTGAATGGTACCAAGGGCAGCGCCCTTGTGAAGTCCTTGGTTGTTACGGACGATGGCAAGGAGACAGGCGCGGAGATGACTCAGCAAACACTCCCCTACACCCAGACCCTGTCCATCCCCGCGAGGCAGACGTTCACCAAGGTGTTTGTCCTGGCTAAGTACCCTTCGGGCGCCACGGATGACATCTCCTGCTCCGTGAGCGTGGATGGGAAGGAAGTCGCCGCCAATAGCTCCAACAATCACCGGCCCGTCGAGTGTCTGTTCGTGGAGAACAGCTCCAAGTAGGTCCTAAATACCCTGCCGGGGGATCGCCCGGGCAAGGATGTACTTTCTGTGCATTGCATTGACCTGTGCCCGGCACCAGCTTCAAGGCTCGATTAGAAACAAAAGAACCGCGCCCACCCTGGCATGATGCAGGGGGGCGCGGTTGCGTTTCGGGTGCTCTTGCCGTTCCTTCAACCAGCAGTCAAGTGAACAGTGGTGTGTCACCTAGTGTGATTGTTTGCGGCGGCGGATCATTACGGCGGCTCCGCCGATCAACAGCATGAGCGCCCCAACCGACAGCATCAGTGCCGTCGATGCAGCACCCGTGTTGGCCAGTGAACCATCAGAACTGTCCGCCCCTCCGGATGCACCGGCGGCCGGCGTTGTCTGTGCCGGCACAGTGGCCGCCGGTATGGTGGGCTCCTGGGTCGGCGCCGTTGCGGGGTCAGTCGGGTCCGCACTCGGCGACGGTGTCGGCGTCACAACCGCCTGCACCTTCAGTGCAGCAGCTGAGCTGGTGGCAGTGCCCAGGCTGTTGCTAAAGACTGCCCGGAAGCTCCTACCGTTTTGGCTTGACTCCACCGCGGCGATGGAGAGGGTTGCCGTCGTTGCCCCGGGGATGGCTGTCCAGTTTTCTCCGTCAGAAGACTCGTGCCATTGAACAGTCGCAGCCGGGTTGGCAGTTGCCGTCGCAATGAATTTCACGCTGTCCCCAGCTGTGGCTGTCACAGCTGCGGGCTGGCCAGTGACAAGGGGGGCTCCGAGCGCGTTGACAACGTTCAAGGCTGCCGGCTCGGAAACCACCTGGCCTGTGGGCCCATTGATTGTGGCACGGTATTGGACCCCGTCCATACCGATTGTCACAGCCGGAACTGTGAGGGCAGTGCCCGGTTTCACTGGCATGTCAGCCCACCCGCCTGTCGCATTCGACTGCCACAGCACAGATGTGCGGGGCGCGCCGACAAAGCTGCTGAAGAAGTATGCGTCGTTGCCCTGGGTCACTGTGGTATCAACCGGGTTCAAGGATGCCGCCGGAGCCTGGGTTGCCGCCGTCATGGTGATGTCGTCACAGTAACCTGCTCCGGCGCCGCCGGGCTTGTAGCAGTAAACCGTGACGGACTGGGTGGTTCCAGAGTTGAAGGCAATCGTGGTGTATTTCATCTCGGCTGCAGTCACGGATTCGGACTTTTCAAACTGCCCCGGAATGGCCGGGTTCGGGTTTCCGGCAAAGTTCTTCAGGCCCATGCGCACGGCCGTGCCGTCCCCGGAGGAAACCCAGCCGCTGAACAGGTAGTCGGTATTGGGCTGCAGGACCACGGGGGATTGCTCCGTAGAACCGGTGCCGGTGATTTTCAGCGCGTAGGAGCCTGTGACGGCCTTGGCTGCGTCGCGAGAGGTATTCCAAGCACTCCAGGGGGTGTTAGTGAGCGAGTCGAATGACCCGTCGACAATCCGGTCGTCAATTTCTACCATATTGACCTGGGTGCAGTCGCCAGCGCCTGTGCATGAAATAGTGATGGTGCTTGCATCCATGGCGGTCCTGAAAACAACTTCACCGTTCGCACCTGCCGGGGTCACGAAACCCCGGGGGTTGGTGACGGAAAGTGTCGAACCGGTGGACATCCTCCCGGCAACCTTGTAGGTGGTGTTTGTGCGGACGCCAACATTCTGCAGCGACGCTCCGGCCACGATGTTCTTATCCAGCACGGAGCAGCCGCCGTCATTGACGGAACTGAACTGGAACGCACCAATGTCAGGGGCGCAGGAGGAGGGCACAATGTTGCCAAACAGGTCAGTGGTTCCCTCGGGTGCGATGGGAAGACCCTTGGCCGCGAGCTGGGCATCCTGAATCTTGAAACGATCCATGCCGCTGCCCGCGGCCAGCGCCAGCTTCTCGGCGATGGTCACGTTTGCCGAGCCCTGAGGCCAGGCACCGCCCGGGCCGGAGAATGCGTTGTTGCGCCAAGGAATGTTCACGGATGCGGGGTGGTTGGTGGACTGGTCCACCACGGGTGCGGAGGCAACGATGAGGTTGTTGGCCATCAGCATGGCGGTTCCTGAGCCGGTTGTCTGGTTCAGAAGGTGTCCGGACCCGGCCGGCAGGATGATGGTGTTGTTGTAAAACTCAGCCTCGGAGGCACCGGCAACGAAGTTGATGCGCCCTTTGTCATTTTCCGAAACGTTGTAGCGAAAAGTTGCCTGGCTGGTGAGCCCACCGCAACCGCAAAAGAGCATCATGCCGCCCTCGTTGTCGTGGCTGTAGTTGTACTGGAACAGCGTGTCGTTGGTGCCGTAGTCGACGTCGAAGGCGTTGCCGTCGTTGTTGCCGGGAAGCTTTTTGGTGTCGAACACCTCGTTGTACTGGAACGTGGTGCCGTCGGCGTTCCACGCCCAGACGCCGGCGTTGGAGCCATTGGGCCGGTTGGCCGTGTCGGATACCGTGTTGTATTCAACGAGTGCGTCCTTGTTCATCTGAACAACAATTCCGTCGCCGCCCACATTCTTGACAGTGTTGCCTCGGATCACCAGGCCCGTAGACGGGGTCCACGGCAGGTTCACCCTGTCCACGCCGGCACAACCATCCCAGCCAACCTCGGACCGGCACTTCCAGCGCGTTGACATGTTGATGCCGCTGCGATTGACGTTTTCCACGGTGTTGTTGGCGATGACCACGTCATTGAACCAGGTGGGGACACGCTCGGCAACAACATCGGAGGCGTACACCTCAAACTGAATGCCGCCGGAACCCTTCAGGTCCTTCTTGCCTTCACCGTAGACATCGTGGATGTTCAGATTCTCAATCCGGTAGTAGTTGGCCTGACCTATGTCCTGGACCTTGACGACCAGACCACGACGCTCATTCTTGTAGTGCTTGCCGGCATCGGTGTCGACATTGGTGATTTCCAGGTTTCGAATTTCCCAGTACTGCTGGTTGTCCAGCTGGACAGTTGCATCAATGCCAGCGCCGTTGATCACTGGCTTGGCATCACCGGGACCGTAGGCATCAATGATGATGGGGGCGCCAGCCTCGCCAGAACCCAGTGGCCGCAAGGTGCCTTCACAGCTGCTTTCCCGCTTGAGCAGCAGTTGGTCACCGGGGGCAAAGGTTGTGGTGTTGGCTTTTTCAAGTGTG